>JBJHDC010000016.1:0-24702 GCA_050486345.1 Dehalococcoidia bacterium | reverse complement strand
TCGGGTGGACCTGCCGTTGGACGGCGGCTGCGGCGAGCGCGGGGTCGATGATGTGGACGTGGTTGCCGACCATGATCACGGGGCCGGTGGGGGGGAGGCGATCCGCGCCGTCTACTTCCCAGCGCGTGCAGATACGCAGCAGTGTGCGCACCAGCACCATGCTGACGCGGTAGGTGAGGCGGAAGAGGCGCTCCGTCATGATGAAGTGATAGTACCGTGTGCCGTCACGTGAGCCGTGCGCGGTCCGCTACGCACCATTGGCGGCGCGGTAGGCCTCGATGCACTGTTCAACGACCTGATCGATGCCGAGTGCGTCGGTATCGATGATGATTGCGCCCTCGGCGGCCTGCTCCGGACGCACCGCGCGGTGGCCGGTGTTGTCGAGCTCGTCGCGGCGGCGGGTGGCGGAGAGTACCTGGTCGAACGTCGTGTCACGCCCCGCATCCAGCTCCTCGCCCAGGCGGCGGCGGGCGCGGATCTCGGTGGAGGCGTCCAGGAAGACCTTTGTGCGCGCCTCCACCAGCACGCGGGTACCGATGTCGCGACCGGCCATCACGACCGGCTCGCGGGAGGCGATTGAGCGCTGGCGGCGTACCAGTTCATCGCGCACCTCGCCGATGCGTGAGACGAGCGAGACGGTTTGTTCAACCTCGGGTTCGCGGAGGAGTGGGGTGACGTCCTCGTCGCCGATGAAGACGCGGGGGCTGGTGGGTTCGGGCCAGCGCATGTCCAGCGGGAGCTCGCGGACGGTGGCGATGACCGCGGATTCATCCTCCGGGTTCACGCTCTGCCGTAGGACGGCGAGGGTGCAGGCGCGGTACATGAGGCCGGTGTCGAAGAAGCCGACATGAAGTGCGTCAGCCAGCGCGCGACCAACGACGCTTTTCCCCGATGCGGTGGGGCCGTCGATGGCGATGCTACGGGCGAGCGAATCCTCGATGATGGGGCCTCCCGGGTCCGCGTGATGATAGGCGGCAACTACCGGTACGGCCAACCTCGGTGGCTCGCTAGCGGCGCGCCGAGGGTGCTTGCTGGGCGCCGAGCCCGACCAGGTTGTGCAGGGCGGCGAGTTCATCCTCGGTCAGGTTGCGGGACTCGCCCACGTCGAGGCGGCCGAGTTGGACCGGTCCCATGGAGATGCGCCGGAGGGCAGTGGCGCGGCGGTTGACTGCTTCCAGCATGCGTCGCACCTGGCGGTTGCGGCCCTCGTGGATGGTGATGCGGAGACGGTCACGGTCGCGCAGCGGGCGCAGACGGTCGACCTGCGCGGGGGCGGTGACGCCATCGTCCAGCGTGATGCCGCGACGCAGTGCTGTGATGGCGTCGTCGTCGATGCGGCCATCGAGGGTCGCCTCGTAGGTACGGGGGATGTGGTAGCGCGGGTGGGTGAGGCGGTGGGCGAGTTCGCCATCGGTCGTCAGGAGGAGGAGGCCGGAGGTACCGAAGTCCAGGCGACCGACGTAGCGCAGGTGCGCGGGTGCGCCCCGCAGGAGTTCGTAGACGGTGGGGTGGTCGTTGTCGCGCGACCTCGACACGACATAACCGACTGGCTTGTGCAGCGCGATGGTGACCTCAGAGGTGGGGGCCAGGACGGGGCGGCCGTCTACCTCGACACGCTGTGTCGCGAGGTCGGCCCGTTGGCCGAGCTCGGCGACGGCGCCGTCTACGGTGACGCGACCGTCTCGGATGAGGCCCTCCACGCTGCGGCGGCTGCCGTAGCCGGCGCGGGCAAGGAGCTTCTGGAGGCGTTCTTCGGCGGGGGGCATCGGGGATCGCTGCGTCAGGTGCGTGCGCGAGGCACGGCTACCGGCGCCGGCTGATGCGCTCGACGATGGTGGTTTCGGTGACGACGGTAATCGCCTCGTCGCGTCCCACGCGCGGCACGATCATGCTGAACGGGGTGGCAGCGACGGTCTGACCGAGGCGTCCGAGCGCGACCGTGACCACGCGGGCCATCGCGCGTTCCACGGCGAGCGAGGTGACGAGCGCACCGGCGGAGGTCGTCACGGTAGGGACGGCACGTCGGGCAACGCTCGCGATGACGGGATTCGGGCGCCGTGCGAGGGGACGAGCGGCGAGGGGCGCGAGGGCACGCTCGCGTGGCACCGGATCCGGGGTGTGGTGTGCGGACATCCGGGAACTCCCTGGGCGGTTGCCGTGGCGGCAGCGTTGCGTGGGGAACGGGTGGGAGGACAGCGTAGCGTGCTGAGAGACGCTCTGCCAGACGTCGCCGGGATGGGTCAGGCCGGGTCGGGGACTACCGCCTCCGTCACATCCAGCGCAGCAGCCGGCGCTCCGGTCGCATCGAGGAGCCGTGCGCCCTCGGCTCGGAGCTGTCCGTCCGCAAACGCCTGGAGGACGGCAACGAGGAACGGTGCTTCGCGGGTGATGCCGCGCTCGCGAATGCGCTGGAAGAGGCCGGTGTCCTCCAGCGCTTCGTCATCGAGGGCGTCGATGTGGGGCTCGAGCTCCGCCCAGAGCGGGGCGAGCTCGTCGTCGTGGATCGGGTAGCGGCAGTAGGCGGCGACCGGCCCCGCATCGACCTCGGGGACGGCGAGGTGCACCATCACGCCGCTCTCCGTGGCGCGGGAGCGGATGAGTGTGCGAATCACCTCGCGCCAGGTGCCGGCGGGGCCGTCCGGGAGCGCCGGGTGCAGATTGAGCACGGTGCGGCCTTCTACGAAGGTGGGTGTGAAGATCAGCATGTAGCCCGCGAGCACGCAGACATCGGCCTCGCGCGGGTCGATGAGGCGGGCGACCTCGGCGTCGTACGCGTCGCGCCATGCGGGGAGGGGTGCGCCGGGCTGTGAGCGCTCGCCACCGTGGTCGCGGCGGAAGCGCACCGATGAGAGCGTGAGCAGTGGCACGTCCAGCGCCTGGACGCGTTCGAAGAGCCCGTCCGTGACGGGGTCCTCGCCGGGCTCGCGGTTGCAGAAGATGAAGGCGAAACGGGCGTCGAGGTCGCCGCGTTCGATGGCGGTCTGGACTGCCTCGAACATCTGGCGGGAGCCGGGGCCGCGTGCGGTGGTGAACCAGCCGATGCGCAACATGCGCGGCTACTGCTCCCCGATCACCGGGCGTGGGTTGGGAGTCATGTTTCGTCGTCCTCGTCAGCGAGCGCCTGGAGCTGCTCAATGCGCTGTTCCACGCGGCGCAGGAGCGCCTGGCATTGCTGGGCGAGGCGCATGCCCTCCTCGTAGAGCGCGACGGACTGTTCAAGGCTGAGGTTGCCCGCCTCCAGCTGCGCCGCGACGGACTCGAGGCGCGTGTAGATCGTCTCGAAATCCTCCTCGGGCGCGGCGGACTGCGCGTCGTCGCCGAGGTCGAGGGTGGGCTGCGGGTTGGTGTCGGTCTGCGCGTCGCTCATGCGTCCGACTCTACACGCGCGCGGCGGCTACCGTCGCTCCAGCGCACGCCGAGGAGCTCGCCTGTCTCGACCGTGGCGGCGGAGGAGGCGGCGCGGCCGTCCTCGTGGGCGACGAGCGCGTACCCGCGACCGAGGACGGCGTACGGCGAGAGCGCCTCCACCTGGCTCGCGAGGATGGCGGTGCGCTCGCGGGCGTCGCTGGTGGCGTGGAGCGCGGCGAAGCGCATGGACTCGGCGTGCTGCGCAATGCGGCGCTGGAGCGGGACGATGTTCGGCAGGTGGCGCGCCATCTCCCGGGTCACGCGGGTCACCTCGTCCTGTGCGCGCTCGACGCGGCGGGTGAGGGCGTACTCGGCGTTGCCGATCACCACCGAGACGTGACGGGCGATGTCGGCGCGGTCCGGTGCGGCGAGCTCTGCCGCAGCGGAGGGGGTGGGGGCGCGCAGGTCTGCAACGAAGTCAGCGAGCGTGACGTCGGATTCGTGGCCCACGGCGGAGATGACCGGCACGGGGCAGGCGAAGATGGCGCGTACGACGGGTTCTTCGTTGAAGGCCCAGAGATCCTCGGCGGAGCCGCCGCCGCGCCCCACGATCACGACGTCCGGGAGATCCGCCTGCCCGGGGCGCGCGATGGCCTGCAAGGCGGCTGCGATTTCCTCGGCCGCGCCGTCGCCCTGCACCCGGGTGGGGGCGAGGGTGATGGTGGCGAGGGGCCAGCGGCGGCCGAGCACCGTGGTGATGTCGTGGATGACAGCGCCCGTGGCGCTGGTGACGACTCCGACGCGTCGGGGGAAGGCCGCCAGCGGGCGCTTGCGCGCGGGATCGAAGAGCCCTTCCGCCTCGAACTGCTGGCGGCGGCGCTCGAACTCCGCGGCCAGCGCGCCCACCCCGGCGGGTTCAACGAAATCGACGATGAACTGGAGGTCGCCGCGCGGCTCGTAGAACGAGACGGCGCCGTGGGCCATGATCAGCGCGCCCGGTTCGAGCTTGTGGCGGTGGGGGCCGTTCTGGCCGCGGAAGAAGGCGCAGCGGAGGGCGGCCTTCTCGTCCTTCAGCGTGAAGTAGATGTGCCCGGAGGAGGCGTTGACGAGGTTGCTGACCTCGCCCTCGATCCAGAGATCGCTGAGGGCGGGGTCAGACTCGATGCGCTCGCGGATGTAGCGCCCGACCTCGTGGATCGGGTGCGCCTGTGGTTGCATGACGGCTCCGGTCCGCGCTTCCGGACGTTGTCCGTTAGCGCGAGACTCGCTCGAGGTAGCGGCCGTCCGAGGTCGAGACCTTGATTACCTCGCCCGGCTCGATGAAGAGCGGGACGTTGACGACCAGGCCGGTCTCCAGCGTCGCGGGCTTGGTGGCGCCGGTGGCGGTGTCGCCCTTGACGCCGGGGTCCGCGCGCTCGATGCGCAGCTCCACGGCCGCGGGGATCTCGACGCCGAGCGCCTCCTCACCGTGGATCACGACCTGGACCTCGTCGCTCTCCTTGAGGTAGGGGAGGGCGTCTTCCATGACGCGGCGCGGGACTTCGACCTGCTCGTAGGTCTCGCTGTTCATGAAGGTGTAGTTGTCGCCGTCACCGTAGAGGTACTGCATCTTGCGGCGCTCCACGCGGGCGGCGGTGAGCTTGTCGCCGGCGTTGAAGGTGCGCTCCGTGATGTGTCCGCCACGGAGGTCGCGGAGTTTCACGCGGTAGACGGCGGACTTCTTCGTCTTGACGTGGTGGACCTCCTCCATCCGGTAGAGGTTGCCGTCCACCTCTACGGTGGCGCCCTTCTTGAATTCGGAGGTTGAGATCACGTCAGACTCCTATCGGTCTCTCTCGTTCGTACCGGTGCCGCCGCCGCAGTGCGGCTTCAATGGCCTCGGTGCCGTACTGGCAGTTTACAGGTCTAGCTTCGGCGCGGTGGAGAGGGCGCGCAGGCGGCCGTTCTCCATCACGCATTGGTCTTCGATGCGGATGCCGCCCCAGCCCGGGATGTAGATCCCCGGCTCCACGGTCACCACGTGGCCGTCTTCCAGCGGAATGTCGCCCGAAGGCGCCAGCCGCGGATCCTCGTGAATGTCGATGCCGACCCCGTGACCGAGGCCGTGTCCAAAATACTCGCCATAGCCCGCCTGCGCGATGACCTCGACAGCGATCGCGTGGCCCTGGTGGCCCGGCATGCCGGCCTCGATGCGCTCCTCCGCCATGGTCTGCGCGGTGAGCACGATGTCGTAGATGCGCTTGAACTGGTCGTCCGGCTCGCCGAGGAAGAGTGAGCGGGTGAGGTCCGAGCAGTAGCCGTCCACGATGACGCCCATGTCGATGACCACGCCGGTACTTGCCTCCAGCGGGGCGTCCGAGGCGCGCCAGTGTGGCAGTGCGCCGTGCTGGCCGCCGGCAACGATGGTGTTGAAGGAGAGGTCCTCCGCACCGTGGGAGAGGGCGTACTCCTGGATGATCCAGGCCACCTGCTTCTCGGTCATGCCGGGTTCGATGCGCTCTGCGGCGTGGAGGAATGCGGCATCGCCCAGGAGTACTGCGCGGGTGAGGGCGTCGATCTCGTCGGGCTCCTTGACCATGCGCAGGTCCTCGATGGCACGGGGGGCGGGGACGAGGCTGGGACGGGAGTGCTCCGGCAGATCGGCAATGGCGCGGGTCCAGGCCTCGTAGGCCGCGACGGTCATGTGTGCCGGCTCGAAGCCGATGCGCATGCGGCCGGTGGCTTCGAGGATCTCGCCGGCTACGCCGGTGGTGGCGCCGGTGACGCGAGTGAGGGTGAACTCGGGCGACTCGCGGCCCACCTGCTCCCAGTAGCGGGAGTCGGTGGCGAAGCGGGCCTCATCGCGGGTGACCAGCAGGACGCCGGCGGTGCCGGTGAAGCCGGCCAGCCAGCGGCGGTTGGAGGGCGTGGTCACCAGCAGCCCATCGATTCCGAGCACCTCGAAGCGCTCGCGCACCCGATCGATGCGTCCCGCACTCATGCGCGCGCTCCTCCGCCCTCGTCGGCGTAGCGCCCGTGGAGCAGGTCGACTGCCGCGAGGTAGCCGCGCCAGCCGAAGCCGACCACCTGGCCCCACACGACGGCGGAGAGCATCGAATGATGCCGGTACTCCTCGCGCGCGAAGACGTTAGAGAGGTGGACCTCCACCGCGGGAGCCTCGACGGCGCTGAGCGCGTCGGCGATGGCGCGGGAGGTGTGGGTGTAGGCGGCGGCGTTGATCACGATGCCGTCCCAGTCGCGGTGCTCCTGGATGGCGTCCACGATGGCGCCCTCGTGATTGGATTGCATGAAAGCGATCTCGATCTGCTTGAAGGCGGCGTGATCGCGGACGCGCTGCTCGATGTCGGCGAGCGTGTCGCGTCCGTAGATCTCCGGCTCGCGCGTGCCGAGCAGGTTCAGGTTGGGGCCGTTGATGACCAGGATGCGCATCCCGTCCTCGATCTCTCCGCGGGCGGGTCTCTCCGCGAACCGTGTCCCGGTGGGCCTCGATGGTACCGAGAACCGGCGTATCGCGTCAGGTCTGTCGGGTAGAGGTGCGCTGTGACCTCGGTTCGGGCTACATCGTGCGTTGCCACTCGGCGATGGCGCCGGCGACCGCGGCGAGGCTGGCGAGGATGAGCAGGAGCATGGAGAGGCGTTGGAAGAGGGTGAAGGTGATGAAGCGCTTGGTGATACGGGAACAGAGGACGGCGGCGACGATTGCCGGGATGCAGGCGAGTGAGACCCAGCTGACGTCCGTGGTGATCACGCCACCGGCGGCGGCGAGGGCGATGCCGGGGATCGCCGTCCACAGGAAGTAGGCGAACATGCGGCCTCGGATGTCGTGCGCGGAGCCGCCCACCCAGTGTTCGTAGAGGATGACGGGCGGGCCCGGGAAGGACATCGAGCCTCGCATTACGCCCGACAACAGTCCGGCGGTGACGGCGAGCGGGAGGCGCTCATCGCGGGGGATGTCTCGATGTTCGCGGCGCATCATGCCCACGGCGGCGCTGATGATGATGCCGACGCCGACCAGCAAGTGGAGGGCGATGGCGCTGAGGTGGACCAGTAGCAGGAGACCGAACGGGATGCCGGCGATCCCGGCGATCACCAGCGGCCCGATGCTGCGGATGGAGGCACGCGGCACGTGCTCCCAGAACAAGCCAACCGAGAGGATTGTGGCGGTCACCAGCGAGATGGCGATCGCCTCGCGCGGCGTGACGATGAGGGCGGCGAGGGGGGCGAAGAGCAGGGAGTAGCCGAAGCCGATCGTGCTCTGCACCAGCGCGGCGCCGAACGCGATCGCGATGAGCGCGACGATCACCGCGAGTTCCAAGCGGGCTCCCTCGACTGGCGGTCCCGGTCTGCGCTCGCAGTCTAGGCGGGTTCAGTCCAGCGGTCGGCCATCATCACCGTGTCCACGGGTGGGCGGCGGCTGGCGCCGTACTCCGCGTCTGGCCACCCCACCGGGATGATCGCCGGGATCTCCCACCGCTCCGGTACACCGAGGACCGCGCGGATCTGTTCCAGCCGGCGGCGGTAGAGCGTGGTCAGCACCGTGCCGAGACCCATCGAGCGTGCCTTCAGCATCAGGTTCTGGCAGGCCGGGTAGATGGATGCCCCTGTCGCTATGCCGCCGCCGCTGGGGGCCTCCACGCAGGCGACGATGAGCAGCGGCACGTCGCTCCACGGCTGGCGGTTCGCGCCGCGTGCTGGCGGTCGGCCGCCGTAGATTTCCTGTGCACATTCCTCGTAGATGTCCGAGAGCTGCTGTTTCACCTCGGGGTCGCGCACCACGATGAAGCGCCACGGCTGCGTGTTCTGAGACGAGGGGGCGCGGGTGGCGGCCTCCAGCAGGGCACGCACGGTGTCGTCGTCGACCGGACGGTCGAGGAAGGAGCGCACGGCGCGCTGGTGGCGGAAGAGATCATCGACGCGGTCGATTGGTTGCATGGGGGTCCTTTCGGAAGGGTGCTTACAGTTCTTCGAAGTAGGCGATGGTGACGCCTTCGCCGCCTTCGGCGCGTTCGGCGGTTTCGTAGCTGACGACGAGGGGGTGGCGATCGAGGAGTTCGCGGACGGCGCGGCGGAGGGTGCCGGTGCCCTTGCCGTGGATGACGCGGACCCGCGCGCGCCCGGAACGCGCCGCGTGATCGAGGTAGTCCTCGACCTGCGGCATCGCTTCATCGATGCGCTGGCCGCGGATTTCGATGGAATCGCTGACCAGCGGGGCTTCCGAGACCATGCGGGTGCGTACGGGCGCGGCTGGTGGGGCGGTGCCGGTGCGTTCGACCTGCTCCATGCGCACGCGGGTGCGGAGCGAGCCGAGCTGGACCTCGAACGCGCCGTCCTCGTCCGGCTCGCCGAGGGCCTCGCCGGGGGTGCTTACGCCGCGTAGCCAGATGGTGGCGCCGGGGTAGACCTCGATGGGGCCGTCTGGCATTGGGAGGGGGCGCAGATCGGGTACGGGTTCCGGGAGATTGATGCGGTCTGCCGCCGACTTCGCGCGCTCGAGGTCTGCGCGGGCCTGCTCGATGCGGGCGGCCTCCACCTCGCGGCGGGTGCGCTCCAGGTGGCGTTCCACGGTGCGCAGTTCGCGGCGGACCTGCTGGCGGGCATCCTCGCGGATGCGGCGGGAGTCAGCCTCCAGCCCCGCCTGTTCCCGACGCAGCTCGTCACGTAGCGATTCGGCCTCGGCCATGGCGGCGGCGGTGCGTTCTGCCTGATCCTCGGCGGCGCGGAGCTGCTCGCGCAGGTCGCCGAGGAGCGACTCCATGTCGCGCTCCTCGCTGGAGAGGCTGCCCTGTGCGGCCTCGATCACCTCGCGTGGCATGCCGAGGTTGCGGGCGATGGCGAGGGCGTTGGACTGGCCCGGCAGGCCGATGCTGAGGCGGTAGGTGGGGCGGAGCGTGTCCAGGTCGAACTCCACGGAGGCGTTCATCACGCGCGGGGTGCGGTGCGCGTAGACTTTCAGCTCGCTGTGGTGAGTGGTGGCGATCAGCGTTGCGCCGGCCGCCGTGAGCCGGTCCACGATCGCGATGCCCAGCGCGGCGCCCTCGGTGGGGTCGGTCCCGGCGCCCATTTCGTCGAGGAGCACAAGTGAGGTGCGCCCGGCGCGCTCGATGATGTCGATGATCGCAGTGATGTGGCCGGAGAAGGTGGAGAGCGACTGCTCGATCGACTGTTCGTCGCCGATGTCTGCGAAGACCGAGTCGTAGACGGGGACCTGGCTGCCGTGCTGCGCGGGGACGGGGAGGCCAGCGAGGGCCATCAGGGTGAGCAGCCCGGCCGTCTTCAGGGCGACGGTCTTCCCGCCCGTGTTCGGGCCCGTGATGAGCAGCGCATCGAAGTCGCCACCGACGTGAATGGAGGTGGGGACGACCTCTCCTGTGAGCAGGGGGTGGCGGGCCTCAATAAGTCGGAGCTCGGCGGGCGCATCCACGATCCAGTTCACGCGGCCGGGACGGGCGAGGTCGCCCGCGTCCAGCTCGGATGCCAGGCGCGCCTTCGCCTGCGCGGCATCGAGGTACCCGAGCCGGTTCACCGCGTCGATGATGTCCTCGGAGGCATCGCCGATGGCGCCGGAGACCTCGCGCAGCACGCGCTCGACCTCGTGGCGCTCCTGCACCTGTAGCTCACGCCAGGTGTTGCCGAGGTCGACGACGGCCATCGGTTCCACGTAGATGGTGGCGCCGGAGGCTGAGGTGTCGTGGACGATGCCACGGACCGCGCCGCGGAAGTCGCTCTTCACGGGCAGCACATAGCGCCCGTCGCGCATCACCACGATCGGCTCCTGGAGCGCGTTCTGGATGCCGGGCGAGGTGACGATTTGCTGCATGCGCTGCTGGAGGCGCTCGTGCGCGCCGCGCAGCTCGCGGCGGATCTGCGCCAGCTCCGGGCTCGCACTATCGCGCACCTCGGCCTGCTCATCGATGGTGTCGTGCACGAGCGTGGCGATCGATTCCACCTCGGCGATGACAGCGGCGAACGAGGAGAGCTGGGGCGCCTGTTCCGCGTAGCGTGAGAGGAGGCGTCGCACCCTGGCGCCGGCGGTGCAGGTACCCGCGACTTCCAGCAACTCGCTGGGGCTCAGCACCTGCCCGCGGCTGGCCGCGCCAGCCCGCGCGCGCACATCGGCGGACCCGCCGAGCGGTAGCGAGACACCGAGGCGGGCGAGCTCGACGGCCTCCGCAGTCTCACGCTGGCGGCGTCTGACCGTGTCGATGTCGGCCTGGGGACGGACCGCGAGGGCGGCCTCGCGCCCGGCGGAGAACATGGTGAACCCTGCCAGCCGCTCCAGCACGGCGGGGAACTCGAGGACTTCCAGAGTGCGATCGTCCAGCGGGGTACGCTCCGTGCGGTATTCTGCTCAGTGCAATCGTTGCAAGACAGGTTGCGGAACAGACTGTGTCGTACGTGCACACTCGGTACACGGACTGTTCAGTACACACTGTGACGCAACGCGGGGGCGAGAGCACGTTACTCCCGACTCCCGCCGTTCACCTGCAATTGTTGATCGTACTAGACGTATTCGTACGATGGTCCTACCGAGAAGTCACTGGCACACTGCCCCGCTTCATCCTGCTCCAAGGAGATACCGTGAATCTGCGTATTCCCGGCCCGACCGCTGTTCCCCCTGAGGTCGCACAGGCCGGCGCTGCCGACATGATCAACCACCGAGGCCCGGAGTTCGCGGAGCTCATCGCGCGAACCACCGCCGGCGTCAAGGAGGTTTACCAGACCACCAATGACGTTCTCACGCTGACGGCCTCTGGATCCGGCGCGATGGAGGCGGCGGTCGTCAACATGATGGAGCCGGGCGAGGATGTCCTCGTTGTCACGATCGGCGAGTTCGGCAACCGCTTCGTGAACCTGGTAGAGGCTTACAAGGGCAACGGCACGCTGCTGCAGTTCGAGCAGGGCCAGGCCGCCGATCTCAACCGCATTTCAGATGCGCTGAAGGCGAACCCGCAGATCCGCAGCGTGCTGATCACGCACAACGAAACCTCCACGGGTGTGACGAACCCGATCCTGCCGGACCTCGCGAAGCTGGTGCACGAGGAAGACCGCTTCCTGATCGTGGACGCGATCTCCTCGCTGTCCTCGGTGCCTGTGCGCACGGACGCGTGGGACCTGGACGTGGTGCTCTCCGGTTCGCAGAAGGGCTGGATGACGGCGCCGGGTCTCGCGTTCGTCTCGATGAACGAGCGCTCCTGGGAGAAGGCGGCGAGCAATCCGCAGCCGCGCTTCTACTTTGACCTCAAGCGGCACAAGGACTCGATGGAGACCGGGCAGACCCCGTGGACGCCGGCCGTGTCCGTGTGGTTCCAGCTCGACCATTCGCTGAAGGTGATGATGGCGGAGGGGATGGAGAACATCTACGCCCGCCACCACCGGTTGGCGCAGATGACCCGCGACGGCGTGCGCGCCATGGGGCTGGAGCTGCTGGCGGACGAGGGCGTGGAGTCCGATACCGTTACCGCCATCCGCGTGCCCGAGGGCATCAACGGTGGTGAGCTGCTGAATGTGGCGCACGACGAGTTTGACACCGTCTTCGCGGGCGGGCAGGGTTCGTTGCGCGGGAAGATCGTCCGCTTCGGTCACCTGGGCTTCGTCACTGACGAAGACATTGCCGCCGGTCTGGACGCGCTGCGCAACTCGCTGGACCGGCTGGGCTACCAGGCACCCTAGGTCCAACCGAGCCGATCCGAGCACGGCGTACCGCGCTGAACCGTCCTGTACCGCACCGTGGTGGGCGACGCATCGTACTGGAGGACTCGTGGCCAAGATCCTGATCGCGGACCAGATCGCGCAGGAGGGCATCGACCTCCTTTCTGCCTCGCACGAGGTGGAGTTGAAGACGGGGCTCTCCGAGGACGAGCTGGTGGATGCGGTCGCTGACGTTCGTGCGCTGGTCGTGCGCAGTCAGACGCAGGTCACGGCACGGGTGATTGAGGCGGCACAGCAACTCGAGGTGATCGCGCGCGCGGGCGTGGGCGTGGACAACGTGGACGTGGACGCGGCGACGGGGCGCGGCATCGTGGTGGTGAACGCTCCGCATGCGAACACGATCTCGACTGCTGAGCACGCCTTCGGTCTGATGCTCGCCGTGGCGCGGAACCTCCCGCAGGGGCACCAGTCGCTCCGCGCGGGTGAGTGGAACCGCTCCAAACTCCAGGGCATGGAGCTGGCCGGTAAGACGCTCGGCATTGTGGGGCTCGGACGCATCGGCAGCGAGGTTGCCAGCCGCGCACGAGCCTTCGAGATGAAGGTCATCGCCTTCGATCCGTACGTCTCACAGGATCGCGCTCGCTCGCTGGGTGTGGAGATGGTGGAGCTGGACGATCTCATCTCCCGGGCGGACTTCGTCACGCTGCATACAGCGCTGCACGAAGGCAATCGCGGCATGATCAACTCTGATCTGCTCTCCCGCGCGAAGCCCACTATGCGCCTGATCAATGCTGCTCGGGGCGCACTGGTAAACGAAGAGGACCTCTACGGGGCGGTTGAGTCCGGGCAGATCGCCGGTGCGGCCATCGATGTCTTCTCCGAGGAGCCCGCGGTAGGCAACATCCTCACCACCCACGACCGCATCGTCGTGACGCCGCACCTGGCTGCTTCCACGGACGAGGCGCAGGATCGCGCGGCGCTGGATGTGGCCGAGCAGATTATCGAGATCCTGCGTGGTGGCGCGCCGCGCTACCCGGTGAACGTGCCGACGGTAGACCCGGAGACGATGGCGATCATCTCGCCGTACATCGACGCAGCGGAAGTAGCCGGACGCGTGGCGATGCAGATGGCCGGGCGCGGGCTGCAGCGTGTGAAGATCGAGTACTTCGGTGAGATCGGCAACAACGACACGACCCCGCTGAAGGCGGCTGCGATCACCGGCATGCTGGACGAGGTCACCACTGACAAGATCTCCCCGGTGAACGCTCTTGCAACCGCGGAGGCGCGCAACCTGGCGATCGAGGAGTGGAGCGGGCCGGTCTCGGCTGCTTACGCGAATGTGGTGGCGGTTACGGTCGTCACGGATCAGGGCGAATCGCGTGTCGCGGCGACCTACCAGGACGACGGCGTCGCCATTGTGCGGCTGAACCAGTATCGCGTGGACATTCGCGGGAATCAGACGCTGGTCGCGATCGAGAACATCGACCGTCCCGGTACGATCGGACGGGTCGGCGTGCTGCTGGGCGAGCGAGGGGTCAATATCTCCTCGATGTCAGTGTCGCCCGGGGACGGTGTGCGTGCGCTCATGCTGCTGGGCGTATCGCGCCCGCTCACCAGCGGTGAGATCGGCGAGATTGCGGCGCTCGAGAACATCGACGCCATCCGCCAGATCCTCGTGCGCCCGTAGATCCACGGACAGCAGCACCTGCTGGTACCCTCCGCTCGGAGGTTGCTGTGATCACCGGATTACACACGCTGCTGTTCGTCCCCGACCCGGAGGCCGTGCGTGCGTTCCTCCGCGATGTCCTCGAGTTTCCGCACGTAGACGCCGGCGGTGGCTGGCTGATCTTCCGCGCTCCACCGGCTGAGATTGGCGTGCACCCGCCTGAGAGCGACTGGACACAGGGGCTCTTCCTCATGTGCGACGACATCCGCACCACGGTGGCTGAGTTGCAGGCAAAGGGTGCGACGTTTGTGGGCGAGGTTGAGGTGGACCCGGACGCGGGGCTGATGATCCGCATCGCGCTGCCCGGAGGTGGCGAGCTTCCGCTCTACCAGCCGAGCCACCCCCTTGCGCTTGACCTGGAGCCGAGCGGACCGAACTGACCAGTGCTCAGTCGTCCAGCGGGTTGAAGACGATTCCCGTCGCCAGCTTCGGATAGAAGTACGTGGTCTTCTGGGGCATGACCTCGCCGGCATCGGCTACGGCGGAGACCTGGTCTACGCGGGTGGCATTGATCAGGAAGGCGACGCGGCAGTCACCTGCTTCGACGGCCTCGCATACGTCGTGCCGATCCTCACTGAACTCCACGCGGCCACCGGCTGCGAGCGCCGCGCGATCGATGCCGAGAATCGGTGTGAGCACGGTCTCGGTGAGCACGAGCGCATCAAGCCGCTTCGACGCGACTGAAAGTTGCGAGGGCATCGCCGCGTCGATGGCCTGCTGCGACCGAGCCGTCGCGAGGTGCACCGAGCGCGGCCCAGTGACGCCGAGGATCGCGAACGTCGTTGGCCCCCCGGCATTCGCCTCCACGCGCTGCCAGGCCTCGTCCACCGCTGCGGCATCGCCGTCCGCGGCGAGCACCTCCACCCGGTAGAGTGCGCCGAGGCGTTCGAGGAAGCCGTCGGGTAGGTCCTCGTCGTGGATCAGTCGGTGTATTGGGAGGATCACGAGGCCGGGGTCGTCCTCGGGAATCAGTCCCATGAGGACGAAGTTCTCGGGCTCCTCGCCGGTCCAGCGTTCCGCGCGCTCCGCGCATTCATCGCGGTAGTCGAGGGCCGTGTGGGTGCGGTGGTGACCGTCCGCGATAGTCACGTGGACATCGACTAATGCGGTTGAGAGCGTCGCGAATTCGTCGGAGGCGGTCACGAGCCACATCCGGTGGCGGTCGCCCAGGCTGTCGTGTGCCTCGAAGTCCGGCGTGCGGTCCGCCACGGTGCGGAGCAGGTCTCGTGCGGTGTGGGTGGGATCCGGGAACATTGCGAAGGGCGGGCTGATGTTGGTGCGCGTGGCACGGAGCAGGCGGAGGCGCTCCTCGCGCGGTGCGGCGAGAGTCGCCTCGTGCGGACGGATGATGCCTTCCTCCGGATGGTGCAGGCGGGTACGGGCGAAGAAGCAGCGACGATGGACCGTGCGGCCCTGAATTGCCACGCGCTGCTCGTACACATAGTAGGCAGGCTGAGCGTCGCGGAGGAGGACGCCGTCCCGTTGCCAGCGCTCGAGGATCCGCGCAGCGCCCTCGAAACGGTGTTGCTCATCCCCGGCGGGGTTCTCGATGTGGGCGGCGTTGTAGTGGGAGTGCGCGTGGAGTGCGGCGACGTCGTCCGCGCCGACGACGTCATAGGGTGGGGCGATCACATCGTCGCCCCGTACCGCGCTCGGATCGTAGCGGAGGCCGCGGAACGGTCGGATCTCGGTCACGGTTACGGGTCCCCTCGTACGCACCGTTCGTGGCATTCGGCAGTGCTGGTGGTTGTGCGGCCACTTGCGGGTGCGCGGACGCCCTGCCTAGCCTAGCCGCACCCCCATCATCGCGCTCCCGGCACGGTGGAGCACGCGCATGCAACGAACGGGCACCCGATGCAGCGGTACTGTGTCTTCTGCGAGATCATCGCTGGCCGCGAGCCGGCCGACGTGCTGCACGAGACGGAGAACGTCATCGTCTTCCGCAACCGGCTGCGCTGGGTGCCGACAATGCTGCTCTCTGTGCCGAAGCGCCACATGACGCAGGCGGAGCTGTGGCAGGACATGGGTGAGGTCGGTGCGGCAGCGATCAAGGCAGCGCACGAGCACTGCCCGGGGGGCTACCGGCTGATCTCGAACTTCGGCTACGACGGCATGCAGTCGCAGGAGCATGCCCACGTGCACATCCTGGGAGGGATGTTCCTGGGGGAGTATGCGTAGGTGACTCGCGGGAGTGGCTACGAGCATCTACGGCTGCTGCTCCGCCAGTGGTTGCCCGATGCGGATTCCATGCGTCTCCGGCCACTCAGCGGCGGGACAGTCAACGAGGTCTACCGCGTCGATACGGGTACCTCCTCCTACGTGCTTCATCTACTGCGCCGCGACGCGAGCCGCGCGGAGATCATCTGGCAGCACCAGGTAGTGCGGGAGCTGGCAGTGTCACTTCGGTCCGTGACTGCGCCACAGCCGTCACTCTCTGGTACGCAGTCGCTTGTAGCGTTCGATGATCGGTTCGCGGTGTTGACGCCATTCGTCGTGGGAACCCCGCTCGAAGCACACGTTGCCAAGCACCGCCTCGCAGCGGTCCGTACGCTCGCTGAGTTCACTCGGGCGTCGCAGCGACTCGACCCCCGTCTGGAGCGGCCGAGATGGCCGGCGTGGCACCGTCTCGACTGGCGTTCCAATGACCGGTGGCAATTGTCCCCGCGCATCGACCAATCTCTGAGCATGGACGAGCGTGGTGCCATCGATCGCTACCTCTCCGAGGTGCCTGCGCAGCTTCGTGCGCTGTCTGATCTCGACTTACCAGTTCAGGTCGTCCACGGTGACGTTGGCCCTCCAAATCTGCTAATGCGTGGCGGGGAGGTCGTGGCCTTGCTCGACTTCGACGAATGCCGGTTGGACTGGCGTGTGTGTGATCTCGCCGATGCCCTGTGGGCCTTCTGTCGACCAGCGGAGCGGCTGGTCCTCGATCTCGAGATGGTTGGTCAGCTCATCGATGTGTACCTGGGGAGTGGCGGCACGCTCTTGCCGGACGAGCGCAGGGCGATACCGACCCTCATGCGGCTGCGGCGACTCTGGGAGGCGCTGTTCGCCCTCGATCAGGGTCGCGGGGAGGATCTCGAATACGTTCGCGCGAATCTGCAGGCTCTCTATTCGCTCGACAAAGTCAAGGCGGTCTGACTCCGACTTCACCCTGGGCGATAGGTGTTTATTCCTCGGCGACGCGTCGCTGCGGGGTTGAGGGCGTTGTGGGGTAGCGAATGCCGGTCTCGGATGAGTCACGCCCGAGGACTGACTGGGCCTCCGCGATGTCCTTCAATGCCTGGCGGAAGACGACCTGCTTGAGGTAGGTCTGGTACGGGATGCCGAAGAGCGCTGCGGCATGCTTCACGGTGCCGATCTGCGTCGGGCCCCAGCGCAGCGTCACCGTCCGCGACGCAATGTCTTCGTCAGCCTCTGCCTCCATGCGAGTCACCATAGCGGAGATTTCCGGATCCTCTGGGACCCGTTCGGCGATGACTTTGTACTGGATTGGTTTCCGTGCCATTTGTTACTCCTCTGAGTGTTGTCGGGGGAAACAGGAGATCACGATCACGGAACCGTCGTAGGAGTGTCGGGTCCAATACAGGCCGTGTGTGATTGTGAACGTCTCGAACCGCCGGTTCGTTTCGTTCCAGTGCGTTTCCCCGTTGCTCAACGTCCAGAGCGCATCGTCAACCGTGGTTCCGTGCCGCACCGCAATGTGTAGCGACTTCGGCTCGTGTCGATCGTAGTAAAACCGCACCCGGTCGTCGGCCCACTCGATGATGAGCGCTTCCCGCTCAGGCATCGTCGCCTGCTAACTGAAAATGTACTGCAATTGTCATTACATCGTCAATCCAGTTACGCGCGGGTGGTCTGCTCCCGTTCGAGGGCGCTCTGGAGGAATTGACGGCCGAAGCGGTGGTCGCTGAGTGAGGTCCAGCGTGCGGGGCCGACCTCCATGGGGAAGACGAGGGCGACGTCACCGTCCTCGATGGCGGCTCTCAGGGCGTCACGGATGACCTCGGGGCGGTGCTCCGACTCGACGAGCCAGCAGGACTCGGGGAACATCCAGGAGGCCACGGCAACGGACTGGATCGCGCCATACAGCGTCGGATACTCACCCGCGGGACGTCCGAGGCGGCAGAAAACCCCGTACAACATGCGCACTCCCGTCGTCGGCTGCCCGGGGAGACAGCGCGGACCGTTGACAGGGGAGGCCCGTTGGGGCCTCGATTGCGACATAAGTTACGTGGCAGTAATCCTCACGTCAAGTATACCGATCAGGTGATCGATCAGATCTTGACCCCGACTTATCCACGTGCGGCGTCGAGCGCCGCTCGTTGCGCGATGAACAGCCGCTCGATGCCCTCGCAGGCGAGGTCCACGAGCTGCCCCATCTCCGCGCGGGAGAAGGGTTCGCCCTCGGCGGTCCCCTGCACCTCCACCAGGTCGCCGGTACGCAGCATCACGACGTTGAAATCGACGCCGGCCGCAGAGTCCTCGCGGTAGTCGAGATCGAGGATCGGTGTGCCGTCCAGGATGCCGCAGGAGAGGGCGGCGACCTGTGTCTTCACCGGGGAGGTGGGGAGGCCACCGGCGCGCTGGAGCCATTCGATTGCCATCGCGAGCGCGACCCACGCGCCGGTGATCGAGGCGGTGCGTGTGCCGCCGTCCGCCTGGATCACGTCGCAGTCGAGGGTGATGGTCTGCTCGCCGAGCTGCTTCATGTCCACGCAGGCGCGGAGGGAGCGGCCGATGAGGCGCTGGATCTCCTGCGTGCGTCCGCCCTGGCGCCCGCGGGCGGCTTCGCGGTCGCTGCGCGTGTGGGTGGAACGGGGGAGCATGCCGTACTCGGCGGTGATCCAGCCCTGCCCGCTGCCGCGCAGCCAGCCGGGCACGCCGGGCTCCACGCTGGCGGTGCAGATCACGCGGGTGTCGCCGAAGGAGACGAGTGCGGAGCCCTCCGCATGGCGGAGGAAGCCGGGCTCGATGGTGACGGGGCGCTCCTCGCGCGGGCCGCGGTCGAAGGATCGCTGGAACATGGCGGTGCTCGCTTCATGGTGAGTGAGGTGTCGATGACGTTGGTGCCCCTGTAGCCTGCCGCCTCGATGGCTGGCGCGCTACCCTCGGAGCCGTCGAAGGCATGAGGAGATTCGAGATGGCGGCATGGCGCATCACGGCGGATGAGCACGGCAAGACCCACCTGCAGCCGCTGGATCTGCTTGACTGGCCGTTTGAGAACGGCCCCGGCGACTTCAAGGGCGTTGGTGGGGCCGTGCTCGGCGACGCGAGCCGGGTGATGCTCATGCGCTTCGAGACGGGCTCGCGGCCGGGGTTCCATCGAGCGGTGCCGTCGTTCGCTGTGCTGCTGCAGGGGGAGCTTGTCGTCAACGACTCCAGCGGTGGCGAGGCGGTGCTGCTACCCGGCGACGCGATGCGCGTCGAAACCACGGGGCAGGGCGGCTGGCAGCTCGGCAATCGCGCCGAGGGCTACGCGCTCCTCGCATTGGTGCAGATGCCGCCGGTGCCACGCGCAGACGAGGGCTAGCGGGGTACAACGGTGAGGCTTGGTCGTGTCCGCGTGGATGAGGCGTTGGTGTGGATGAGTCCCGAATTCATCGGTTAGTCCCGGATCACATGCTGCGCGGCCTCCGCCTCCGCGATCTCCCGATCGCGGTGCCAATCGATCTCAACGTCTATGGGGAATCGCTGACGTAGCTCATCGGGCGTGAGCTTAGGAAGGGCGATGAGGCGTATCTCTCCGGGCCTGACTATGTGTGCAAACAGCGTGGTACCGGGTTCGATCCCGGCCCGCCTGCGGATGTCCACTGGTAACGTGACTCGGCCCCTTGCCTGCACCCTGACAGTTGACATATATCGGTCCAATTCATAGGGCTGATTCTGATCCGCGTACAGTTTGTCAGATCGCTGGCTATCTCGACGTCGACACCCATAGGCGGGTGCCGTCTGAGCGGATGGTGATGTCGCCATTGAGGTCGGTGCGGAGGAAGAGGGCGTCTTCGTAGCGCTCCACGACTTCCTCGTGCGGGTGGCCGAAGCGGTTGTCGAGGCCGACCGAGGCGACGGCGACCGCTGCGCCTACCGCGTCGACGAACTCCGGTGAAGACGAGGTGCGGGAGCCGTGGTGTGGCACTGCGATGACATCTGCGTGGAGCCGCTGTCCGCTGCGGACGAGCCAGTCCTCGCTGCCTGCCTCGATGTCACCCGGGAGCAGGATGCGCCGCTCGCCGATGGTCACCATCACCACGAGCGATGCCTCGTTGGGGCTGGCATGGCGCCGGTCGCGGGTGTGCGAGGGCGGCGCGAGGATCTCGAGGGTGACGCGGTCGCTGATATGTACCCGGTCACCGATAGTGAGCGCCGCGCCCTCCGCACCCTGTGTGAACTCGAGCGTCTCCAGCGCTTCGTCAGTGGCGTAGAGGGCGTGCACATCTGCACGGCGGAGGAGGGGATGGAGGCCACCGGCGTGGTCCGTATCGGCGTGCGAGAGGATCACGGCGTCTAGCCCTCGGCGCGCGCCGGTGCGGTGGAGGGCGGCGAGCACGACGCCATCCGGCGGACCGGTGTCCACCAGCACCTGTGTGTCGCCATCGCGGATGAGCGCGGCGGAGCCCTGGCCGACATCGAGGATGGTGACGCTGGCCAGGTCGTCCGTCGGCGTCAGGACCGCGAGCCAGAGGATGCCCGCGACCAGTCCGAACATGACGGTCCACTCGAGGCCGGAGCGGCGGCTCTGATCGAGCGCGGCAGGCGGGCCGGTGTGACGCGCCAGCCACCAGGTCCCCGCCAGGAGCACCGCGTAGAACGCAACGCCGGCCGGGAGCGGTGCGTCCACCGGGAACGCGGCGTTGGGCAGCTGCGCCATGATCGACACGATGGCGAGGAATGCCTCGGGCACGGCGCGCCCGCCGAGGCCGATGACTTCTGCCGCGGGTGTCCACCAACCCGTGAGCGCGGCGATGGCGGCGATGAGCACGGAGCCCTCGTAGAGTGGGGCGACGAGGATGTTGGCGGGGACGCTCCACAGCGACACGTATCCGAAGGCTGCCGCCTGCACTGGCACGACCGCGAGGGATGCGCCGGTCGCGGTTGCTGCCACCTCGATGAAGGCCGCCCGGCCTGGCGCGTCCTCGCCCCAGTGGAGCCGCGCGAGGGTCCAGTCACGCAGCACCGGGGCGATGAGCATGACGCCGGCTGTGGCGGCGGCGGAGAGCTGGAAGGCGACGTCATCGATCAGCGCGGGATCGACGGCGAGCATCACGGCTACTGCGTAGATGAGGTAGATCCACCCGGGTGTCCGCCGTCCGGCCAGCGAGGCGATGACGACGCTGCATGCCATCAGGGATCCTCGGACGACGGGCGGGTCCATGCCGACCAGCACGAGGTAAGGCGGGAGGAGGGCGAGCGTGATGAGGGCGGCGCGGCGCCTGGGGACGATCGCGGTGAGCGCCGCCACTGCGATGCCGAGGAGGAGCGCGACGTTCTGGCCGGAGACCACGACGAGGTGGGTCGTGCCGGTGACCCGTAGATCCTCCACTGTCTGAGGGGACATCGCGCGCTGCTCGCCCACCAGTACGCCGGCAGCCAGCGTAGCGGCCGGATCGGGGAGCGCCCGCTCAATGTTGCCGATGCCCCATCGCCGGAAGCGCAGGAGCTGTGTCTGCCAGTCGCGGTCGCCCTCGCCCAGCCGCTCCCATTCACGCGGGAAGCCGAGCACCACGTGAATGTCGCGGCTGCGGAGGTAGGCGGCGTAGTCGAACTCCTCCAGCTCAGCGGGCGGCTCAATCTCGCCACGCAAGCGCAGGCGCTCGCCACGCTGGATTGGTTGGAGAGGCGCCGCCATCGTTACGCGGATGCCACCCTCCGCTGGCTCGCCGTCGATCGCCTCTACGGCGAGGTCGAAGCGCGTGTAGTGACCGCCCATGCGTGGGTCGCTCGCCACAGTGCCAGTGACCTCGTGCTCACCGTGGAGGGCGCGAGTGGTGGGGGCAGAACGGCATCGAGGTCCGCGATGCGCGCATGTCCGGCGGCCGCAACCAGCACCACAGCCAGCAGCACCGGCACGTGGTGCGCGCGTGGCGTGGCGAGGAACACGGCGAGCGCCGTGCATATGGCGACGAGGGCGGTCATCTGCCACGGGCCGCCCAGCACCGCACCTGCCGTGACCCCGGCGACGTACGCGCCCGCGATCACGGCCAGTGTGGGCATCAATCGCCTCCGGCGGTGATGAGATCGCGCAGACCCTCGTATACGGATGCGGGGAGGATGCCACGCTCTACCAGCTCATCGGTGGTGGCGAACGGTTCTTCGGCACGTGACAGCAGGATCTGGTCCGCGCGCACGGGTCCGATGCCGGGAAGCCACTGGAGTTCGTCACCAGTCGCACGGTTGATGTCGATCAGAGGGTCAGCCTCACCGATCCGCGGGACGTGCACGTGGTCCTCGTCCAGCACGCGGCGGGCGAGGTTCACTGCCGCGAGGTCGGCATCCTCTGTGGGGCCGCCGACGAGGACGAGCGCATCCGCGATCCGGTCGCCGGGATCGACGCTGATCACGCCCGGCTCAACAACAGCGCCCGAGAGATAGACGCGAATCTCGTCGACGCCGGGCGGTGGGTCGCGGACCTCGATTTCTACGCCGGGGGAGGGTGTGTTGCGGATGAGGAGCAGCACGAACGCACTGATCGCCAGCGCGATCAGCAGCGCGTTGAGCAGCGCCCGTCCACGGAAGATGCGGGCCGCCCTCGGGGTGGGAACGGGTGACCGAGGCCGCATGTGCGGCATCCTACGAAGAAACGGGCGGTTCCGGACAGTAGTTGGTGGTTTTCGGTACCCTCTGACATAACTCTGTGGCTATACTGCGGGCAGGGTCGCCGTCGACTCCCCACGCGTTACCGACGATCCAGCCACCCTGCGCTTCATCGAGGTGCTTCCACCTCGAACGCCCCCGGAGTTTCCTGTGTACGGCCGTGATCTTGTTTCGATCCTCGATCTCTCGCCCGAGGACCTGGCCCAGGTACTCGAACTCGCGCTCGGCATGAAGCGCGATGGACCTTCGCCGGTGCTGCGGGGGCAGACGCTGGCGCTCATCTTCGAGAAGCCGTCGCTGCGCACGCGGGCCTCGTTCGAGATGGCGATGCACCGGCTGGGCGGCCACGCGTTGAGCTTTGGAGCGCACGAGGTGCAGCTGGGCAAGCGTGAGACCGTGCCGGACGTGGCGCGGGTGCTCTCGCGCATGGTGCAGGCAATCGCGTTGCGCACCTCCGATGATGAGCGCGTGACGGAACTGGCCGCGTACGCTGATGTGCCGGTGATCAACGCGCTCTCGGATGGAGAGCATCCCTGCCAGGCGCTTGCCGATCTCCTTACCCTGCGCGAGCGATTCGGAACGCTGCAGGGGCTGCGCATCACCTACGTGGGTGAAGGCAACAACGTAGCCAACTCGCTCGCATATGCCTGCGTGATGGCGGGGATGCACCTGGTGGTGGCCTCACCTGAAGAGTACGCGCTGGCCCCGGAGGTCCTCGATCGTGCGCAGGCGCTCGCCGGCGGCGGCTCTGTGACCCAGGTCTTCGATGCACATGAGGGCGTGCGCGATGCCGCGGCCGTGTACACGGATGTGTGGGCCTCGATGGGGTTTGAGGATGAGCTGGAGGCTCGCAAGGAAGCGTTTGGTCCGTTCCAGCTCAACGCGGAGCTGATGGCGTCAGCGCCCGCGGACGCGCTGGTGATGCACGACCTACCTGCCCACCGCGGCGAAGAGATCACGGACGAGGTCATCGAATCGTCTCAATCGATCGTGTTCGACCAGGCGGAGAACCGGATGCATGCGCAGCAGGCGGTGCTCGCGCTGCTGTTGGCTGGCGCGCCAGCGTAGACTGGATCGTACCCACGCGGACGAGGCCATTGCTGGAGGGAGCACCCGTTGCCCGAGATCCCGGTCGGGGTGCGTGACGTCCTGCTGCGCCTCGACGTGTCCGCCGTCGTGGACATCCTGATCGTTTCGGGCTCGATCTACTGGCTTCTGCTCCTGGTCCGCGGCACCACGGCGATGACCGTGTTGCGCGGCGTGGGCGTGCTGCTGGTGGGGGCGTTCATCCTCAGCCGCATCTTTGATCTGACCATGCTGAACTGGATGCTGCGGAACTCGCTGGCCGGGCTGGTGGTTGGGATGGTGGTGATCTTCCAGCCGGAGATCCGTCGCGCACTGGAGCGCCTGGGCCGAACGGGGATGCGCTACGGTCGCCGCTCTGAGCGACAGGATGCGATCAACCTCGTGGTGCGATCGACCACGCAGCTAGCGCGGCAGAACGTGGGCGCGCTCATTGTGCTGGAACGGGATACGGGGTTGCAGGAAGTGATCGATACCGGCGTGCCGCTGGATGCGCAGCTCTCCTTTGAGCTGCTCAATAGCATCTTCCCGGAATCGTCGCCGTTGCACGACGGCGCCGTGATCGTGCGTTTCGATCGGGTGGTGGCAGCGGGATGCACACTGCCGCTCTCGGAGGCGCCGCTGCCCGCCGAGTACGGCATGCGGCATCGTGCGGCGGTGGGGATCACCGAGCGCACGGATGCGGTGGTGGTCGTGGTCTCCGAGGAGCGCGGCGACGTTTCCCTGTGTTCCAACGGGCGCATGGTGCCTAACCTGGACGAGGTTCGCCTGACCCGTCAGCTCCATCGCCTCTTCGATGTCGATCCGGTCGACACGCCTGAGGTTGGCCCCGCCCCGGTAGAACGACGCGCGTCCTAGGTTGGCCCGCTGATGCCGTCGATGCCGTCACTGAACTCCGAGCGCCGAAGCGAGGCGCTGGAATTGGCTCGCGACACCGGTCGCCGCGCGAGGAACGCGATGCGTCGGTCGCTGGGGCTGTTTGTGATCTCCGTGCTCATCGGCGCCGCGCTCTGGGTCTTCGTGACCGATGTCGAGAATCCCACGGTGGTCGATGTGTTTCCTCAGCCGATCCTGGTGCAGGC
>JBJHDC010000015.1:0-28618 GCA_050486345.1 Dehalococcoidia bacterium | reverse complement strand
GGACATGGGAGCGGTCGGTAATACGCACCGGAAGGTCCTCATCGGTCAGCCACTCCGGCAGGTTCTCCCCGATCCGCTGGTGTGCTGGCCAGTAGAAGTTCGCTCGAGGCAGCGTCGTGAACTGCTCCATAGTCAGGGTGTCGCCCACGTCTTCGCGATGCTTCCACACCGCAGCGATCATGCGATCCTGGTAGAGCGGCTGCTGCTCCAGGTGCGACTCAATGTTTCCGGTCGACCAGAGCGCGAGGTCGATCTCGCCTGAGTCGATGAGTTCCACAGTCTGTCGCCCCGCCAGCGGCTCCACCGACAACGAGATGCGCGGCGCCTCCACCAGGATCTTCTCCATCAGGGGGCGAAGCAGGAGGAACGCGGTCCCATCGTGCGCGGCGATCCTGAACAGGCGGCGGTCCGTATGCTCGTCAAACTCGGGACGCTGCTCAAGGCCATCGATGAGCCGGAGGATATCCCGAACGGGATCCAGCAGCCCCTCTGCGAACGACGTCAGCGCGTATTCGTGCCCGGACCGCACGAGCAGCGGGTCACGGAAGGCGACCCGCAATCGCCGCAGGCTCTTACTCATCGCGGACGGACTGAGCCCTACTCGCTCCCCCGCGCGCGAAACATGCCGCTCCGAGAGCAACGCCTCAAGAGCGATCAACTGGTTGAGATCGAGTTGACCGAGTGTCATTGCAGTGACTCCGGCTACATCCCCTCAGCGCCCTGCGAGCCGTGTGTGTGCTCGCAAGGCGAATGCAACCAGCAACAGTATGCCATTCGTTCACAACGAATGTGCGTGTGTTTCAGGTTGGGCCGGTCGACACGGTACTCAGTCGCATGCGTTCCGCCTCGGTGGTAGTCATGCCGGCTACCGGCTGTGCTCCAGCGATCGGGTCGCGGAACGCCGCGCGAGCCACATGACCGAAGAGCCCGAACCCCGAGGGGGTGGACTGGCTGGCGGACCAGGATTCGAACCTGGGCTAAGGGATTCAAAGTCCCGTGTGCTACCGCTACACCATCCGCCAGTAGCTGCGACCAAGCGCTCACCAACCGCAGCGGAGAAGCGCTCCGGCGAATCTTGTCAATTCGCCCCTCGCGTTCAGCGAGTCGCACCTCATCTGATCTACGTTGGATCCAGTCGATCCTAGCCGGTCGTGGGTAGAGCGTCGATCGTTCATCAGTGCTCGCCGGCTGCTTGGATCGACGCGGACGCGCGCCCCGCGGACGCCAGAGCGGCTCCGATCGCACCGGGCACGATGTCCACGACATGGATAGGAGACCAGCATGACAAACCGAACCCGCGACGTGGTGGAACGCGAGCTGGCCGAGGCACGCGGCGACCTCGCACGCCTCCAGGCACGAACCGACAACACCTCGGCGGACGCCCGCGCAGCGCTGCAACGGGTCATCGCTCTGCAGGATGAGCTCGAGCAGTTCGAGGGCGAAAGCAGTGAACGCCGTTAGTCGCTGTCACAGGCCGCAGGCGCGTGGATGAGTCGCTCGGAACTGGTGCCGGCACTCAATCGTTCTCCGTGTACGGAGCACAGGGAGGTGGCGGCATGGCAAGTCGACTCAGTGCGGTGGCAATCATTCCCCTGGCAGCGTTGCTGTTGGCCATGCTGGCGGCCCTCGCTGTCCCACGGGTCGCGAGCGCTGACTTCAGTGTGAGCCCTGCCCCCGAGGGCCTCACGATCACGACCTACACGGGCTCGCTTGCGGAGTTCAAGACCGACGGTGCTGCAGTAGATGCGATCTCGGCGTTCGCCACCATCGATGGCGCCTTCGTGGGGTACGTCTTTAACGCCCCGGCCTTTGTGAACGAGGGATTCACCACTGAGTTCGCCGGCGGGCTGCATCAGCAGGGCCTCATCGTGCGCACGGGCCCGCCCGCAACCCCCGGCGGACCCGCGCAGGTTATTTCGAAGGGCGATTCCTCGAGGAATGTCGTCGCACTGACCTTCGATGCCGGCTCCGACCGCGGCTACACCACGCAGATCCTCGACACCTTGCGTGACAACGATGTGCCCGCCAGCTGGGGCATGACCGGCAAGTGGGCGGAGCAGAACCCGGACCTCATCCAGCGCATCGCGGACGAGGGCCACGACTTCATCAACCACTCCTACGACCACGCGTCGTTCACGGGGTTCTCCACGGACTCCGCTCCGCAGAGCCGCGCGCAGCGCTGGGAACAGCTCGACCGCACCGAGGCGATCATCAACGACCTCACCGGCATGAGCACCAGGCCCTTCTTCCGGCCGCCGTACGGTGACTACGACGCATCCGTGAACGAGGACATCGGCGCGCGTGGCTACCGCTACAACGTGATGTGGACCGTGGACTCACGAGGATGGATGGGGCTCACGGCAGACGAAATCGTCGCTCGATGCCTCGAGCTGCACGAGCCAGGCGCGATCTACATCTTCCACGTCGGATCAGCCTCCCAGGACGGCCCGGCACTCCAGCGCATCATCGATGGGCTCCGGGACCTGGGGTACGACTTCGTGTCGGTTCCAGATCTGATCAACCCGTAGCGCGTCGGTCGCTCACGCGAAGTGTGTGACCCGGTCCCGGTGAAGTCCCACGACAGCGACCCGCGAGTGTGGAACACTCGGGACACGCACCTCGCAGATGGTGCGTCACGCACGAGATGGAGACCCTACCAATGCCTGATTCCTACTACATCGAACCGGTCGAGGCGGTGCTGCGCCGCTTCGTGGAGGACTTCCGCAACATCGTGGAGCGTGAGCGAGGGACGCCGAATCTGTTGCCGTCGCTGAAAGAACCCATGTACCAACTCCTCCACGACCCCAGCTGGATCAACGAGGAGTTCCGCGCCCCCGTACCCGGTGAGACGGCCTCCTGGGCGGTCTACCGCTCCCAGGACCCGGACCTGTGCATCTTCACGATGGTCGTACCACCGGGTGAATCCACCCGCGTACACAACCACCTGACCGACGGCTGGGTCGGCCTCGTGCAGGGCGCGCAAATTGAGCGCAAGTTCCTGCGCGTGGACGACGGCGACCGCCCCGGTTACGCGAAGCTCGAGCTGGTCGCGGAGGATCCCATCGGCCTCGGTGAGCTGACCCCGCTCAAGCACCCGGACGAAGACATCCACCAGGTCATCACGGCCTCGGACGTACCGTCAGTCTCGCTGCACGTACTCTGCAACGACCTCGGCACGGTGGAGCGGCAGTCGTTCGATCCCGACGAGGAGCGCGTGGCGAACTTCATCTCCGGCTACTCGAACGTGGACGGCAGCTCCATGATCGGCCGCTGACGCCACGGCTGCCTGTGGTGGAGGGATGATGCTGGTACCGAAGGTGGGACTCGAACCCACACGGGTGTAACCCCAACCGATTTTGAGTCGGTCGCGTCTGCCAATTCCGCCACTTCGGCACTGGTCAGGTCCGGGAGTGAATCCACTCCGGTTCCTGAGAATCTCACGAGGTTTGCCCAGTCGGGTTACCCAGGAGCACCGTTCTCAGCGCACGACTCACAAGATCCAGCTTCTCGTGAGTATAAATGCTGCTGCTCGTGGCATCAGCAGTTGTGCAGCAGTCCGCCAATGGGCTGAGGCTCGAGGCCTCGCTCCTGATGCTGCCAATCCCAGGTCAGGTTGGCTCCCACGGCGACACCGGCCGCTTGAACCACAGTGCGATGCGCATCGTCTTTGCCTGGCCGACCGCAAACCCGCCACCAGTGGCATCGATGAGGGAATCGCTCGACACGAGCTCCCAGCCCTCCCCGCCCAGTTTGTTGAGTGCGTCGATGTCAAGGTGGCGGAACTCGTTGTCACGGAACCTGTCGGTATCGAACAGCTCCACCCGATATTCCCATGCTGGCATCAGCCGTCTTTCTCCTCGCGCGCTACTCGAAGACGAAGGTCCACTCTCCGTCTGCCTGGACCTCGATGAGCAGTGTGTTGTCGGGGAGGCGGATGCGGCCATCGTAGGCACCGATCTCGTTGATCACCGCCCGGCTCGTTTCCCCCCATGCCCGGACGATGAAGTTGCTTTGGCCGGAATGAGTTGCCTGGAGGGTGCTCCGCGCAACTTGGTGCACGATGAGGATGTCGTCACCGGAGCCCGCCACCACAGGGTCGGCAACCCGTGCTTCGCTGAGAGGCAGAATAGTAATTGTCCACGGCCCAGATGCGCGCACCTCGAACTCAGTGGCAATATCGCGAGCACTAAAGTTGAGCGGGCGCACTCCGGAATAGCTACCAATCTCGTTGACCAGCGAGCCGGTCCGTTCACCTCCGGGGCCATAGCCGACGACGATGAAGTTGCCCGTTCCGGTGTATTCGAGCTCAACGATCGCGGGCGAGTTCTCCGGAACGATAAAGGTGACCACATCGTCTCCGGATCCCGAGAGCTCGATGGGCTCGGAGAACGCCGGCGGCTCAGCTGTCGGCTCTAGGGTGGGTTCCGGTGTTGGTTCCGCTGTCGGTACCTCCGTAGCAACCTCCGTTGCTGCGGGTGTGGGCTCGACGGTCGTGGTGGCTGGCAGAGGCGTAGCAGTCTCCGTTCCGACGGCAGCCGCAGCGGGAGGGGCATCATCGTCTTCCGTGTTCTCACCGAACGCGATGCCGATCACGATCAGTCCCACGAGGACTGTGACCGGCCACTTTATCCACCATCGCCAGCCCCAGTATCCGCGGAAAGCCTGTTTGAGTGACTCCATTGCCGCCCCTTCCAAAGCGCGGCCACTCTAGCACAGGCGTGTTTGTCATAGCCTGTTTACCGATGCAGCGAGGAGGGCATGCACAAAGTAACCGCGCTCACCGGAAGAAGGAGACCCTATCGGCTGGACGAGGTAGCGCGGAGGGTGATCGATGCCCCTCGTCAAGGTCGACGAGCCCCGGCATTCGAGTCAGGCATCGGTGCAAGCGAGGAATGGAGCGGAAGACGAGGGTCGAACTCGCGACCTCCTCCTTGGCAAGGAGGCGCTCTACCACTGAGCTACTTCCGCTTGCGGCTCACAGGATAGCGCGTCGCCCCCACCAAAGGAAAGTGCATCCCGGGTAGGGGCGCATCGGTTGAATAGATCGTTCATGCTCTCTTCGCATCTCGTGGTTACGATCCAACGAGGTGAATGGAGGGCGACGCATGGCGCGAGTGCTTGGCGGACTGGTGGGGCTGGCCGTGGTGGCGGGTATCGGACTCTTCGCCATCTGGTTCTTCGTCCTTCGAGGTGATGAGCCCCCCGCCGTGTCGCTGGAAGACACGGTCGCCGGAATCACCACCGCCACGCCAGCGACAGTCGCAGGGACTGCGACTGTCGACGGTGAGCCTACCGACGGTGAGCCCGCCAGCACAGAGCCTGAGGGCACCCCGGTGGAGTTCGACGGGTACGAGGGCAGATGGGTCATCGACCCCTCCGCGTCATTTGTCGGCTACCGCGTGCGCGAGGAGCTTGCCAGCATCGGCGCCACCACGGCGGTGGGGCGCACGTCTGATGTGACCGGCAGTATGGAGTTCGATGGCTCCACCATCACCTCCGTGGAGGTGGTTGCGGACCTGCGCACGCTCGCAAGCGACGACTCGCGTCGCGATGGACAGCTGCGCCGCCAGGCGCTGGAGACGGACATGTTCCCCGAGGGGACCTTCGTATTGACGGAGCCAATCGACATCGGTGAGGTGCCCGAGGATGGTGTGACGATCACCGCGACGGCAGTGGGCGACCTTACGCTGCACGGCGTCACACAGTCGGTCGAGATACCCATCGAAGGTCGCCTCGTGGGCACAGCGGTGGCGGTGATTGGTTCGATTGAGATCGAGTTCGACGACTACGACATCAGCCGGCCCACCGCCGGGATCGTGCTCTCCGTGGAGGATCGCGCCGTGATGGAGCTGTCGCTGGTCTTCCGTCGCGGCTAGCTCTGAGGTCGCTGCGCCGCCCGCCCACGCTCGCGGGCTTCGCGCTCCTCGCGAGTGTCTTCCCACCACTGGTGCCAGCGCGACCGTGGGAGGGTTCCCGCGCGCCACTGCTCCAACAGCTCCGCCACTGCCGCGTCGATCTCCGCCTCGAACGCCGCGAGTGAGCGGTCGTTGAGGAAGATGCGGTCAGAGGCGGGCGCGCGCACCTCCAGCGGACGTGCCGAGGCCAGCCGCTGACGCGCTTCTTCCTCGGAGATGCCGTTACGCTCCATGAGCCGTGGCAGAGCGACATCGTGGTCCGCGCCTACCAGCCAGGTCGCGTCGCACCACTGCGAGTAGGCCGCTTCGATGAGGTTCACCGCCTCCATGATCGCGATGCGGTCTTCGGGGAGCTCCACGCGCCACTCATCGATCACACGCTTCACCTCGGCCGCGATGTCGCCGATCGCAGTGGTGAGCGCGCGCATCCGCTCGTCGTTCCCGAACACCTTCGAGCCGAGGACCTTGCGATCGATGAACCCGTCCGCCCCCACGATGTCCTCGCCGAACTCGGCGACGATGCGGTCGAAGGCCGGCTTCCCCGGGTCGTACATGCGATGCACCAGCGGATCCGCGTCCACGTGCACGGCATCATGGTGCTCCACCAGATAGCGGCAGAGGTAGCTTTTCCCCGTGGCGATGGAGCCGGTCACACCGAGGACAATGGGCATCGTTTGACCTCCTGAGCGGGTCCGTGCTTGCGCGAGGGTAGCCTATCCAACCACCGGCCCAGCCGCCACGTTCGCGCCCGACCTCCACGGAGGGGGTTTCGTGTTCTGAGTGCGTAGACACCGGCATCTATACTGAGGGCGCGTCCAGATTTGCCGTATCCGGACCAACCGGTGTGTTGGTGCGCGGAGGGGTGTGATTCGTGTTCTTCATCAACGTGGTGCGGCAGTACGAACGTGCCGTCATCTTCCGCCTTGGCCGCTACGTCGGCACCCGACAGCCCGGGCTGGTCATCCTGATTCCGTTCATCGATCGCGGGATCCGCGTCGACATGCGCGAGATGGTGCTGGATGAACCGGCCCAGTCCTCGATTACGAAGGACAACGCGCTGGTCGACATCGACTTCGTCATCTACATGCGGGTGGCGGACGCCGAGGCTGCCGTGATCAACGTGCAGGACTACATAGGCGCCGTGCGTAACCTCGCGACCACCACGCTCCGCTCGGTCATCGGCGACATCACCGTGGAGCAGGTGCTCTCCGAGCGCGACCAGATCAACCGCCGCCTGGAGCACACGATCTCCGAGGTCACCCCGCGCTGGGGCGTGGAGGTGAAGGGCGTCGAGATTCGCGAGATCGTGCCTCAGCACGACATCCAGTCCGCGATGACCCGCCTGATCACCGCAGACCGCACCAAGCGCGCACTGGTCACGGAGTCCGAGGGTGACCGCCAGGCCTCCATCAACCGTGCCGAGGGCGCGAAGCAGGCGTCCATCCTCGAAGCCGAAGGTGCGCGCGAGGCGCAGATTCTCCGCGCAGAGGGTTCACGGCAGGCGGCAATCCTCAATGCCGAGGGCTACTCCCTGGGCCTCCAGCGTATCCACGAGGTCGCGCGTACCGTGGATAGCAACACGATGGGCTTGCAGTACCTCGAGATGATGAAGAATCTTGGCGAAGGCGAGTCCACCAAGTGGATCATCCCCATGGACCTCGCACAGGTCGCGGGCCCGCTCGCGGCGGCGCTCGGTGCCCTCGGGCGAGATGACGAGGATGGCGGGAACGGCAACGGCCGCACGGGGTAATCCACGTTCGCACGGTTCATCCGACAGGAGGGACCGCACAGACGTGCGGTCCCTCTTTCATGGTGTCTTCACGAGTGGCAGGCTAGCTGCAATCAGGTGAGGCGGGTACCGCTCTCCTCCGTGCCACCGATGTAGCGCAGCAGCCAGATGGTGATCGGCACCAGCAGCACCACGATGACGGCCAGCGTCGCCAGCACCACGCGGCCGAAATCAACCGTGGTGGAGATCTGGCCGGCCCAGATGCCAAGCGCCATCAGCAGCGCCAGCGCGCCGATGACCCCCAGGACTCCGCTGGGTAAGAAGAACTCCGCCGTGATCAGGATCAAGGCCAGCACGAACAGTGCGATGGCCGCCTCGCCGGGAACCAGCGTGCCCAGTCCGAGGAAGGCGAGGATCAACGCGACGAGTCCTACGCCGCCGGGGAAGAAGAGCCCGGGCGAGAAAAACTCGATCCCGATCCCGATCAGTGCGAACAGGAAGAGCAGGCTCACAATCATTGGGTCGCTGATGATGCTCAGGACACGCTCGTAGAGGTTGGGCGAGTTCGAGACGCGTACTGCATTCTCTACCTCGAGCACCGTGGTGCGGCCATCCAGCAGGACCACCGACTGACCCTCCACCGCCTCGAGAAGGGCGCTGATCGTCGAGGCCATCAGGTCGACCACGTTGAGCTCCACCGCTTGCGACGGCGTGGCAGAGGCCGCGTCACGCACCGCGCTCTCTGCCCAGTCCGCGTTGCGTCCATGGTGCTCGGCCAGTCCGCGCGCGAACGCGACCGTGTCCTCGGTCACCTTGCGCCCGAGGGCATCCGGCACGTCCTCACCGGTGGCAGTGACCGGCGTGGCCGCGCCGATGGTCGTGTTCGGCGCCATCGCCGCAATGTGCCCCGCCATCGTGATGAACGTCCCCGCCGAGGCAGCCGCGGCACCGGGCGGGCCCACCCAGGTGATCACGGGAATCTCCGCGCTCTCGATGTGCCCGGCGATGGTCTTCATTGCCCCGATCTCGCCACCCGGCGTATCGATCTGGAAGAGCACCGCACGCGCATTGGTCTCCTCAGCGTGAGTGATCACGCGGTCCACATAGCGCGCCATCACGTTGTTCACGATGCCCTCGATGCGGCCAACGTGCAGCGCATCCTCCGTGTCATCGGGTCCGCCGCAGGCGGTGAGCAGCAGGACCGCGCAGAGCGACGCCAGCGCCACGGTCGTGGTGCGGCGGAGAGCCCTTCGATGGCGGCCCGACTCTGGCACGGAAACCTCCAGTGCGATCTGATGCAATTTCAGCATATCTCGCAGCGCGGAGGGCCGTCAGACGATTCCGCCGAGTGCCTACGCGAGCACTCGGCTGATCTGCTCCGCCCACCCCAGCAGCATCTCGTCCGTGCCGGCGCGCGAGGCCAGCTGCAGCCCCAGGGGCATCCCCTCGAGTGTGCCAGCAGGAACGGTGATCGCCGGCATCCCGGCGTGGGTCCACGGCAGGTTCATGGCGGGATTACCGGTGGCGCCGAGGCCGACCGGAGCGGGGCCGGTGGCAGCGGGCATCAGCCACGCATCGAGACCCTCGTCGTCCATCGTGCGGTGCAATCGCTCCCGTAGCTCCGCGCGGCCGTCGAAGCCCTCAAGTTGCTGCTCCGGGGTGATGGCGCGGGCGGCGTCCACGAGCTCGGCACTCATCCCACGGTAGAGCGCGCCGTACTGCTCGAAGCGGGCCGCGTGCTGCTCTCCGAACTCCGCCGTGGCCACCCATCGATGCCGCGCCGTGATCGCCTCGATGTCTTCGAGGCAGGGCACGCGCCTGACGGTGAACCCAGCACCTACGAGCTGCTGGACGGTCTCCTCGAACACGGCGAGCGCCTCGGGATCTGCCTGCTGCAGGTATGGCCCGTCCGGGACTGCCAGCATCGGCGTCGTCGCCGGGTCGTCGGTCGTGGGCACTGACGCGGTCGAGGTGTCCCAGCCGTCGATGATCACGGAGGCGGCCAGCCGCGCTCCGGCAACGTCCTGCGTGAACCAGCCGAGGTGGTCCACCGAGGGCGAGTACGCGAGTACGCCATCGAGCGGCACACGCCCGTACGTGGGCTTGAACCCCACCACACCGCAAAATGCAGCAGGGCGGAGTACAGAGCCTACGGTCTGGGTGCCCAGGGCAAGCGGGACGTACCCCGCCGCTACGGCCGCCGCGGACCCGCTGCTGGACCCACCCGGCGTTCGCGTCGGGTCGTGTGGATTGGTCGTGGCCCCGGGCGCAAAGTAGGCGAACTCGGTCGTGACCGTCTTGCCGAGGATCAGCGCACCCGCTTCGCGCAGACGACGCACGGCGGTGGCCTCCTGCATCTGAAACGCCTCGGCCGGCAGAGCGGAACCAGCGCGGGTGAGCAGGCCATCGACCGCGATGATGTCCTTCACCCCGACGAGCGCGCCCGCGAGTGAGTGTGCGCCGCCGAGCGCCTCGTGACGTCCCTCCAACGCTGCCAAATCTGCCTGGAGCCGCTCCCGCCGCCCCGGTTCCGGCAGCAACGCCCGCAGACGAGGCTCCAACTGCTCCGCACGATCAAGAGCCGCCTCCACGTGGTCCGCAAGGCTCAGGCTGCCATCCCGGAGCGCCTCCACGAGCGGTACGAGCGGCGTGGAGCGCAGAAGCGAGGGGTTGAGGGCGGTCTGCGGGTGCTCAGTCATCACGCGATGATACCGGCTGGGTTCCAGCACTGCCTGGCTGCACCATCCCCGGACGCTACACGCTCCCGGCGATAGGATGCTCGGATGAGTGCGCACGCCGAACCTTCCGAGCCGCCCTTCAAGCTGCGCTCGCTCACCTTCTCGGTATATGCCCCCACGCTCCTTTTCGCGTTCGGGCAGGGCGCAATCATCCCGTTCATCATTCTGTTCGCAGTCGAAGAACTGGGCGCGACTGCTGCCATCGGCGGGCTCGTATTCGCGCTACGCGGCATCGGCACGATGGTGTTCGATGTGCCCGCAGGGGTGATGATTACCCGCTTCGGGGAGCGTCGGGCCGTGTTGGTGAGCTCCATCGCGCTGATCGGCGTGACGATCGCGGCCGCGCACAGCACATCAGTGGCCATGTATGCCGTCCTGGTGTTTTGCATGGGTGCCACCTGGGCGGTCTGGCTCCTGGCGCGCCTCACGTTCGTGAGCGATCAGGTGCCGGTGGCACAGCGTGGACGTGCGATCGCGATGCTGGCGGGCACGAATCGGATTGGCGCGTTCGTGGGTCCGTTCGCCGGCGCGGGCATCGTCGCCACGCTGGGAATCGGCGCGACCTTCTACTTCCAGGCGGTACTGGCGTTCCTTGCGCTCATCGTGCTGATGATCTTCACTCGCTCCGCCGTCGTCTCTGTGGTGGGTCATGAGGACTCCGCGCACCGACGAGTGCTGGGAATCCTGCGTGACCACCGGAAAGTGTTCATGACGGCTGGCGTGGCGGCGATCGCCATTCACCTCCTGAGGACAGGGCGGCAGATCATCATCCCCCTGTGGGGCAGCGCGGTGGGCCTCGATCCAGCCGTGATCGGACTGATCTTCGGCATCTCCTCAGGAATCGACATGCTTGCGTTCTATCCGGTCGGCATCCTCATGGACCGCATGGGCCGCAAATGGTCCGCAGTGCCATGCCTCTTCATCATGGCGGCCGGCATGATGTTCATTCCCGTCGCCACAGGATTCTGGTCGCTGCTCATCGCGGGCATCGTGATAGGCATCGGCAACGGATTCGGTAGCGGCATCGTGCAGACGATTGGCGCGGATCTCTCACCGAGGGAGCGGCGAGGCGAGTTCCTCGGCGTCTGGCGGCTGATCAGCGATGTCGGCATCGCCGGCGGATCGCTGGTGATCTCCGGCTTCATCGCCGTCACCACCCTGGGCATCGCCTCAGTCGCCACCGGCGGAATCGGCATCCTCGGCGGGCTGGTGATGCTCTTCCTGGTGCCAGAGACCCTCCACCGCCGCGAGGAGGCACGACAGGCGGCGCCTCCACCTGAACCACCGCCCTGAGAGCCCCCCCCCCCGGAGCGGGCGTTTGACACACTAGTCTCTCAGTGACTAGTATCCATGTATGAACGTTCCGCTCGCCTTACTCGGCCTGCTTACCGTTGCTGACCTCCACGGGTATGACCTCAAGCAGCTCTGCGATCGGCTGCTCTCTCCGGGCAAGTCGATCAAGCAGGGACAGGTCTACGCCACCCTCCACCGCCTTGAGCGGGATGGCAACATCGCGGTCGCCGCCGTGGAGCAGGAGGAGGGCCCCGAGCGCCGCCGCTACGCGCTCACGGATCAGGGCCGAAGGGAGGTTGCCGATTGGCTGGCAACACCTGAGCCCGCTGCGCCGCACCTGCAGTCGGCTCTGTACGCGAAGGTGATTGTTGCGTTCCTCGCCGGGTTTGCCGTCGAACGACTGATCGATATGCAGCGTGCCGCGCACCTCAGCCGCATGCGGGAACTCACTACCACTCGTCGCACTGGTGGGCTTCCAGAAGTGCTGTTGGCGGACTTCACCCTCTTTCACCTGGAAGCCGACATCCGCTGGCTCGACCTGACGGCAGCACGCATCGCCCACCTCGAGCGGCAAGTCGAGTCCGACCTCAGCGGCACCGGCATCACATGGGGAGCATCGAACGACGGGAGATTACGATGAGCAACGTGCTGACCCTGGGTGAACTCACGGCCTCATCGGACGGCTCGCCCCCGCCACTGCTCGTCGCCGACCAACTCGTGAAGCGATTCGGACCCACCGAGGCACTCCGCGGTGCGAGCGTGCGCATTCAGGCGGGCGAGATCGTCGCGATCATGGGCCCCAGCGGCTCGGGGAAGTCCACGCTGCTCCATTGCTTGGCCGGCATCCTGCTCCCCGACAGCGGCGCCGCGCGCTTTGCCGGCCACGACCTTGCGCGCATGAACGAGCGCGAACGGAGTCACTTGCGCCTGACCGAGTTCGGCTTCGTCTTCCAGTACGGCCAGCTCGTCCCTGACCTACCGGCGGAGGAGAACGTCGCGCTTCCGCTACTCTTACGCGGTGATGGCCGCGAGTCCGCGCTCCTGATCGCGCGAGAGTGGCTCGATGCACTGGGCGTGGCCGAAGCATCCAGCAAGCTGCCGGGCGAGCTGTCAGGCGGCCAGGCGCAGCGCGTTGCCGTCGCCCGCGCATTCGCCATCCAGCCCCGCGTAATCTTCGCTGACGAGCCGACAGGTTCGCTCGACTCCCTCGCCGGCGAGGCCGTGATGGAACTGATGACTGCCGCTGCAACTGAACGCGGCACGACCGTAGTCATCGTCACCCATGACGCCCGCGTAGCCGCATACGCGCACCGCGAGATCATCGTCCGTGATGGGCGCATCTCGACTGGGAACGGACTGTGAGCGTGCCCTTGAATGTCCGCCTGGCCTGGCAGGCAACGGCCGGGCGCCGCCTCGCACAGGTCAGTCTGTTCGTGCGCATCGTCGGGATTGCGTTCGCCACGCTCGTGCTGCTGATCGCCTCTGGCGCCGACGGAGCACTCGAGAGTCGAGGTGATCGCACGACGTGGCGATCACATTCCGCGGTGGGTGGAGCAGTCCCGGAAGACGGTCTCGAGGATGGCTGGATGGAGATCCACCTCCTGGACGACCGCTATCTCGACCACGAGATCAGCCGCGTGCAGGTGGTCCGGCTCTCGCCGGAGGCGCAGGTACCGCCCGGGCTTCCCCGAGTCCCGGAACCGGGTGAGGTGTTCGTCTCACCGGCCCTGGCACGCCTCATCGAGTCCGACCCTGAGGTGCTGGGCCATCGCTACGGCGACACAATCACGGGGATCATCACGCCTGCCGGATTGGCAGCCCCGCGTGAGCTGGTTGTGATCAGCGGACATCCGGTCGAGGAGGGCCCCCGCCGTATTGGGCTCGTGCTACGCGAGCTGCCTGGAGGCTTTCACCAGGAAGGCGTCACGCTCCTGATGCGCGCAGTGATCATCGTTGGTGTGGTCGTCCTGCTATTCCCGATCGTGATGTTCATCGCCGCGGCGGCACGGTTGAATGCACAGGAAAACGACGTTCGTCTCGCGGCACTCCGCCTCGCTGGTGCGGATCCACAACGGGTGCGCTGGATCGTGGCGTGGGAATCCGTGTTCGCCGCGTTGCCTGGCATCCTGCTCGGCCTCGCGATGTTCTTCGCCGTACGGCCGCTCGCGGCGCAGGTGCAGTTCGGTGGCGCTGCGTTCTTCCCATCGGATCTTGCACTCAACTGGATCAGCATGCTCGCGCTGCTGCTCGTGCCGGTGGTGGTCGTGGGTGCTTCATTCATCGGCCTGCGTGACGTGGAGATCTCGCCGTTGGGCGTAAGCCGGCGTGCGACGCGTCGCACCGTTCGTCCGGTCGGGTTCCTGTTCCTGATACCGGGCCTGGTGCTCCTCTGGTATGTGTTGGATCCCTCGGGCCGGGCAAACCTGGGCGGTCTGGATCCCGTGTTCGGCTTGGTATCGAGCGTGATCATGATTCTGCTCGGTGTCGCCCTGATAGGTACTTGGTTGGGCCAAGCCGTTGCGAGCGCGAGCGCGGCACGGGTGCACTCCGGCGCTGCACTCCTAGCCTTGCGGCGAATCGTGTCGGACCCGCGCGCCAGCTTCAGAACCGTCTCTGGCGTCACGTTCGCCGTATTCGCTGGCACACTCTTCCTCTCGCTCTCAGCCGCACTCGAGCGCGAGATCACCGTGGAGCCACCGTCAGGACTCCGTCCGAACGCAATTCAGGTGTACAACGACACCTACGAGGGCATGCCAGACCTGCCAGCAGGGTCAGTAGCCGTCTCCATCAGCGGCCTCGGGGGCGAGTCGGACACCGGCCACTGGGTTAATATCCAGCAGGGTGACTGCGACCAGCTTGCACGGGTTCAGAATATCGAGGGTGGTTGCAACGGCCGTATGGCAGTGTGGGCGGCGAGCGGTCTGGGGCCGGGCGACAGCTTCGTGCTCGAGACTAACGGGCCGGGAGTGCGGGTCACAATTCCTGAGGATGCGCATATTTTCAACGCGGTGAGCATCGGCGGATGGATCCCTGATGTCATTCTTCCGGCTGGCACGTTCGACTGGTTCGACGAATTCACGTTCGGCCAGCTCGTGGTGGCGCCGCCAGACGGTGTGGGGCCCGGTAGCCGAGAGTTCGAGCAGATCCGCACGGCGCTCATCCGTGCTTACCCCTCAGGCGTCATATACAGCGGTGGCGAATTCGACGACCAGCTGATGAGCGCGCTGAGAACCATGAGAAACCTGGTCTACATGGGCACGTTTGCCGTCTTCGCGCTCTCGGGTACCACCGCCGCCATGGCGGTAGCCGGTGGGATCCTCGCTCGCCGACGTGCGTTCGCGCTGCTGCGCATGTCCGGCTGTTCGCTCGGCGTGCTGCGCCGCGTGGTGATGACGGAAGCGACACTCCCGCTTGTGCTGGTATCGATGGTCAGCGCGCTCACCGCCGTGGGTGTCTCAGCGTTGATGATCTGGCGGATCGGTGAAGGATCGGTGCTGCCCCCGCCGGAGTTTGCGTTGCCGCTGGTCGCCGGCCTCGCGCTCGGCCTGGTGCTACCCCTGATGACGTTGCCACTCCTCGGCACTGTGACCCGCCTCGAGCAGACGCGCTTCGAGTAGCCTGCTGGCAACGTGCTCCACCACGGTGACCAGGGCTCAGTCTTCGATCACCCCGTACGGCATCAACTGCTCCGCAATCTGCTCACGGTCGCCCACCGCCACGATGACCATGTCGTCGCCGGGCAGGTGCTCTGCCATAATGCGGCAGACCTCCTCCGGCGTCACCGCGCGCACGCGATCGATGTAGGCCGCTGTGTAGCGGTCATCCAGGCCATGCAGGTCGAGATACTCCAGCCAGTCGAGGATCGCGCCGGGTGTCGATTGCCGCATCACGAACGAGCCTACGACATAGTTCTGGATCCCGCCGAGCTCCTCCTCGCTCGGTGGCTCCGAGGCGAGACGCTCGATCTCACCGAAGATTTCGTGGAGGGAGGCGCCGGTGACGTCAGTGGTCACGTCGGCCGCCTCGGCCCAGTAGGCGTCGCCCGGACGGGCTGAGATGCTGCTGCGTGGCGAGTAGGTGTAGCCCTTCTGCTCGCGGATGTTCAGCGTGATGCGCGAGTAGAACGAACCGCCGAGCAGGGAGTTCGTCACCTCCAGGGCGACATAATCATCGGTTCCCGGTGCCGGGACCGGTAGCCCCACGCGCAGGGTGGTCTGTTCCGCGCCTGCGCGGTGCGTGAGGTGGATCGCACGCCCTCGGTTCGGCTGCGGAGCAGGGATCTCTGAGGCGGTCCCGGCCTCCCAGTCACCCAGCGCCTGTTCGGCAGCCTCGAGGACCGCATCGCTGGCGAAGCGACCGGCGATCAGCAGGTGCGCATCGCGGGCGGTCGCGTGTTGGCTCCAGAAGTCACGGGCGGCCTCCACCGTGAAGGCGTCGATGGCCTCCGGCTCCGGGAGCGCACGGCCATAGGGGTGATCCCCATAGAGCGCGTGCCGGAACGCCGCGTACGAGAGCGCCTGCGGCTGCGAGAGCACGAGGTCGAGCGAGCGGCGCATATCGGCCAGCAGGCGCGGCGCCTCCGCCGGGTCGAACCGGGGGCGGCGGGCGACCTCCGCGAGCAGGGCGATGGCATCGGGCGCTCGCTCGGAGAGCACCTCCGTGCGGATCACCGTCGTGTGCTCATCGGCGTCCACGTCCAGCTTGCCACCCATGGCGGCGATCTCATCGGCGAGCTGGCCGGCATCGACCCGCTCCGTCCCTTCGCGCAGGTAGTCGTGTACGAAGCGATCGAGCCACGTCATCCCCTCCGGGACATCCGCCGATCCGGTGCGCAGCACCAGCCGGATGGACGCCATCGGGATCGTGCCGACCTCCACGAGGGTGGCGCGCACGCCGTTTGTGAGCATCGCCGTCTGCTGCGGACGCGGTGTGAACGGGGGTGGTGGCCCCGGCTGCGGACGTGCGAGGGTCATGAGGTCGCTCCAGGCTCCAGCGCCAGCACGTTGCGATTCGTGGGGCGCAGGTAGTCGCGTGCGGTGTCGCGCACCAGTTCCGGCGTCACCTCGTGGAATCGCCGGTCGATGTCGTTGATCAGGCTCGCGTCGCCCTCGAAGAGTTCGAAGCAGCACAGCAGGTCCACGCGTCCCACGTGTGGGTAGCCGCTCATGTTCAGCGTCCGGTAGAGCCCGGAGCGCGTCTTCACCAGCGCACGCTCGAAGGTCGCCGCATCCAGCGGTTGCTCCATCACCGGTTCAATGACCGCATCCACAGCCTCCAGGATGGCGTCCGGTGTCACGTCGCTGTCGTGGAAGAGCGCGGCCGTCCAGAGCAGGGGCGACTGCGCGTTGAGCATGTGGCCGAGGAAGTTGATGCCGCCGTCTACCTCGCCGGTGTAGCCGCGCCGCGTGACCAGCTCCTGGTGCAGCAGCGCGTCGTCGCCCTGCAGCAGCGCCTGGTCCAGCAGCCCCATCGCGTAGTACTCGGCTGTATCGCTCTGAGGCGTGTGGTAGGACATCGCGAACGCGGGCCGGCTCGCCAGCGGATCCGTACGCGAGAAGCGCCGCTCCTCCTCCTGGCGTGGCTCGCTGATGTCCAGCGCCGGAGGCACCGGTGCAGCATCGATGTCTGCGAAGTGTTGCTCCGCCAGCCGGAACGCCTCGTCCGGGTCTACGTCACCGGCCACGCACAGCACCGCGTTGGCGGGCGAGTAGTAGGCATCGAAGAACGCCTGCACGTCCTCCAGGCTCGCGGCATCCAGGTCCTGCATATCGCCGTAGCCGTTGTGGCTGTTGTGCCAGTTCTGGAAGACGCGCTCGTTCATGTCCAGCCACGGAAACGAGCCGTATGGGCGGTTGAGCACGTTGACGCGGATCTCGTTCTTGACCACGTCCCGCTGATTGTCCAGCTCCGCCTGCGTGATCACGGGGCCGCGCATGCGGTCCGCCTCCATCCACAGCGCCAGTTCCAGCGTGTGTGCGGGCATGACCTCGAAGTAATTCGTGTAGTCGTAGCGGGTGGAGCCGTTCAGGGTGCCGCCGTTCTCCTGCACGCGCTGCACGAGCTCCATCTTGCCGAGGTTTGCGGATCCCTGGAACATCAGGTGCTCAAAGAGGTGCGCGAATCCAGTGCGGCCGCGCGGTTCCAGCCGCATGCCAACGTGGTAGTACACGCCCACGCAGACGATGGGGGCCGTGTGGTCGGGTGAAACAACCACCCGCAGACCGTTGCGCAGTTGCTGGCGGTGTACGGGCAGTTCAAGGGTAAACGGGTCGGAAGCCATCGAGACTCCTTCTCAGCTTGCGTCCGTCGCCCAGCATACCTGCCACAGGTGTACCTGCATCCAGCGCTGTCCTCGATGTACGCCCTCAGCGAGATGGGGTTGGCGGCAGGCGGTAGGCTAGATCTATGGCTCGGTCGCTTGGGAAACGGTCCCTGCGCGGTCCTCTGATGGCAGCGCTTGCGGGCGGTGCGGCATTCACCGCCGTAGCCGCCGCGCCGTGGTACTTCCAGCCGCGCACGATGATCCACTCGTTCCAGCGATGGGGTGGGAAATCCGGACTGCTCTTCGAGGTGGAGACAGACGACCCGGTCTTCGCACTCACCTTCGATGACGGACCGCACCCGCCGTTTACCGATTCCGTGCTAGATATCCTCGCGGACCACAACGCGCACGCCACATTCTTCGTCATGGGCGAGCAGGCCGAACGTCACCCGCTACTCCTCGAACGCATGGTGTCTGAGGGCCACGAGACAGCCAACCACTTCTACGACGATCGCCCGACGGTTGCTCTCAACGACCGTGATGTCCTGGGCTCGCTGCGTCGCACGGAGGCGCTGCTCGGCGGACAGAATCGCGGGCGCCTGGTGCGGCCCGCCGGTGGCCTGATTCGCACCAACACGCTCCGTCGGCTGACCCGCCATGGCTACACCACGGTTCTGGGCTCCGCGTATACGTCCGATCCGCTGCTGCCGCCGGTGAGCTACATGCAGTGGGCGCTGATGCGGATGCTGGAACCAGGGCGGATCATGATCCTCCATGATGGTCGCCGAGACCGCCGTCGCACTGTGGAAACCCTGCCCGCTGTGCTCGAGGAAGCCGCCCGTCTCGGTCTCCGTGCTGTCACTGTCTCTGATCTCCTCACCCACGCTCGATAGACCTCGCGTAGATTGCATCAGATCTACTCCCGCGCAGTATCATGCCGCGCACATTGAGCGGCTGCCCTCGCGGTCGCGCTCGCACCGAGTGAGGAGATTAGGCATGCGCCTCGAAGAGTTCAGAGCATTCCTTCTGCGCGGCAACATCGTGGACCTGGCGGTCGCAGTCATCATGGGCATCGCGTTCCTGGCCGTGGTCACATCCCTGGTCGATGACCTCATCATGCCGCTCATCGCGATGCTCATCGGTGAGCCAGACTTCAGCGGCCTCACGTTCACCATCAACGATGCAGTGTTCCGCTATGGCGCATTCATCAACACGCTCGTCTCCCTGGTCCTGGTCGCCGCCGTGGTGTTCTACTTCATCGTCACGCCGGTGAACCGCATGATGGCGCGCTTTCAGGCGACGCCGGACGTCACCACCAGGCCGTGCCCGCGTTGCCTGAGCAGCGTGCCGCTGGAGGCAACGCGCTGCGCGTTCTGCACCTCCGAGCTCGAACCGGCAGCCGCGTAGGCCGCCTGGCAATCACCGGCTGGCGGTTGCTATCTCCAGTGCAGCGTCGATTGCGGCCTCAAGTTCACCGCGCGGGACGAACCCCTCGAACCGCGCGGTGATCTGGCCGCTGGCATCGGCAACGAACGTCCACTGGTCGGTCGTGATGTTCCACTCGTCGAGGAGCGGTGAGCGTCGCGCGCGGTCAAGGTCGCCCTGGATCTCATGCGGGTTCTCGTAGAGGTCGATGTGGATGAAGGCCACCCGATCGCCGTAGTCGGGGACCAGTTCACTGGCGAGCTCCACCTGCGGCCCGCAGAGCGCCGTGGTGCAGAACGCCGGCGAGGTGAAGATCACCACCAGCGGCTGCGCGCGCTCGATCACCTCCGCGATCGTCACATGGTACAGCGCCGGGTCCGGCTCCCAGGACGTGGTCAGCTCCTCGATCGAGTCGACATCCGCCAGCGTCCGGTGCTCGCTCGCTGGGACCGGATCACCGATGTCCGGCGCCCCCGGCTCTTCGGCAACCTCGAGAGGGATCAGCACGCGCGCGGTCTCGCCACTGTCCCGGGGTACGTCGGCTTCGATCGCATAGAGGCCGGCACGCTCGAAGCGCATCGAGCTGACGTAGATGCCTCGTCCACCAAAGGGAAACTCACTGTAGGCCAGCGTGCGCTCGTCACCGGTGCTCTCGCGCGTGCCGCCTGGCCCGTCCGGGAAGAAGTACGTGCGCGCCACCAGCGAGGGCGCAGCCACCACACCGTTGCTGTCGAAGAACGCGAGCGACACGCGCGGCTCACCAACCCCGAGGTCAGGCGTCCCCACGATGATGCGCAGGCCATGGTCCTCCGAGCGGTACATCGGATACCCGCCCGCAAACGGGTCATCCATCGGTTCGACCGCCCCCGGGATCGAGGACTCAGACTCCCCGCATGCCGCCAGGATCACGGCGGAGAGGAGGGTGAAGACTGCCAGCGTGCGGAGCCTTCCGCTGGAGGGAATCTGCATCATCGATCCATCGTCCCCCAGCATGGCAGCCCAGACCAGTGCAACCGCCGGATTGCCGTCCGTGCTATACGTGGCGCATGACAGACACCGTTCTCGCTGCTGACATCGGTGCCACCTCCATGCGCGCGGCCCTCGTGACCGATGCGGGCGAGGTGCACCATCGCGAGAGCATCCCCACGCTCTCGGACCTCAGCTTTGAAGACGCGACCGAACGCCTCCTGGCGCTCATCCGCCGCGTCCGGGACAGCGGCGGAGGCCAACCGGCCTCGCTCGGTATCGCGACCGCAGGCCCGGTCGATCCCGCAACAGGCACCTACTCTCACGTACCGAACCTGTCGAGGTGGCACGGATACACGATGCTGCCGAGTCTCGAGCAGCGCCTGGGTCTGCCGGTCCGCATCGGTCACGACGCGACATTGGCGGCGCTGGCGGAGACGCAGTTCGGTTCCCACGCGGGGGTGCAAGACCTCGTGTACGTGACCGTCAGCACCGGGATCGGCGCCGGGTTCATCTCGGGCGGCCGCATGCTGACTGGTGCGCACGGCGGTGCAGGCGAGGCCGGTCACATGATCGTGATGCCGGGCGGCCCATCCTGTGGGGCAGGCTGTGCCGGCTGCCTGGAGGCGATGGCATCTGGCACCGGCATCGTCGCGGAGACACAGCGTCGGATCGAGGCTGGAGCCACCACTGCGCTGCAAGGCGGCAGCCCCTCGGCCGCAAGCGTGGTCGCCGCGGCTCGCGAGGGAGATGTGCTGGCAATCGAGGTCGTCGACACCGCGATCGAACACCTCGCCAGCGGAATCGCCGGGCTGCTCGCGATCTTCGATCCCGAGGTCCTCGTGCTGGGCGGTGGCGTAATCGACGGCCTGAGCTGGCGCTGGGATGACCTGCTCGCTGCCACGCAGTCGAAGGCATTGCCGCGCTATCGCGAGGAGCTGCCGGTGGTCCGCACCAACTTCGGTGGCGATGCCTGCCTGCTGGGGGCGGCGGCGCTGGCTCTTGGACGGGACGCCTCCCGCACCGTAGCCTGAACGTATGATCTCTGCAGAGGCCGTCACCCGCGCATTCGGCAACGTCGAGGTGCTCCGCAGCACCACGTTCTCCATCGGCGATGGTGAGCGTGTCGGGCTCGTGGGCCCAAACGGCTCCGGCAAGTCCACGCTGCTCCGCATCATCGCCGGCGACGACGAAACCGATAGCGGCTCCGCCGGCTGGCGGGGCGGCGACCTGGGGTTCCTCCGCCAGGAAGCGCACCTCAACGACTCCCACACGCTCGTCGAGGAGCTATGGACCGCCTTCCCGGAGGCCCGCGCCATCGAGCGCGAACTGGCGGACGTAGCCGCTCAGATCGAGACCGGCGAAGGCGACCTCGACGCGCTCATCGAGCGCCAGACGGAGCTCTTCGAGCGCTTCGACGCGATGGACGGCTACCGCATCGATCGCCGCATCGGGCGGGTGCTGGATGGCCTCGGCTTCGCCGTCGGTGATCGCGACAAGCTCTGCGGGGCCTTCTCCGGTGGCTGGCGCATGCGTATCGAGCTTGCGAAGGTCCTCGTGCACCGGCCGCAGCACATCGTGCTGGACGAGCCGACGAACCATCTTGATGTCGCCGCGCGCGACTGGCTGGCGCTGGAGCTCTCCGAGTACCGCGGTACCGTGCTGCTGGTCACGCACGACACGGAGTTCCACGACGTGGTGGTGAATCGCATCCTGGAACTCCGCGACGGTCGCGTGGAGAGCTACACGGGCAACTACACGGACTACCAGCGCCAGAAGGCGGAGCGCATCTCCCAGCAGGACCGAGCTGCCGCGCGCCAGGAGCGCGAGATTGCCCGCCAGACGCGCTTCATCGAGCGCTTCCGCGCGAAGTCAAGCAAGGCGACCGCGGTGCAGTCTCGTGAGAAGGCGCTACAGCGCATCGATCGCGTGGAGCGCAGCACCTCCGACCGTGAAGTCTCATTCCAGTTGCGCTCTTCCGGCCGCACGGAGCGGGACGTGGTCGTCGTGGACCAGGTGAGCCACGCCTACGGTGACCACGTGGTGCTGGTCGATGTGAGCCTGACCGTCGAGCGCGGACAGCGCGTGGTGCTCATTGGCCCCAACGGCAGTGGGAAATCCACCCTCCTCAAGATCATCGCAGGACTCTTGGAGCCCTCCGAGGGTGCGGTCACGTGGGCCGATCGTGCGCGACCCGCCTACTACGACCAGCACCAGGACGAGGCCCTGGACGCACAGCGCACAGTCCTTGACGAGGTCCGCACCGTCGCGCGTGACGAGAGTAACGGCGCGCTGCGAGGTGTGCTCGGCCGCTTCCTCTTCCGAGGCGATGATGTGTTCAAGCCGGTATCGGTGCTATCAGGCGGCGAACGCAGCCGCGTGGCACTGGCCAAGTTCCTCATCGAACCAGCCAACGTGCTCTTGCTGGACGAGCCGACGAACCACCTGGACGTCACTACGCGCCGCAAGCTGCTGGAGGCGCTCGAGTCCTACGACGGCACGATCATCTGCGCGAGCCACGACAGCGCCATCCTCGAACGCATCGCCACGCGCGTCTACCGCGTGGAGGATGGCGACTGCGTGGAGCTCGAAGAGCACCGCCGGGAGTTGCCCGCTGCTCGACAGCGGTAGGTTCGTCCGCGAGAAGACGTTGCGAAAACAGCCCCGGCAGGTTCGTGCCTGCCGGGGCTGTTCATTTACGGTCGAACCACTGAGTTAGTCTTCGACGACGAAGATCTCCGCGCGGTAGCCGACTTCGCGGTACCAGTGGTGGGCGTCATCGCTGTTGTGGAAGAAGATGTCGCGGGTGTTGCCGTGCACCGCGCCACCGATGTCCTCGCAGACATAGATGCGGTCGAGCGGGTCACCGGCGATCTTGAATCGCTGTCCGCGGTACTCCCGTGCACATGCCGCGCCGCCCTCGTACACACGTGCGCCGCTCGCGAAGTGACCGCACCAGCCGCCACCATCACCCCAGGCGCCCGAGATTGAGCCCTTCTGGCAGTAGTAGTAGCTGATCCGTCCCTCGCCCAGGCTGCGTAGGCTGACCTCGGCCTGCTTCTCCTCCGCCTCCGGCTTCGAAGCAGCCTCGGTGACTTCCTCTGGCTGTTCGCCAGCGCGGCGGACGGCCACGAAGGATTCCGGCGACATCGTTGACGGGGTGAGCGTGTTCACGATGTCGGGCGCACCGGGGATAAAGACCAGCCAGCGCTGTGTCGCCAGGTGGAACAGGGAGACGGAGCTGACGTCGAACCCCTGCGCATCAATCAGTGCGTCAAGGTCGGTCGTCCCCGCCATCCCCATCGTCAGCCCACCGGTCGGCGGCTCCTCGAGGGCGAATGGTGTTCCGGTGATCGTGCCGGATACGCCACGTGCGACCGGAACGGCGCCTGCAGGTGCGCCGTTCCCTGCGCGACGGATGATCACGACCATGTCGGGCGCGAGCGCTCCATCCTTGAGCGTGTTCACGAAGTCGGGTGCGCCCGGGATGAAGACCAGGAACTGTTGTGTAGTTCGATCCAGCGCAGTGATGCTGGCGACCTCGAAGGTCTGTGCTGCCAGCACAGCCGCTGGCGACGTGGTGCCGGCGAAGCCGAGGGTCAGGCCACCCGGCGGCGGAGCGACGAGTGCCTGTGCCTGCTGCGGCACCGGCTGAGGCGCTCCCGTGCCCTCCTGAGGTGCGTGGGCGCCCGTTTGCAGCACACTGCTGTCCAGCCCCATGGAGTGCACGGCGGTAAACGAGAAGATGGATGCAATGGTCGCCGCGACCAGCGCGAGCAGGACCGGCGAGGTCCACCGGCGGATGCGCAGATCGCGGTTGGGTGATGAAGGTTCAATGTCCATGCGGCAAACCGTATGGGCGGGTTCTGGCACGAGCATGGCCGAGCGGCCCTGTTTTTTTCGGGGATCTCGGGGTACTATCGCGCGCCCGCCAGGCCTGAAATGACAGGGGTTTTCCGCTCGGGCGGTCGCAGATCCGCGGCAACGCTGGATGAGAGAGGGTAAAGGGCCGTAATCCGTTGAAATGACTGGGGTTTCTCGGTCTCGGGCCTGTTCCCGCTTCGGCCTCGTTGCCCCGGACGGTCGAGGACCGCCCTCAGGCTCTGACCGGCCCAAATGATCATGCAACTGCGCTAAAGAGTGAAATCGCGCAATCCGTATAACAGTATTGTTACCCCAGTCGGCGTGTTCCGGCGCGATCCCGGTACTGAACTCCGCAGCTGGCGCCTCGTTGCCACCGTTTCGCGAGGGGCGTATCGTCCGAGGCTGCTACGTGGGCCGCGAAGCCGGTGCGAATCCGGCGCTGTCCCGCAACTGTGATCCGCTGCACAGCGGTAAGCCAGGTCGCCGGCACGTAGCGCAGAGTCGAGCCCGCGTGGAGACGGGTGACGGCGAGTTGGGCAGAAGCCCCGGCTCCCGCAACCCTCCTCACGGGGCGTTGCCGTGTAGGGAAGCCACTTGTGCCAGACCACCCCACGCTCCACCGTCCCGTGGTCCTCGATTGCTCGGTGCGACTTGTATCGTCGAGTGAGCGAAGCCTGTCAGAGAATTGGCTCCGATGAGGTGTCAGGCGGAGAATGAGGCTTCCGCGCGCAGACAGTCATTGAGCCTGATCCCGGTATCCGTTGGAGTCGCCGCATGACAGACCGCATCTATACCCGCACCGGCGATGACGGCCAGACCGGCCTCTTCGGTGGCCCCCGCGTCTCGAAGGACAATCCACGCCTGGAAGCCTACGGGACGGTCGACGAATTGAACTCCGTGCTCGGGCTCGCCGCGGCCGCGCTGGATCACGAAGATCTCCACGCACAATTGCAGGTCGTGCAGTCACACCTGCTGGACATCGGCGGAGAGCTGGCGACGCCAGACATCGAGCAGCGCATCGAGCGCGGCCAGCCCACCGGCCCGCGCGTCGGGGACGACGAAGTGACCGAACTCGAGGGCTGGATTGACGCGTTCGATGAAGAACTGGAGCCGCTCACGCGCTTCATTCTCCCCGGCGGCACGGTGGCAGCCGGTCACTTGCACGTCGCACGTACCATCTGCCGGCGGGCGGAGCGGCGCGTGCTGACACTCGCGCACGATGCACCGGTCTCGGAGGCGCTCATCCGTTACCTCAACCGGCTCAGCGATGCCCTCTTCACAATGGCACGCGTCGCGAACGCCCGGGCCGGCATCGAGGAACCGCAGTGGCTCGGTAGAGACGAGCGCGACCGCCGGTAACGCCCGCGCCAGCGTAGGAGTATCGCGGTGCTGGCGAGAATTAGGCGTTCTGAGAAGCGCTCCCGCTCGTTGCCAGCAGGCACCCGAGGTGACTGAGCAAACCCCCGTGCCCCCACGCTAGCCACGAGTGTGACGTGACCGGTTAGACTGCCCGTATGGATTCAGATCACGGAATCGACTTGGACGCCGTGCGGCGCGTGATCGCGGAGGCGGATGTCTTCGTGGTCCGGTTCGCCATGATCGAATACCGGCTGCTGGTCGACTCACGTCCCAACGAGGACGGCCAGCCGTACATCAGCATGGTGCCGCCCGTCTCCTCGGCGGAGGAGCGATACCACTTCCTGCAGCGGGTGCGACCGGGCATGCCGCTGCCGCACCAGATCACCGTCTTCCAGTGGCCCCGCGCCATCAAGATCCTCCGCGAGCTCGGTGTCTGCGATGCCATCGTCGATCGCCTGGTCGCCGTGGGCGGTGAAGCCGCGGCGGAGCAGGCAAGCGCGGCGTTCGCCGAAGGTGAGCGACTGGAGCGCGCGGACCTCGTTGCGGTCATCCGCGGCGGCGAGGGCTACGAGACCATCTGGGAGCGCAACCGCGAGGCCGACGACTAGCCGCGCCACTCGCTGCATGCGCGCGCCGCTGAACCTGAGCGATCCCTCTGATACGCTCCGAGACGGCCACGATCCGGCCTTCAGCCCTGCACAGCCGTGGAGCTTCACATGCCTGCCAGCGTGATCGACCTCCGCTCGGATACCGTCACTCGCCCGTCCGAGCCCATGCGCCAGGCAATGGCGCGCGCCGAGGTAGGCGATGACCTGCTGCGCGATGACCCTACCGTGCGCCGCCTGGAACAGGCCGCAGCCGAACGTATCGGTAAGGAGGCGGCACTCTTTGTACCCAGCGGAACGATGGCGAACCTCGTCGCGCTGCTGACCCATTGCGGGCGCGGTGACGAAGCGATCGCTGGTCATGAATCGCACATCACGAACCACGAGGGCATGAGCGCGCCCGCGCTGGGAGGCATCTCGATCCGCATGGCGCGTAACGATGATCGCGGCCGCATCGACCCCGATGAGGTCCGCGCGATGATGCGCACGGACTGGCCCCGCACTGCGGTGGTCTGCCTGGAGAACACCCAGAACCGATGTGGTGGTGCTGCAATCCCCGAGAGCGAGATGAACGCACTCGCCCGCGTTGCGCACGAGGGTGGCGCTCAGCTCCACGTTGACGGAGCTCGCATTTTTAACGCAGCGGTTGCGCTCGAAACGGACGCCCGCGCACTCGTAGCCGAAGCCGATACAGTTTCATTCTGCTTCTCAAAGGGTCTCGGTGCGCCGGTCGGCTCTGTCCTGACCGGGACGGCCGAGTTCATCGACCGCGCTCGCATGATGCGCCGCCTGGTTGGCGGGTCGATGCGTCAGTCAGGCATTGTCGCAGCAGGAGCGCTCTACGCACTGGAGCACAACATCGATCGCCTCGCCGAGGACCACGAGCACGCCCGTCGCCTCGCCTCCGCGCTGGCCGAGATGCCGGGTGTGACCCTCGACTACGCCTCGGTCGACAGCAACATCATCTTCTTCCGCGTGGCAGGCCACAGCACCGCCGAGGTACGCGAACAGCTCGCCGCAGAGGGCGTGCTGGCAACGGGCGACGGCAACCGCGTGCGCATGGTGTGCCACATGGACGTCAGCAGCGAAGACATCGAAGACGCCATCTCCCGCATCGCCAGCGTCCTCGGCTCGCGAGCAGCGGCATCGTGATGGGGATAGCGCGCCGGCCTCGAGCGCTCCTCGTCGCACTGGCCGTCGCGCTGGCGTGCATCAGTGCCGGCTGCACCCCGACAGCATCGACAGTGGAGACCAGTGACATCTTCGTCGCCGCGCCGTGGGCAGATGGCGAGGACCTCCACTATGAACTGCACAACACGCTGGGTGAACTGGTAGGCTTCGGTGAACTCTCAGTCCAGGTCGATGGCGACCTGGTGCACCTCGAGCAGCGCTACACGGAGGCGGAACCCCCGGGGGGCGCCGAGCCAGTCACTGACGTGGTGAACGTCGTCGTTGAGGCTGCGACCATGCGCCCCGTCAGTGGCGAGCGCACGATCATGGCTCGCAACGGCGATGGCTTCCTGAGCGAGACCAGGCACGAATGGGAGTACGTCGAGGTCGATGGCGAGCTCCGTCTGCACGCACGCGAGATCGAGGACGGCGATGTGAGCGAGCGCGACCTGCGCGTTCGCGACCATCACTACGACAACGAGACCGCCCTCTGGGTCTGGCGCACCATCGCCTTCGTCGAGGAATACGACGAGCACTACGCCTCTGTGAATCCCATCGAAGGCAACCAGGTCACGGTGAACCTCCGCGTGCCGCAGCTGGAGACGATCGAGGTGCCAGCCGGGGAGTTCGAGGCGTGGCGCATCATCGTGCGCACCGGTCGCGCGGTGCGCACCGCGTGGATCAACACCGAGCCACCACATGAGATCCTGCGCTGGGACAACGGCGACCTGATCTTCGACCTGCTCGAGCCGGCCAACCGGTAGTCAGTCTGAACTGCGATCCCATAGGCATCCGTCACCAGTTGCGGATGCCTCCGCTTCCAGGTCCACCAGCCGGTCGCGGTGCCTGCCGTCCTCCCGCCAGGCAACAGCGAGCCCCTCGGCGACGAGCGCCTCATCGATGAACGTCCCGTCCGCGGCGTACAGGTAGCGCAGGAGTCGTCCGAAGCGATCCTCCAGGCGATCGTCCGGCATCAGTTGCACGGTGTCTCCGGCGAGTTGGACCAGGCGCTCCGTCGCCTCATCCGCGCACCGCTCACCGCGCTCCGGCGCGTCGACCCGGTCCGGCGGAGCATCCGCGTCGCCGAGGCGGCATCAGAGGTGTCGGGGCGGGTGGTGGTCGGGCCTCCCAAGACGCGCGCGGCGGTCGGGTCGGTGACGCTGCCGCGCTGGGTGGCCGCGCGGCTGGAGCAGCACGGGGTGGAGCGTGGCCGCGCGCCGACCGAGTGGGTCTGGCCGGCGCCGCAGGGCGGACCCCTCCCCCGCACGCGCTTCCGCGCCCGCTACTGGGTG
>JBJHDC010000014.1:12669-28762 GCA_050486345.1 Dehalococcoidia bacterium | reverse complement strand
CTCCAGAACTGCGTCGAAGACGCGGTCGTAACGAACGAGGCGGAGCTGTTCGCGCTACAGCCGGCCCTCATCACTGCGCTCATCGAGGATGACATCCCGGAAACCATCGAGGACTTCCTCGAGATGACCCTCGTAGCAGCCGACGACGCAACGGCATCAGTCACCGTGCCACCGAACCCGGACCTCTGCCCGATCATCGACAAGACCGGCGAGCAGGTTGGCACACACGCTGACTGGACGTGGACGATCACCATCGACGCCACCGGCGAAGACGTCGTGGACGGCCAGATCCAGTTCACCGACCCGTTCCTCCTGGAAGATGGCGTGGAGGTGACCGAGGACGCAGGCTGCGACATCGTGGGTGACACCATCGCCTGCGAGGTGGAGCAGGGCGACCTGCTGGAGATCGAGCTGGTGAAGGAGTCCGGCGGCCCGCTCTGCAGCCCGCGCTCGGAGTACAACTCCATCACCGCAGCCACCTACGCCTTCCTCATCGGTGAAGATGAGTTTGGCGAGCCGCAGGACTACACAGAGTGGGCGGAGCTCCCGACCGACATCGAGTCGCGCATCACAGGCATGCCGAGCCTCTGCGACCCAGTGGGCACGCCAACGCCAACTCCGACGCCAACCGCGACGCCGGAGCCCGACGATGAGGTTCTTGGTTGCCCGGATCCTGAGACCGCGGTTGCCACGTAGAACCCCACCCCGGTGGTGCCCGGCAACACCATCTCCACCTGGGGCGGCGGCAACGTGACCCAGTTCCCGGCGCCGCACGCGACGTCGTACTGGACCACGGTCAACACGCTGTGGGTCGGATACATCTGGGGCGCCCCGGACTTCGTGAACAATACGTTCATGCAGACCTTCCCCAACGGTGACATCCCGGCCTGCACCCCGTTCGTGGTCCACCACCGACCGTAAGGCGGAGGAAGGCACGAACGCTCGAGGAAGGCGAGCTGTCGTAGCTCGCAGATTCCGACACAAACACACCCCGGCTCCGAGGTAGCCCCTCGGAACCGGGGTGTTGCTATATGTCCCGGATCCGGCCGCCCCTGCTACGCCTCGTTCGTCGGCTCCGCCGCCCGCAGCGCGCGCAGTTCGCGACGCAGGTCACGGTCGCGCTTGAAGCGCTCATCGATATCCCGTGCATGTGCCAGTGCGCCGAGGATCGCTCCGTCAGCGTCCTTCACGATGGCGAAGCTGAGCTCCACGTAGCGCTCCTCTCCGTCCGCGCAAAGCGCGCGCGTGGGGAGGGACTGCCCGGCGTACTTCGTCTCCGCCGTCTCCAGCGCACGCTCAAAGCCACGCCAGTGCGCATCCCGGAACTGTTCCGGGATGATGATGTCCAGGTTCGCCCCCAGCGCATCCGCGGCGGCAAACCCGAAGATGCGCTCCGCCGCCGCGTTCCAGTACGTAATGGTCCCGTTCGGATCGCTGAAGATGACGCCATCCGGCGCCTGCTCCGCAAGGAGCCTCGGATCGGGAGCGGTCTGCTGCGTCATGGTGTGTTCCTCGTTCACTTAGTCGAAGGCAATCACGGAACGCACGATGTGCCCATCGCGCAGGGTGCTAAACGCCTCGTTCACCTCGTCCAGGCGGAAGCGACGCGTGATCATCTCGTCCAGCTGCAGGCTACCGCCCCGATAGAGGTCAATGAGCTTCGGCAGGTCCACCTTGAAACGGTTGGAGCCCATGCGGCTCCCGGTCAGCGTCTTCTCGCCCAGCAGCGCCGAGACCTGGATCGAGGCACGCGTCGCCGGGTTGGTCACGCCCATCACCGTGGCGATACCGCCCTCCCGCAGCGAATCGAACGCCTGCTCGACGGTGAGCGGCAGCCCGATCGCCTCGAACGCATAGTCCACACCGCCGCTGGTGAGCTCGCGAATCGCCTCCACGGGGTCACCCTCGGACGCATTCACGCCATGCGTCGCGCCGAACTCGGTGGCCCGCTCCAGCTTGTAGTCCAGCAGGTCCACCGCAATGATCTGCCGCGCCCCGGCGATCCGTGCCCCCTGGATCGCCGACATGCCGATACCGCCCGCGCCGAACACCGCCACCCGAGATCCCGGCGCAACCTTCGCGGTAAACAGCGCCGCGCCGAGGCCCGTCAGCACACCGCAGCTCAGCAGCGCAGCCCGGTCCAGCGGCATCTCATCGTCGATCTTCACCACACCGTTCTCGTGCACCAGCATCTGCTCCGCATACGCGCCGATACCCTGATGCTGCCAGAGCGTGCGCCCGTCCAGCGTCAGCCGCGGCGGCTCATCCGGCCCTCGATTCGGCTTTGCCACACAGAGGTTCGTGCGGCCCGTGAGGCAATACTCGCACCGCTCGCAGAAGGCGGAGAGGCACACAATCACGTGATCGCCGGGCTGGACCTCGCTCACCAGCGGACCGACTTCCTCGACGATACCGGCGGCCTCGTGCCCCAGCACACCCGGAAGCCCGCCCGGTGCGGAGATACCCTCGAGGTAATGCAGGTCGCTGTGGCAGACGCCGGTCGCCACCGTGCGCACGAGGACCTCACGACCGATCGGCTCAGCAACGGTCACCTCCTCGATCGTCAGCGGTTCGTGGATCGCATGGAAGACGGCAGCTCTCACTCGGTGCTCCTGTTCCGCAAGCGCCTATCCCGAAAGCGCCTCTGCGCGCATCATCGCGGTGGCCGGCTCCGCCACGATAGCCCGAACTTACCGCGGACTGCCCGGGAACCAGATATGCGAAGAATCCGTTAGCATCGCACCATGAGCGTGATCAGCACCCAGGGCCTCACCAAACGCTATCCAGGCGTCAACGCACTGGATGAGCTCACTATCGAGGTCGAAGGCGGCATCGTGGGCCTCGTGGGCGCGAATGGCGCCGGCAAGAGCACGCTGGTGAAGCTCCTGCTCGGCCTCATCGCCCCGACCTCCGGCAATGCCAGCATCCTCGGCTACGACATCCGCACGCAGGGGCGCGAGCTGCGCCAGTACGTCGGCTACATGCCGGAGCACGACTGCCTCCCGCTGGATATGAACGCCACCGAGTTCGTCGCCCACATGGCGCAGATCAGCGGCCTCCCCGGCACCGCCGCCCGCGAGCGCGCCGCCGAAACCCTGCGCCACGCCGGCCTCTTCGAGGAGCGCTACCGAGCGATGGCCGGTTACTCCACCGGCATGCGCCAGCGCGCCAAGCTCGCGCAGGCGCTCGTCCACGACCCGCGCATCGCCTTCCTCGATGAGCCCACGAACGGGCTCGACCCGGCCGGACGCGATGAGATGCTCGAGCTGATCCGCCGCACCGGCACCGGCTTCGGGATCAACATCCTCATGGCCACGCACCTGCTCGGCGAGATCGAGCGCGTCTGCGACCAGCTCATCGTCCTGGATGCCGGCCGCCTCGTGCACTACGGCCCGCTCTCCGGATTCACGGAGGCCACGCAGACCCTCGATGTCGAAGTCACCGCCAGCGCACCGGCGCTGGGCGAGCGGCTACAGGCGCGCGGCGTGGAGGTCACCGTGGACGGCCACCACGTGCTCGTGCGCATGGACGGCCAGCCCCCGTTCGACGTCATCCGCGACGAGGTCGCCAACCTCGGTGTCGGCCTCGTGCGCATCGAGCAGCGGCGGCACACGCTGGAGGACCTCTTCCGCGTGCAGGCCGCAGTCGAGACGGCCGATATCTCGGAGACAACCGAAGCAGCGGAACTGCCCCGTGGCTAGCTCACCGGAGAGCCCGCCCGCCGGGAATCCCGCCGCTCCCACCGGGAGCATCTACGACCTCGGCTACCGCCACTACGATGGCCCGCGCCTGGGGCGGCGACACGCGATGGGCGCGCTCTACCGTGAGAGCCTGCGGGGCGCGTTCGGCCTCGGGCGCAGCACCGCCTCGAAGATCGCGCCGGCCGTCCTCATCGCCTTCGCGTTGGTGCCGGCGCTCGTGCAGGTGCTGGTCGGCATCCTCGTCCCGCTCGATGCGGAGCTGATCCGCCACGACCAGTACTACGAGCTCATCAAGTACCTGCTCGCGCTCTACTGCGCCGCCGTGGCGCCCGACATCTGCGGCCGTGATCAGCGCAACCGCTCGATCACCCTCTACTTCTCGCGCGCCATCAGCCGCTCCGACTACGCGCTCGCCAAGCTGGGCGCGATGACCACCGCGATGCTGCTCATCACGCTGGTCCCCCAGACGCTGCTCTTCGTCGGCAACGCCCTCAGCACGCAGGACCTCACTGGCTACCTGCGAGCCGAGTGGACCCTGATCCTCCCCATCGTCGTCAGCGCACTCCTCGGCTCCGCGCTGGTCGCCTCCATCGGAACGTTCATCGCCGCGCAGACGCCGCGCCGCGCCTTCGCCACCGTCGGCATCGTGGTGGCCTTCATCCTGCCGCTCGTCGTCGTGGGGATCCTGGTGCACGAGCTCGACTCCTCACTCTCACGCTTCGCCATCTTCATCAGCCCGCTCGACCTCATCGGCGGCGCCACGCCGTGGCTCTTCGGTGAGCAGCCCGATTCCGGCTCCGCCGCGACCGTCGCCGGCTTCGCGCTGTGGTGGTACACCGCCGCCTCAGTCCTCATCACCCTCGTCGCCTCCGCACTCCTCGTGCGCCGCTACCAGCAGGTGCAGGCATGACCGCCGAGGAAGGCGTATCGATGACGCCCACCACAGACGCCACCATCGAGGTCACGGACGTCTCCCGCTGGTACGGCAACGTGGTGGCGGTGAACAACGTGTCGTTCGGCATCGCGCCAGGCATCACTGGCCTGCTCGGTCCCAACGGCGCCGGCAAGTCCACGCTCCTGCACATGATGGCGGGCTTCCTGCGCCCCTCCTCGGGCGAGGTCCGCATCCTCGGCGAGTCATCGTGGCGGAACGAGGAGATGTACCGCCGCGTCGGCGTCGTGCAGGAGCGCGAGGCGGTGCACGAGGGCCTCACCGGCTACGAGTTCGTGCGCCTCAACGCCCGCCTCCACGGGCTGACCGATGCCCACGCCGCGACCCTGCGCGCCATCAACCTCGTGGAGATGGGCGAGTTCAGCAAGCGGCGCACCGGCGGCTACTCGAAGGGCATGAAGCAGCGCATCAAGATCGCGGCGGCCATGGTGCACGAGCCGGAGGTCCTACTGCTGGACGAGCCGTTCAACGGCGCGGATCCCCGCCAGCGCCTGCAGATGATGGACATGCTCCGCGCCAAGGCAGCCGAGGGCTGCACGGTCGTCTTCTCCTCCCACATCCTCGAGGAGATGGAGCGGCTGGGCGACCAGGTGCTCGTGATCGTCGCGGGACGGCTGGCGGCCTCCGGTGACTTCCGCGCCATCCGCCACCTCATGACGGACCGCCCCCACACCTTCTCCATCACCTCCAGCAACAACCGAGGCCTCGCCCGCGAGCTCATCGCCGACGAGGGCATCACCGGCGTGAACGTGGAGAACGGCACGATCACCATCCACACCCGCGACTTCGAGCGCGTCACGCACCGCATCCCGGTGATCGCGCGAGACGCGGACATCACCATCACCTCCATGTCACCGCTCGATGAATCACTCGAGAGCGTGTTCGAGTACCTGGTGCAGCAGTGAGGATCTCGCCGTGATCTGGGTCATCTTCACGCTCACCCTCGGGCAGCTGCTGCGTCAGCGGCGCACGCTGCTGCTCCTGCTGCTGGCCGCCATCCCGGTGGGCATCTCGTTCCTCTTCCGCTTATCCACCAGCGCGGAGGATGCCCCCAGGTTCGCCGCCATCATGATGAGTGGCTTCGTGGTGAACCTGATCCTCCCGCTCATCGCGCTCGTCGTCGGCACCTCGGCGCTCGGACAGGAGATCGAGGACGGTACCGCCGTCTACCTGCTCGCGAAGCCGCTGGCGCGGTGGAAAATCGTGGTGGCGAAGACTGCGGCGGCGGCGGCGGTGGTCGCCGGCCTCTCAGCGTTCACGATCGTGGCCTCCGGGCTGCCGGTGCTCATCGGTCGCGAGGCGGACCTGATCATCCCCGGCTTCGTGGCGGCGGCTGCGCTGGGAGCCGTCGCCTACTCCGCCCTCTTCGTCAGCCTCAGCGTCCGCTTCGGGCGCGCGCTGGTGATCGGGCTCGCGTACGTCTTCGTGTGGGAGGCCCTCGTCTCCCAGTTCATCCCCGGCGTCCGCTTCTTCAGCGTCCGCGCCTACACACTCGGCATCGTCGACGCAATCGTCGAGGTCCCCGGCGTCTCCTTCGGCAACGTCCCCAGCGCGGCGGCCTCGCTGGCGCTGATGGCGGTGCTCGTAGCCCTCGTCACCTGGTACGCCGTCCGCCGCCTCCAGGCCTACGAGCTCGGCGAGCGAGTGTAGCCGCTCCCACCCGGCTCCCGCGACGCCTGAGCATGGCATCGCAGCGGGAACCCAGTATCCGTTCATCCTGAGCCTGTCGTTTGCAGATCTCTCTATTCCCAACGCCACTAGATGTTGAACACGTGGAACCCAGTTCCCGTTCATCCTGAGCCTGTCGAAGGACGCGCCCGCCCGGGCGCGCGGGAACTGGGTTCTCGCGGTCGCACCGACCACGACATCAGCGTCCGCGACCCTCAGACGCGAGCAGCGCGCTATCATCCCCCGCGACCCAACCTGTACAGGAGGCTGACGATGCGTGACCCCGGCGGTGAACTGCGGCGACTGATGGAGACGGACGCGCCGGTGATGGCACCCCTCTGCCTGGAGCCCCTGGTGGGACGGATGATCGAGGACGCCGGCTTCCCTGCCGCCTACGTAGGCGGCGGCGCGCTCGGCTTCTCGCTCGCGGTCTCCGAGGCCCTGCTGACCATCAACGACTTCGCGCACGTCACCCGCCAGGTCGCCATGCGCGTGAACATCCCCATCATCGTGGACGGCACGGTCGGCTTCGGCGACGCGGTGCACGCCGTGCGCGCGATGTGGGAGTTGGAGCGCGCCGGTGCGGCCGGCGTCGAGTTCGGCGACCAGATCGCCCCGAAGCGCGCCCACCACCACATGGGCGTCGATCACCTCGTAGAACCCGAGGTCTTCGCCGGCAAGATCGAGGAGTCCGTGCGCGCACGCCAGGACCCCGGCTTCGTCGTCATCGCCCGCACCGGCGCGGCCCACTGGGAGAGCATCGACGCCGCCATCGCACGCGGCCACCTCTACCGCGAGGCTGGCGCAGACGCCCTGCTGCTCGCCGACGTGCAGCCGGACGACTGGCCGCGCGTCCGTGACGAGTTCGCGGGGGTGCCGCTGGTCATCATGGGCAACCAGACGCGCACCCAGGCGACCGAGATGGGCGCCGCGCTGGTCCTCGACGCCACCACCCTGCAACTCGCGGCCCTCCAGGCGATGCAAGAGTCACTGGAACGCGCGATGCGCAACGAGCCGCAAGACTTCACCCCGGTGCGCGCCCTCCGAGAACAGGCCAGCGGCATCCAACAGCTCTACGACATCGAGTCCCGCACGACTGAGAAGGACCGCTACGCGTAGATGGGCCGGGTCCCGCTCCTCCTTCGGGAGGCTCAGGATGAGCGAAAAGGCGCGCAGTGGAACTCTGGTGGGTGGCGTGTCTCCTAGACCTGCCAACGGCTCTCGATTTGCATCACCTTGAACCCAATCCCCGTTCATCCTGAGCCTGTCGAAGGACGCCCGCGAAGCGGGCGCGGGGATTGGGCTCGTGCAGCCACCACTGCGGGCCAGCATCACCCCCGCAGGAACGCCTCAATCCGTCCCGTCACGTCCTCAGCCGCCTCCAGCAGCAGCTCATGCCCGGCATCCACGTGCGCGCAGCGGACGTCCGGGAGCAGCCGCTCGAATCGGTCCGCGTACGAGGGCGGCACCACGCGATCGTGCATGCCCCAGATCAGCTGCACCGGCATGGTGATGCGGTGCATCCGCTTCTGCAGCCCCCGATTCGGGATCGGCCACAGGTACTTCGCGGCGGTCGCCATCGTGCGCGTGCGCTCGATGTACACCTCGATCAGCGCCTGCCCCTCCTCGGATTCGTGCCCCACCTCGGCGATCCGAGCCAGACCGCGATCGCCCGCGGCGCGGGCGGCCGGCGAATCAGGGTCCTTGAAGAACGCCGCCGCCATCTCCTGCGGCGTGCAGGCGAAGAAATCGAACGTCGGCTCCGCAGCGTCGAAGAGCCCCAGCGGCGCCAGCAACACCAGGCGGCTGAACCGCTCCGGCTGCGTCGCCGCGAGCTCCGCCGCGATCATGCCCCCGAGCCCATGCCCCACCACCGGCACATCGCGCAGCTCCAGCGCGTCGAGCAGATCGAGGTACGCGTAGACCAGGTCGTGAATCGAATCCAGCGCCTGCTGGCTCTCATCGCCGTAGCCCGGGTGGCGCGGCGCAATCAGTCGATGTTCCCCCGCCAAGGTCTCCAGGGCCTCGCCCCACTGCAGACCGCTGGTGCCGTGCAGGAAGAGCAGCGGCGGGCCGCTGCCCTCCTCGAAGATGGTGACGTCGAACCGGCCTCCAGCGACTGGGATTGAGCGCTCCTCCATCGCCACTACCCCTTCACCGGGGCCGCGGGAGCGGATGCCAGCGGCTGACGCGGGACACGATTCTGGAGCGGCTGCGGCCACCAGCGGTCCTCCCACTCCGAGTGAATGTGCCGGAGCTTGGGGATCACATCGCGCGCAACACGTTCGATATTCATCATCGCCAGGTCGTGCGGCATCGAGCCGATCTGGCACAGCAGCATGAGGTGCCCCACGTTCAGGGAGCGCGCGACGTGCTCGAGCTGCTCCGCCACCTCGTCCGGGTTGCCGGCGACGATGTTGCCGCTCTCGATCAGCTGGTCCCACTTCAGGCCAGTCGGCCGCTCGCCGAACCTCGTGGTTTGAGCCATCAGGCCCGCGCGCAGGGTGTCCATCGTGCGGTAGCCGGGTGCATCGCTGAAGCCGGGGTAGACATGGAGCATCTTGTTGTAGAAGTACTCGATGTGCTCGCCGTACCGCTCCTGCGCCTCCGCCAGCGAATCCGCGACCACCACCAGCTGCAGGAACCCGCTCTGGTACGGGTTGCGGTCCTTCCCCATCTCGTCCGCCTTGCGCCAGAATCCGTCCATCACGGCCTGCCCGCGCTTGAAGCCGGAGTACGAGAGGTACGAGTAGTTGAAGTCGCGCTCCAGGCACCACTCCCACGTCTCGATGGAGCCCCCGCCCGGCACCCACACCGGCGGGTGCGGCTCCTGCGCCGGGCGCGGCCACACGTTCACGTAGCGCAGCTGGTAGAAGCGGCCATCCCACGTGAAGACATCGGGATCGGTCCACGCCCGCATGATCAGGTCGGCCGCCTCGTGGTACTTATCGCGCAGCAGCGCCGGGCTGGTGCCGTAGGCGTAGTTCGTGTCCTGGGAGGTGCCCACGGGGAAGCCGGACACCAGCCGCCCACCGCTCATGATGTCCAGCATCGCCATCTCTTCGGCCACGCGGATGGGCGGATCGTAGAGTGCGATCGAGTTCCCCATCACGATCAGCGCAACGTCTTCCGTACGCCGGGCCAACGCTGCCGCCATCAGGTTCGGCGACGGCATCATGCCGTACGCGTTCTGGTGGTGCTCGTTCACGCAGATGCCATCGAATCCCAGGCTCGCCGCGTACTCCAACTCGTCCAGCGTGTCGTTGCACATCTGGTGCGCAAGCTCTCGATCGAACAGGTGCGACGGCACGTCCACCCACACGCTCCGATATCGCTCGGGGAAGTCCTCCGGCAGATCCCGGTACGGGTGGAGGTGGAACATCTCGAGCTTCATGCAGCGATCCCTCCCGTGCATCGCCCCCGGAGGCACCCGGACGCGCCATGCGGCATCACATTAGCAATTCCGGGCAAGCACGCGCACATCCCGTTCAGCCGCCCCCACTGCCGAGGCCATCCGCGGCACGGGAGGCGCTACCGGGCTCCTGCGTTATCATGCGCGGGCGGCAAACATCACAGTCGCCGACACACGCACTACACACGGGGGGAACTGCATGAAGACCAGCCAGCACCGGATGCTGACCACCCACGTCGGGAGCCTGCCGCGCCCGGACGACCTCATCGCCATGTACCGCGCACGCCTCGATGGCGACAGTTCGTTCGATCAAACCGCCCTCAACACACGCCTCAAGACCGCAGTCGCCGAGGTGGTCAAGCAGCAATCCGAGGCCGGCCTCGACCTGGTCACGGATGGCGAGTTCGGCAAGGTCACCTGGCGGTACTACATCCACGACCGTCTCGGTGGCATCCGCCAATCGGAGACCGAGGCCCCCGTGCCGCCTCGGCGGTCGCTGGACTGGGAGACGTTCCCCGGCTTCTACGCGGAGTACGTGACCTTCGACCGCAACACCCATGAGTCCTGGGGCCGCAACTCGCCGCGCCCCGGCACGCTCGTCTGCGACGGCCCCATCGTCTACCAGGGCCATGAGGAGGTCGCACGCGACATCGCCAACCTGCAGGAGGCGATGGCCGCCGTGAACGCGGAGGAAGGCTTCCTCCCCGCCCTCTCCCCCGCCCGCGAGGCGAACAACAACCACTACGAGCACATCGATGACTACCTCCACGCCATGGCGGACGCCATGCGCGAGGAGTACCAGGCGATCACGGACGCCGGCATCGTCGTGCAACTCGATGACCCCGGCCTCCCCGCCGCCTGGGACACGCAGGTGCCGCCCATCACGCTCGAGGAGTACCGCAAGCTGGCCGCACAACGCGTGGAGCTGCTCAACTACGCCCTCCGAGGCATCCCAGAGGAACTCGTCCGCTACCACGTCTGCTGGGGTAGCTGGCACGGTCCGCACTCGAACGACGTCCAGCTGAAGGACTTCGTCGACCTGATGCTGCAGGTCAACGCGCAGGGATACTCACTGGAGGCCGCCAACGTCCGTCACGAGCACGAGTGGCGCGTGTGGCAGGACGTGAAGCTACCGGAAGGCAAGATCCTCATCCCCGGCGTCGTCTCGCACGCCACCAACATCCTGGAGCACCCGGAGGCCGTAGCGGACCGCATCGTGCGCTTCGCCAACGTGGTGGGACGCGAGAACGTGATCGCCAGCACGGACTGCGGCATGGGTGGCCGTGTCCACCCGGAGCTCGCCTGGGCGAAGCTGCGCGTCCTCGCGGAGGGCGCCGAGCTCGCCACGAAGCAGCTCTGGCCGTAGCGCCCCACTGACCGCGAACCATCGAGGTGGCAGATGTTAACGTCACCACCTCGATGCCACGCGGACGGTCACGTAGCGTAGATCCTGTCGACAATCAGGCGATGCCGCATGAGAGGGAGCCACGGTGCCTGAACGAGAGCTAACCTTCGAGGCCTGCCTGAACATTCGCGACATGGGCGGCTACCAGACCGCCGACGGCCGCACGGTCCGCTGGGGGCGCCTCTTCCGGGGCATGACCCCGCAATTCATGACCGAGGCCGACCTGCAGCGCGCTCGCGAGGAGATGCAGCTCAGCGGCGTCGTGGACCTGCGCGGCCCCGCGGAGTCCTCGGGCCCCATCGCCACCGATCCCGTGCGCCAGCTGAACATCGACTTCATGCGCGGAATGCGCGAGGAGCGCCTGCCGCGCCCCGAGAATGAGCACGACCACGCCGAGTTCTTCCGCTGGTGGATGAAGACCGCCGGCCCGGAGGTCGTCGAGGCCGTGGAGGCCATCGCGGAACTCGATGGCCCCGCCCTCTTCCACTGCCGCACCGGCAAGGATCGCACCGGGCTCGTCGCAGCCACCCTGCTCGGGCTGCTCGGCGTCGATGACGAGACCATCATGGACGACTACATGATGAGCACGCCCTACTTCGACGACATGATTGCCTTCCTCCGCGCCCGCGAGCCCGCCCCCTCCGGCAGCACCTTCTGGCCCGCGCAAGAACCCCCGACCGAGGCAGGCCTGCGCGCCGTGCTCGACATGATCCGCGAGGAATACGGCGACGCCCGCGGCTTCCTCAAAGCCCACGGCGCGCGCGATGAGGTGCTGGACGACTTCATCGAGCGCACACTGGAGGACTGAGCCGCCGCATCCCCCGGCACGGCTTCCCCTCGCCGCCACACGCCGGTGAAGCTGTCACGTGCGCCCGCACCGACGTACCACCGGTTGGCGACTGGACGTGCGCATGGCGACACCGCACCATGCTCGCGGAGCAAGGAGGAGGACCGATGCAGCGGTACTTGATCTCGTTCGACGACGGTTCAATGAACGTCGCCGACGAGGACCTCGCGGCAGTCGGCGAGGCAGCCCACAGTGTAGTTCGGCAGGCCAAAGAAGCCGGTGTCTGGATCTTCGGCGCCGGATTGGAGAGCCAACGGGCGAGCATCGTGGCCACCGACGGCACAGTCACAGACGGACCGTTCCCCGAGACCAAGGCCGTCGTCGGCGGCTTCGCAATCGTCGAGGTTCCATCCCGCGAGGACGCGCTGTTGTGGGCCGCAAGGATAGCCGAGGCGTGTCGGTGCGCGCAGGAAGTACGCGAGATTCTTTACGACCCGGAGAGCTAGGCCGCCGACGACAGCCCGCGCCCATACTCCTGCGCCTGTCGAAGGACGTGCCCGAGAACATAGCAAAACAACAGAGGCCCCGGCTGATCGCAGGAGCCTCTTTATTTCTCTACGGAGAGAGCCCCGCTATCCAATCCCCAGCGTCGTGATCGGCCTCGACTGCAGCAGGTAGACGTCGCCGCCCAGGATGCCCCACTCGATGTCCTGCGGAGAGCCGTAGTGCGTCTCCACGCGCGCAGCGAGCATCGCCACGGCGCACGCCTGCTCGTCCGTGAGCGACGCGGCGCGCTGCCGCGCCGGCGAGAGCTTCTCCTCCACCGTGCCGCCGCCATCCGGGTGCGGGTAGATGGCCATCTGCTTCGGGTAGATCTCGCGTTCGAGGATCGCGAACGAGTGCTTGTCCACCACGAACGAATCCGGTGTCACCCGCCCCGAGACAATCGCCTCACCCAGCCCAAAGCTGGCGTTGATCACCACCTGGTCCAGCGAGGCAGTGATCGGGTGCGCCGTAAACGCGATGCCCGCGGTGTCACAGGGCACCATGCCCATCACCACCACCGCCATCGCCTCTTCACCAATGCCCTCCTGGCGCGACCGGTAGCCCACGGCCCGCTCCGACCAGAGCGAGGCGTAGCAGCCGTGCACCGCCGTCAGCACGTCTTCCTCGCCACGCACGTTCAGGAACGACTCGTGCAGCCCGGCGAAGGAGGACGACGTCCCATCCTCCGCAATCGAGGAGGACCGCACCGCACACGGCATCCCCAGTCGCGACGTCAGATCGTGGTAGGCCGCCCGGATCTGCGCCTGCAGGTCGTCCGGCAGCGGCATCTCGTGCACCAGCGTCACAATGCGCTCCACCGCATCCCGCGACGCCTGCGGCTGCGCCGGGTCAATGGACATCAACTCCGTCTTGATCTGCTCTTCGAGGCCAGTGCTGGAGGCGTAATAGCGATAGGCGTCTGCGGTGACGCAGAACCCATCGGGCACCTCAAAGCCAGCATGCAAGAGGTCGGAGAGCGCAGCCCCCTTGCCCCCTACCTCCGCGCGGGGCAGTTGCCCATCGCTCATCCACGCCACGTGTTGTCTCATCCGGTCAGTTCCCCCGTGCATGCCAGACCGTGAACGCGGCCTCGGTGCGCCGGTCCCGCTGCTGAACGGCGGGACGCCCGAGCACACCGGGGCGTTCGATCCTCCTGCTGGTCGTGCTCCGCTACCGCTCGATGCGGACCACGCCCTGGGAACCATCCACGGTCACCCGGTCGCCGTCCTTGATCGTGATCGTACCCACGTTCGTACCCACCACACAGGGGATGCGATACTCGCGCGCCACAATCGCGCAGTGGCTGAGCATGCCTCCAGTATCCGCTACCACGGCCGATGCTGTCGCGAAGAGGGGTGTCCAGGGTGGCAAGGTCATTTCGCACACCAGGACATCCCCCGGCTGCAGCTTGCTCGCCTCCGCCAGGTCACGCACCACCTTCGCCGGCCCCGTCACGGACCCTGGAGACGCCGCGATGCCCATCAGCACCGTCGGATCGTCGCTCGGCTCCACCGGCGTACCGAAGAAGCGCAGCAGCAGGTCCTCCACCGGGTCGCCGCTCGGCTCGGTCGGAATGCCCAGCACCGGGGGCGGCACGAACCGGCTCCAGTGCTCGAACTCCGCGCGGCGCTCACGCACCGTTTCCTTGAAGTCCTTGCCGCCCATCGCCTCCGGCAGCTCCGCCTGGTAGAGGAAGAACACGTCGTCCGCCGACTCCAGCACGCCGCGGGCGGCCAGCCGCTTCCCGATCTCAAGCGCCGGGTAGCGCAGCGCGATGTCACCCATCTGGTCGATGTAGTGGTTGTGGTCCTCCACGACCGGCGTGAAGCAGGAGGCGAGCTCGTACAGCTCGTTGAAGCGCGCCAGCTTCTCCGGGTCGTTCGCCAGCCGCTCCCGTGACTGCGCAAGCAGCTCCTCGCGACGCTTCACAGAGGCCTCGTAGGAGAGGTCCGGGCTCTCGCTGTCATCGAGGGTGAGGTAGCCCGTCAGCGCGTTGACCGCGATCGCCGGGTCCTCCCGCCAGGAGGGGAAGCGCAGCTCAGCCGTCGTGTCAGCTCGCCAGCCGAACTCCTCCAGGTAGTCCAGCAGCTGTTTCTTGAAGTCGCGGCCCACCTCGGAGTCATCCAGTTTCGTGACGATCTGCTCGGGTGGCGTCGTGTTGAAGAGGTTAAGCAGCCGCTCATCCGCGCGCACCGCCCGGCTCAGGTTCCAGAGCCCGCGCGCGCTGTCCAGCGCCGTCGTCGGGAAGCCCTGCAAGACCTCGTACGCCTCGGTCTCGTCGTCTGGCTCAAAGGTCTCGTTGTAGAAATCACCAAAGATGCCCGCCGCGTAGAACGCGTAGTTGAGCTTGCCGTGAATGGTCCAGCGATCCGTCACATCGCCCGCCAGCTCCTCGAGCATCGCGAGTAGCGCGTCGTCGTCCAGGCTGGCGTAGTCAGTCGTGGTCGCCTTCTCCAGCGCCGGCAGCATGCCCGGCAGCCAGTCGTTCTCCCACTGCTGAAGCAGCGTCGGCATGTGCCGGTCCGCCGCGGCGAGGCAGCGCTGCAGCGCCTCCTCCTCGCTCATCCCACCCAGGTCCTTACGCGGCAGCCCCAGGTACGGGTAGTAGTTGATGAACCGCAGCGCCACCGTGATCACGGAATCCATATCCGCCATCGCGTTGGTGAACCCCTCCGCCCACCGAGCAACGATCAGATCCTGGTCCAGCGGCGCCAGTGGCCGAGGACAGTGGAGCCGGTCCCAGACCCAGAACCCCTCCAGGTCGTCCGGTACCGGGAACTCAGTGGCTGCCTGGCTGGTCATATGCAATCCCCTCCTCACATCGAGCGTGCGCTGCGAGGCAGCACCGCCGCCTCAGTGCCATGCCGGACGCCAGAACAGGACGCCCGAACGGCAACACGCTCGCAATACCCATCGCGCTTGTCAAGCCACGTAAACGCCGGGTAAAGCCCCTCCACGGCGCTGTCGTTCGCGCAGTATAGGGAACCGCGCAATGCCCCACGAGAATTGCCTGGTGAAGGAGGAGAAGGAGGCGGCGAATAGCACCACGCCCGACGCGCAGCGAGGAATCCCGCTAGCTGGTGAGCCACCTCACCACGGCCTCAAGAACCGCGTCCACGTCGTCGCGGTGGATCACCGCGGGCGGCTCAGCCGCCGCCGGGTCGCTCACAATCGTGGCAATCACCCGCTCGCCGCCGTCGTAGTGGCGCATGCCCTCCACCTGGAAGACGAGGGTCGGCAGCGTCGCCTCGTGGAACCCCTCGACCAGCAGCACGTCCGCCACGGGCGCGATCATCGCCTGCAGCGTCTCAAGGTCCGCCTCGGGGAGCGTGAGCACCGCGCCGTCCTGGAACCGCCCCGCCCCCACCACCACACCCGCCGCCCGGTAGCGCTGGGTGTCGGATCCGGGCCGGTCCTCCGGCTGCGGGTGCTTCAGGGCGTTCTTCACCGTCGCCACGCGGTACCCGCGCGCCGTCAGCGACCGCACGAGGCGCTCACCGAGCGTCGTCTTACCCGAGCCGGAGGGGCCCAGGAGGCGAATCGTAGGGATCGTGGGAATCGAGGGCTCGTCGGTGTTCATCGAGGCGGCTATGCGTCCTCGAGCCGCGCCGGTGCGGTGTAG
>JBJHDC010000014.1:0-12659 GCA_050486345.1 Dehalococcoidia bacterium | reverse complement strand
GTGTAGATGTTGAGGCTGTCCTGCCGTACGAAGCCGGCCAGGGTGATGTTGAACGACTCCGCTAGCTCCACCGCCAGGCTCGAGGGCGCACCCACCGCAGCCACCACCGGGATGCCCGCGGCCAGCGCCTTCTGCAGCAGCTCAAAGCTCGCGCGGCCGCTTAGCATCAGTACCGTCTCCGACAGCGGCACATGCCCCGCCCGCACCTCGCCGCCTACAAGTTTGTCCAGTGCGTTATGTCGCCCCACATCCTCACGCAGCCGCAGCAGCTGGCCGTCGCGATCGAAGAGTCCCGCCGCGTGCAGCCCGCCCGTGCGATCAAACACCGCCTGGTCCTCGCGCAGCCTGGAGGGCAGCGATTGGATGACCGAGGCCGGGACGGTGAAGTTGTCCGTCAGTGCAGAGCACCCGTGGATCTCCAGCGACTCCAGCGCCGCCTTGCCACAGATTCCGCAGCTGGACGTGGTGTAGAAGTTCCGCTCCAGCCGTTCCCCATCGAAGGTGACGCCCGGCCGCACCGTGACGTTGACGATGTTCAGCCGCTGCGGCTCATCCTCGTCCGTGCAGTAGGAGACATCGAGGATGTCGTCCCGCCCGCTGATGATCGATTCGCCAAAGAGGAACCCCACCGCGAGGTCGAAATCATGTCCCGGCGTACGCATGGTGATCGCGATGCTCTGCCGCTCGATGACCCCGGCGCGCTCCTGCAGCAGCCGGATCTCGATCGGCTCCTCCACCGCAAGCACGTCGTCAGCCTCGGACCACGCCGCGCCGCGCAAGCGGGTGACGCGCCGCGCCACCACGCCGGAGCGGTCCAGCGAGGTGTCGGGCGGCACGATGGTCATCAGTGGGTCCTACCGATACGCGGGCGCGGGGTCCGGGAGCGTTCGCACAGCCTCGACCGCCAGCTCATGCATCCCCTCGCCGCCCTCAGCGACGTAGGCGATGATCTTGCGGCGCATGCGAGGCTCCCAGTACTGCTGGAGGTGATTCGCGATGCCCGCGACCGCCTCTTCGCGCTCGTAGCTCTGAAAGAACTGCGAGATCTGGTTCACACGGTGCAGCATGATCGCGTCGTCCATGCGCTACGCCTCGACCGGTGCGATGCGCGTGGTGTCCTCGCGCATCTTCGAGTACTGCTCCTGCCACTGCGAGCGACCGGTGGTCCGATCGACCTGCACAGCCGTCACCTTGTACTCCGGACAATCCGTCGCCCAGTCCGCGTACTCCGTGGTCACTACGTTGGCGGCGGAATCCGGGTGGTGGAACGTGGTGTACACCACGCCCGGTTGCATCCGCTCCGCGATCTTCGCGCGCAGGGTCGTCTCACCCTTGCGGCTCCGAATCACCACCAGGTCCCCATCGACGATGCCGCGGTTCTCAGCGTCCCACGGGTGGATCTCCAGCACGTCCTCGTCATGCCACACGACGTTCGAGGTGCGCCGGGTCTGCGCACCCACGTTGTACTGGGAGAGGATGCGGCCGGTGGTCAGCAGCAGCGGGAAGCGATCGTTGGTGCGCTCCTCCGTGCCGACAAACTCCGTCACCATGAACATGCCCTCGCCGCGCACGAACCCCTGCTCGTGCATCGTCGGGGTGCCCTCCGGCGCCGCGTCGTTACAAGGCCACTGGATGCTGCCCAGCTCCTCGAGGCGCTCGTACGAGACACCAGCAAACGTCGGCGTCAGCCGCGCGATCTCCGCCATGATCTCGGACGGGTGCTCGTAGTGCATCGGGTAGCCAAGGGCGTTCGAGAGCGCCATCGTCGCTTCCCAGTCGGCCAGCCCGGCCTTCGGCGCCATCGCCTTGCGCACCCGGCTGATGCGGCGCTCGGCGTTCGTGAAGGTGCCATCCTTCTCCAGGAAGGAGGAGCCCGGCAGGAACACGTGCGCGAAGCTCGCGGTCTCGTTCAGGAACAGGTCCTGCACCACCACGCACTCCATCGCCGCCATCGCCGCGGTCACGTGCTTGGTGTTCGGGTCGGACTGCACCACGTCCTCGCCCTGGATGTACATGCCCATGAAGGTGCCCTCGAGGGCCGCATCGAACATGTTCGGAATCCGCAGGCCCGGCTCGTTCTCCAGCCCCACGCCCCACATCTCCTCGAACATCGCACGCGTGCTGTCGTCCGAGACGTGGCGGTAGCCGGAGAACTCGTGCGGGAAGGAGCCCATGTCGCAGGAGCCCTGCACGTTGTTCTGCCCGCGCAGCGGGTTCACGCCCACGCCGCGGCGGCCCACGTTGCCCGTCGCCATCGCGAGGTTCGCCATGCCCATGACCATCGTCGAGCCCTGGCTGTGCTCGGTAACGCCGAGCCCGTAGTAGATGGCGCCGTTGCCACCGGTCGCGAAGAGCCGCGCCGCCGCCCGCAGGTCGGCAGCCGGCACGCCGGTGATGTCCTCGACGGCCTCCGGCGAGTGGCGCTCCTCACTGATAAACGCGCGCCAGCGGTTGAAGGCCTCCATGTCGCAGCGCTCGCGCACGTAGTCCTCGTCAACGAGGCCCTCCGTGACCACCACGTGCCCCATCGCGTTGATGACAGCCACGTTGGTGCCGGGGCGCAGCGGCAGGTGGTAGTCCGCCTCCACGTGCGGCAGCTTCACGAGGTCGATGCGGCGCGGGTCCACCACGATCAGGCGCGCGCCGGAGCGCAGCCGCCGCTTCATCTGCGAAGCGAAGACCGGGTGCGCATCCGTCGGGTTCGCGCCGATCACCATGATCACGTCGGCTTCCTCGACGGAGTCGAAGTCCTGCGTGCCGGCGGAGGTGCCAAACGTGGTCTTCAGCCCATAGCCGGTCGGCGAATGGCAGACGCGGGCGCAGGTGTCCACGTTGTTGTTGCCGAACGCCGCGCGCACCAGCTTCTGCACGAGGTAGGTCTCCTCGTTCGTGCAGCGGGACGAGGTAATCCCGCCCACCGCGTGGCGTCCGTACTTCTCCTGGATCTGCTTGAACTTGGTGGCGGCGAAGTTGATCGCCTCCTCCCAGCTCACTTCCTGCCACGGGTCCGTGATCTTCTCGCGGATCATCGGGTGCAGGATGCGGTCCTGGTGCGTCGCGTAGCCCCACGCGAAGCGGCCCTTCACGCAGGAGTGGCCGTGGTTCGCCTTGCCGTCCTTGAACGGCACCATGCGAATCACCTCGGCCCCCTTCATCTCCGCCTTGAAGGAGCAGCCGACACCGCAGTAGGCGCAGGTGGTAATCACCGTGTGATCCGGGACACCCTGATCCACCACGGACTTCTCCATCAGCGTGGAGGTCGGGCATGCCTGCACACAGGCGCCACAGGAGACGCACTCGGAGTCCGCGAATGGGGTCCCGCCCGCAGACACCACCGAGTCAAACCCGCGCCCCATGATCGTGAGCGCGAAGGTCCCCTGCGTCTCCTCGCACGCCCGCACGCAGCGGGAGCAGACAATGCACTTGGAGGGGTCAAACTCGAAGTAGGGGTTGGATAGATCCTTGGGTGAATCGAGGTGGTTCGCACCCTCGTAGCCGTAGCGCACGTCGCGCAGGCCCACGGCGCCGGCCATGTCCTGCAGCTCGCAGTCCCCGTTGGCGGGGCACGTCAGGCAGTCCAGCGGGTGGTCGGAGATGTACAGCTCCATCACCCCGCGTCGCAGATCCGCCAGCTGATTATTCTGCGTCGTGACCTTCATGCCGTCTTCGACAGGCGTGGTGCACGATGCCGGCGTGCCGCGGCGGCCTTCGATCTCCACCAGGCAGAGTCGACAGGAGCCGAACGGCTCCAGGCTGTCCGTTGCGCAGAGCTTCGGCACATTAATCCCGGCCATCGCCGAAGCGCGCATGACCGAGGTGCCTTCCGGCACCATAATCGTCCGCCCGTCGATATCAACTTCGACGAGGACGTTCGATCGCGCTGCGGGCGTACCGAAGTCGAGTTCCTTGATCAGGTTCATAGTGCTACCTCGATCTCTACCTACTACGGTACTACGAGTGTGCGGGCCCTGCAGAGGAGCCACCGGTCGATGTAGGCGCTGCCGGACCGTGGAAATCCTCCGGGAAATGCTGTAGCGCACTGCGCACCGGAATGGGCGTCAGCCCCCCCAGCGCACACAGGGAAGCGCCGACCATGAGCGTGTTCAGATCGTCCAACAACTCCAGGTTCGCAGTGCGATCCTCGTTCGCAATGATGCGATCGATGACCTCCACCCCGCGGGTCGACCCGATCCGACAGGGGGTGCACTTACCGCAGCTCTCGATGGCGCAGAACTCCATCGCAAACCGCGCCTGCTGCGCCATGTTCACGGTGTCATCAAAGACCACGATGCCGCCGTGGCCCAGCAGGCCACCAACGCCCGCCAGCGCCTCGTAATCCATCGGCGTGTCCAGGAGCTCGTCCGGCAGGTACGCGCCCAGCGGGCCACCCACCTGCACCGCGCGCACCGGGCGCCCGGAAGCCGTGCCCCCGCCGATGTCCTCGATGACCTCGCGCACGGTGACCCCGAAGGGCAGCTCGTAGAGCCCGCCCTGCTTGATGTTGCCGGCCAGCTGCACGGGCTGCGTCCCCCGGGAGCGCCCGGTGCCAAACTGCTGGTAGTTCGCCGCACCCTTCGCGAGGATCACCGGGACGCTGCCCAGCGAGAGCACGTTGTTCACCACCGTGGGCTTGCCAAAGAGGCCACTGATCGCCGGGAGCGGTGGGCGCGGGCGGATCAGGCCGCGCTTGCCTTCCAGGCTCTCCAGCAACGCCGTCTCCTCGCCACAGATATACGCCCCCGCACCCAACCGCACCTCGAGGTTGAACGTATGCGCGCTCCCGGCAATGCCCGCGCCCAGGTAGCCGCCGTCACGCCCAATAGAGATCGCCTCGTTCAGGACCCGGTGCGCGTGCGGGTATTCCGAACGCAGGTAGATGTAGCCCTGCGTCGCACCCACCGCGATCCCCGCGATGGTCATGCCCTCGATGAGCGTGAATGGGTCACCCTCCATCAGCATGCGGTCCGCGAACGTACCGGAGTCACCCTCGTCTGCGTTGCAGACGATGTACTTTTGGTCGCCGGGCGTATCCAGAACCGTGCGCCACTTGATGCCCGTCGGGAACCCCGCGCCACCCCGGCCACGCAGGCCTGAGTCCGTCACCTCGGTGACGATGTCCCCCGGCGTCATCTCCAGCGCCCGCCGCAACCCCTCGTACCCGCCGTGCGCGATGTAGTCATCCAGCGACAGCGGATCGACCACGCCCACGCGCTCAAACGTGAGGCGCTCCTGCCGTGCGAACAGCGGCATCTGCTCCGTCAGGCCGTGGTGCAGCGCGTGCGTAGCGCCATCCAGGAAGCCGGCGTCGAAGAGCCCGGGCACGTCCTCGGGAGTCACGGGGCCGTAGGCGACCCGCCCCGCCTCAGTCTCCACCTCTACCAGCGGCTCTAGCCAGATCAGCCCGCGCGATCCGTTGCGCACGATGGTCACGTCTGCGCCACGAGATGACGCCTCCGCCCTGATCGCGACCGCAACCTCGTCCGCATCCACAGAGAGCGCCGCGGCATCACGAGGAACGTATACGCGCGTCATGATCGAGTGCTCCCTGCCGCCTGCACGTCCGCCAGCAACGCATCGATGCGCTCGCGCGTCACCCGGCCATAGAGGCGACCGTCCAGCATCACTGCCGGCGAGAGCGCGCAGTTGCCCAGGCAGTACACGTCGCGCAGCGTCAGCGCGCCGTCCTCGGTCGTTTCGCCCATCGCGGTCCCCGTGCGCTCCTCGATGTAGCCCGCCAGCGGCTCTGAGCCCATCGACTGACACGCCTCAGCGCGGCAGACCTGCAGTTGCGAGCGACCCGGAGGGGTCGTGCGGAAGTCGTGGTAGAAGTGGATCACGCCGACCACCTCGGCGCGCGAGTAATTCACCGCATCCATGAGCAGCGGAATCGCCGCGTCATCGATGTAGCCGAATTCTTCCTGGAGTGCGTGCAGCATGGGCAGCAGTGCGCCGGGCAGATGCGCAAGCGCATCAATGCGCGCCTGCGCGCGGCTGGCATCCCACGCCTGGTATGGCTGTGCCTGGGTCTCGGTCACGTCATCATCCCGCCGGGCCGGCATACGCCCCGTCCAGGGCGCCGGCTGCGCGGTCCACCGGCACGCACCACATGGGGTTCACCCTGCTCGAGGCGCCCGCTGGGCCCTCGAAGCTGCGGATACAGCCGGTACCGCTCTGTTGACTGGCCCCCGGGCGCATATTTTTCTATGTCGCCGTGGGGAGCAACGAGGACCCGTCAGCGCACGTCGGCGAAGGTGCCGTTCCCGGGGTGAGCCGAATCAATCGGGTCCACAGCAATCCTAGCCTGCGCTTGGACCTCAAACAACGTCGAGCGCTAGCGCTCCCCCGGCGGCGTGAGCATCGCCTCCACCACGGTGGTGATCTCCTCGGGGGTCGGCGGATCATCGCGCAGCACGCAGCGGCTGACCGTCCAGTCCACCAGCAACTCTGTCAGCGTCTCAACCGGCATCGGAGGCAGGTATTCCCCGCGGTCACGGCCTCGCCGGAAGATTTCTGCGACCGCGGTATTGTCCACCTTGTAGCGGCCATCCCTCAGGCGCGCGCGCACCTCGGGCGCTCCGCCCGCCATCTCCGCCAGCACCGCACGTCCGGACTCGCGTCCCACATCCGTCTGAAAGGTCTCAACCAGCGTCACGAGACCCAGGATGATGTCCTGCATCATGGAGCCGGTGTCGGGAACCCCGAGCCCTTCCTCGTCCGTCGAGAACACCGCGTCATAGATCAGCGTCCCGCGCGATTGCCAGCGACGGTAGAGCGCCGGCTTCGTCACCTGCGCTCGACGTGCCACCTCGGTGACCGAGAATCCCGCCCAGCCTTCCTCCGCGAGCAACTCGCGCGTAGCCTTGAGGACAGCCGGTTCGATTCGAGGATCACGCGGCCGTCCACGGCGCGGAGCTTCGGTTGATGCGTCAGACGTTCGAGTAGTCATTATCGTTCTACCGTAACGCATTCACCCTCGCGAAATACACGACGGTGATGGCACGAAGCACAATTGCGTAAAGAAATGCCTACAGAACCCCAGAGAAACCCTGATCCACCTCGAGCGCCCTTCGCGAAATCGGCGTGGCGCGCCGGTGTGCGCGGCCTCTGCCCCCACTGCGGCGAAACCTCAATGTTCGCGGGCTACTACACGATGCACGAGCGGTGCACGAACTGTGATCTGCGCTACCAGGCCGAAAGCGGCGCATGGCTGGGAGCGCTGGCGCTGGGCTACGGCATCGGTGCGCTCGTGGCGATCGGCCTCGCGGTCCTCGAACTCACCCTGGAGCCGATCCGCGCGCTGGGACTCCCCGTGATGTGGACCATCGCCATCGCAGCACTGCTCGCGACGCTCATCGGCTACCGGCCCGCCAAGGCCGCATGGTTCGTGCTGCTCTACCACTACGGGTTCATGGCCTTCGGCGACGCCCCGCCCGGGCCCCCGCCCCGCACCACCGAGGCGCCGCCCGCGTCCTCGGAGGACCCGGCCAACGAGAGCGATCTCAATCGCGAGTAGGCATCGAGGTCTGCAGCACCGTCACCCGGTAGCCTCAGCGTTCAGGCTCCAGTGGTTGGTCAGCGTCTCGCACACACCGCCAGCAGCGGCAGCCCGTCCGGCAGCTCGCCCGGGTAGTAGCCCGTCCACGCCTGGTTCACGAATGCCGGCGCGCCCGGGGTGTACCCGTACAGCCGCCCGCCAATGCTCGTCCACACCGAGATCAGCTGGCATCCGCTGTCACTGGCGGCAATCACCAGCGATTCCACGATGCCACCCTGCCAGATGATCAGACCGAATCCACCCTGCGACGGCAGCTCGCCCGAGATCGCACCGGGAGGTGGACGCTCCTGGACGTGGGCCGTGATCGTCGCGATCGTGCGGGCGCCGTACTGGTCAAAGACCTGTACCTGGAACACCAGTTGAGCACCCACATCACCCGGCGCCGCGAATGAGATCGATGACCCGTTCGCCGTGAACGCCACCGAGGGTCCGCTCGTCTGCGACCACAGGTAGGTCAACGGCCCACCATCCGGGTCGTTCGCACTCACCGAGAGGTTCGACACCACACCAGCGAACACATTCGGATTCTCCGGCGCATTCACCACCGGCTTCTGGTTCGGACCGTACAGGTCCACCAGCCACGCCTTCTCGGCCGCCGTCGGCGCGGTCACGCAGCTGGAGATCTGCTGCCCGTCAAACGTCGGGTACATCAAGTCACCGGGCGAGGTGCTGTGCCCGAACCCGATCCCGTGACCAAGCTCATGCACAATCACGCTGAACAGGCACTGGTCCGCCACCTGCAGGTCAGCGTGCAAGATCACGTCGATCTCGATGAACTCGCGGCTCGCATTCCACGCCCCGTGCGTCAGCGCCGCCGTCGGCGACTGCACCTCGTTGTTGGGACTGGAATCGAACGCGATCTCGTTCACCCCGTTGCGGAACGCCCGAGGCACAGACGCATTGCAGTCGCCAGTGTAGTGATAGCCAACGGCCGCGCCCGCGTCGTTCCAGACTTGAGCCGCCTGCGCCACGTGGTTGCGGAAGACATCTGCCGAGACCCATGCCGGCCGGTGCGCCTGGTGCGTACAGATCGGCACCGGCATCGCGGCCTGCGTCCACTGCACGGGCGGCGAACCCGCGGTGAAATACTCGATGATTCCGGGGCCAGCCTGCTGCAGCGTGACCGGATCACCCGCAGCGCTCAGCCCCAGCGTCCCTCCGGCTGCGCCCGTGCACAGCGGGCAGGAGCACTTGCCGGTAAACACAGCTTCATCTTGGTCGGACAGCGTCTCAACCGGCTCGACCGCATCCGCGCCGCTGCCCGTCACCATCAGCGCAAGCGCCGTCATCGTGACGGCAACAACGAGGAGCGCACGTCGCCCCATCATCACAGACCACAATTGCAGAGGCAGAGGGCTATCCTCTCGATCGGCGCACCCCGCACTCACGCGACTCACAGCAACGCAACGCGATCAACGCAGGGACAACATCACATCAGCGGTCATAACCAGCGTACCGATGCTAACGCCGTTCGTCACCATTTTCCTCATCCTTTGATAACTTCCCTCTCCCAGACACCTCACAATCGGTTCACAGACACATCGATCAAGCACAACTCTACGCACAGCGACCGCCCACCAACCCCCCACCGGCTGGTCTCTCGCACGTCGCACGGAGGTGAAAAGGCCCCTACCCTCCACCACCGTCATACTTCCATCACACCGAAGCGAAGGGACACCCGATGACCAACGGACGGGGCTTCGACCCCCTCACCATCGAGGCGCGCATACGCGCATACGCCTCCTTCGGCCCCCATCGCACCGGCTGGCCCGCCGACGACCGCACCACCGCCTGGCTCATCGAGGAACTCCGCTCCGCTGGCATCGACGCCGCGCGCGAACGCTTCCACTTCCCCCGTTTCGAGGTCCGCAGCGCCGCCCTCACCTGGGACAACGAACGCATCGAGGGCGAGCCCATGTCCGACGGCGGCGTCACCCCCGTGGGCGGCCTCATCGGCAACCTCGCGGAAGCGGACGACCCGGAGCCCCTCGGCAAGATCCTCTTCGCCGCGGACGCCATGCGGGACGATGCCCGCTGGAACACCACCGAGGTCCGCGATCACTACGACGCCCTGGCCGCGGAGGGCGTGCTCGGCGCAGTCGTCCCCGCAGGCGACCCGCTGGGCGAGGTCACCCTCCGCAACGCCGTCCACATCGATCGCCCGTTCCGCCTCCCCGTACTCGTCATCGCCCGTCGCGACGTCCGCCGTGTCACCCCGGCGCTCATGATGCGCACGGAGGTCACGCTGGAGATCGACGCAGACCGCCTCGACTCCACAGCCACCAACGTCACCGCCACCATCCCCGGCGACGACCCGGCCGCCGCGCCGCTGGTGGTGATGACCCCCAAGTCCGGCTGGTTCGCCTGCGCCGCCGAGCGCGGTGGCGGCCTCGCCGCCTGGCTCGCCATCGCGGAGGCGCTGGCCGCGATGCCAGCGAGGCGCCGCACCGTCCACCTCGTCGCCACCTCCGGTCACGAGCTCAACCGCAACGGCATGCACGCCTACCTGCGCGAACGCGCCGTGCTGGTCGGCGAAGCCGCCTGTTGGGTCCACCTCGGCGCATCCATCGGCGCCGCCGACACCACCCTCCGCGTCGGCGCCAGCGACCCCGCGCTGGAGGCCACCCTCCGCAACGTCCTCGAATCAGCCAACCTCGATGGCTACGAGTTCCTCGCCACCGGCGACCCCGGCGTCGGCGAAGCCCGCCACGTCCACGAAGCAGGCGGCCGCTACACCACCGCCGTCGCCCGCCACCCCTATTTCCACTCCCCCAACGACACCGTCGACGTCGCCGTAGACCTCCCGGCCGTGGAACGCTGGGTCCGCGCGGAGTGGGACCTCGTGCGCACGCTGATGGACTGGAACGCCTGAGTTCGCTCCCGTGCTTCCGTGCGCGCCAGTACCCTCGATCCCACCCCACATCTCAAGGCCTGCTTGACTCCACCCCTGCGCATCCCCTGCGCAGACCGATGACCGGCGAGCCATTGACGCATTTCATCACATCTGTTATCAACCGCCCTAGTGCAAACCCCGGTGCCAGCGCCTCCCCCCGCATGGAGAAATGCCATGATCGCCCTGAACATCGTGCCGCTCATCGCACGGATCCTGTTTGCCTCAACGTTCCTCTGGTACGGAAGAAACCACTTCACGAACTACGACGGCATCTCTGGCTACGCGGACTTCGTCGGCGTACCGGTCCCCGGTGCGGCCACCATCATCGGCGGGGCGCTCTTGGTCGTTGGCGCACTCAGCATCCTGCTCGGGTTCTACGCCAGAATCGGCGCTGTGCTCCTCATCGCGTTCCTGGTCCCGGCACTATTCCTGGTGCATGACTACTGGAACATCGACGACGCAGCGGCCTCGTCAACGCAGGAGGTCCTCTTCTTCCGGAACCTCTCCTTCATCGGTGCCGCGCTATTCGTCACCTACTTCGGCTCGGGTCCGCTCAGCCTGGACGAGGAAATCCGCAAGCGCCGCGAGGCTCCGGCCAGCGAACCTCAACCCGCCTGACGTAGCCCGGCTACCGCACCGTCAGCCGCATCCTCCCCGCTGTCACACACGGGCCCAGGATGGAGGGCCCCGCGTGCCGCGCCCGCTCTGCCTCTGGGCACATGCCGACGCTGCCCCCTCCGCCTCCCCTCTCCCTCGCGTGCGAGAGGAGCCGCCAGCGACCACATGGAGCATCGCGAGAGGCGCGTCCCCCATCCTGACGGGCATGACCGACACTCGGTGATCACCCCAGAACATCTGTCCGGCTAGTGCCATCCCCGCCCGAACTCGCCACACTGAACGCATGCACGAGCCCACCTCCGCCCCGGTCGAACCGATCACCGTACGACAGCTCGAGGTCGCACGGCTGATCGAGGCCGGCCGGACCAACCCCGAAATCGCGGAGGAGCTCGGCATCACCCTCGCCGGCGCCAAGTACCACGTCTCCGAACTCCTCGGCCGCCTCAACCTCCAGCGCCGCGAAGAAATCGCCACCTGGTACCGCGCTCACCGAGGCACCCCAATCACCCGCGCCCGTCGCCGCCTCCGCGCCATCGGCCTCGCCCCCCTCGCATGGGCAGGGGGCGGCGCAGCGGTCATGCTGGCAGTAGTCGCCCTCGTCGTTGCCCTCGATGGCGCGCGCGAGGACGGAGGTGGCGGCGCAGCCTCAGCCGCCCCCACGCCCTCCGTCGCCGAACCGATCGACGTGCTCCACATCAATGACCTGCCACCAGGCACCGTCCGCACCTTCGAGCTGCGCACCAGCGGGCTCGTAGAGCTCGAACCGGACCCCGACACCTGGTTCACCATCGACGCATCACCGTACGGCTTCCACCTCGCGCACCTGCCTTCAGGCGAGGTGCGCGCGTACTCGTGGCACGACACGCAACTCGGGTACCGCACGTTCTGGTCCCTCGAGCATCCGTGGCCGGGAGGGCCCGGCGGTCAGTACGCCGAGCTCGGCGACCCGCGGGGGATGTTCTATGCACGCCACGGGTTGATTTACCGCATCGAAGGCGATCGCATCTTCGGCCCGGGCGCGAACGAGCTTGACCAGTTCGCCGTCGACCTGCGCAGCAACGGCCGCATCTGGGTCGACCTCTCCTCGATGATCGAGGGCGAACGTGGGGGCTCAACAGCGGACGCGACGCCCACGCCACCCAACGAGTTTGTCCTGCTCTTCGGCGAGTACGAGGTTCAGGGGGGCGACACGCTGGATGCGATCGCCGCCCGATTCGACATCGAGGTCGAGTACCTCTACTGGAACAACCCGGGGATGGACGGCGAGGAGCCAGAAGCCGGTACGCACCTGCGCATCCCCGCAGTCGAAGGCATCATCTACCACGTACAACCCGGTGATCGCATCGATGCACTCGCCGAGCACTATGGGGTGGAGCCCGCTGCCATCCTCGACTTCCCCGGCAACGGCCTCGGCGGAGACGCCGACAACCTGCGCGAGGGGCGGATCATCCTGATCCCGAGTGGCCGGCTGGAGGCGCACTGAAGCTGCTAGTCGGGGAGTGCAATCCGCACCTCCCCGGCCTACCCTCGACGCCATGGACGCCCAGCTCCCCCGCGGCCCCGCCGACGTCACCGAGCGCCAGCTCGAGGTCG
>JBJHDC010000013.1:15978-29101 GCA_050486345.1 Dehalococcoidia bacterium | reverse complement strand
TCCGGAAGCCTTCGCCCTGCGCACCCCGCGCTGACGGCCAGCCGACGAACAATGCTGTCCTCCGTGCCTTTCAACCCTCAGTCCCTCCCCACCAGGAGCCGTCTATTCCCGCTCGTCCTGAGCCTGTCGAAGGACGCCCGCGAAGCGGGCGCGGGAATAGTCCGCTGCGCGGCGCCCCCCTGATGAACCCGGCCGATATCTCCTGGCTCACCACGTCCGAGGCCGCAGCGCACATCGATCAGGCCCGCTCCGACCTCGCTGCAGGTACGAACAGCCTCACGGTCCTCGATCGCCTGCGCGCACGGGTCTCCCCCGTTCACGCCCGCGCCATCCTCACGCTCCTCGAAGGACGGGCCGCCGCGCGCGCCAAGTTCGAGGATGCCGATCACCTCTATTTCGACCGCGCCGCCGCTGAGCAGGCCACAGCCGAACGCATTTCCCGACACATCGCCGCACGCTTCGAGGGTGCACACCGCATCGCCGATCTCGGCTCTGGAGCCGGGGCCGACACGCTCGCGCTGCTGGAGCAGGCCCCGGTGCTCGCCGTCGATCACGATGCGGCGCGCCTCGCCATGCTCCGCGCAAACGCAGCCGTCCGAGGTTCAGATGACCGCCTTGAAACACTCGAGGCAGACCTGACCTCAATCGCCCTCCCCGCCGAAATCGATGCCATCTGGCTCGACCCCGGGCGGCGGGACGCACGCGGACGCGTCCTGGATCCGGACCGCTGGTCTCCCCCATTGCCGGTAGCCCTCGAGCTCGGCCGTCGCGTACCCCGCGCCGGCATCAAGGTCGCGCCCGGCATCGATCTCACCCACGTCCCGCCGGACGCGGAAATCGAGTTCGTCTCCCTCGATGGCTCGCTCGGCGTCGCCGTCATCTGGCTCGGCTCGGCGGTCGCCACCCCTCGACGTGCCACCGTGCTCCCATCCGGCAACACACTCGCCACCCCCGAGGATCCACCAGTCGCCGAGGTCCACCCACCGGGCGTATGCCTCTACGACCCGGACCCTTCCATCGGCCGCGCACAGCTCATCGGCACCCTCGCACAGCAGCTCGATGCCTGGCAGCTCGACCGCTCCCTCGCCTACCTCAGCAGTGACGAGGCACACGACACACCGTTCGCACGCCGCTTCCGCATCGAACGCTGGCTCCCCTTCTCGGAGCGCCAGCTCCTCAACGCACTGCGCGACCTGGACGCGGCGCGAGTGGAGGTCATGCGCCGCGGCTCCCCGGTGGACACGAACGCCCTCGAACGGCGGCTCAACCGCACCCTCCACAACGGTACGAGAGTCCTCACGATCGCCCTGACACGCTCAGCTGGCGAGCACATCGCGATCATCTGCCAGCGCGACGGGGTGACGCTTGAGCGCGGGGCCAGTTAGGGTAATCAGATGCAACGACTGACGCCGTGCCGCCGGTCGGACACGCCCCCCTCGAGGGCTGCGCGTGCTTGACTTCCAACGTCTCACCGACTGGGTGATCGAGGTTGTCGAGACCCTCGGCTATCCCGGCGTCGCCCTGCTGGTGGCGCTGGAGAACGTCTTCCCGCCCATCCCCTCCGAGATCGTGCTCGGCCTCGCCGGCTTCGTCGCCAGCCGCGGCGATGCGCTGCTACCGCTCATGATCATCGCCGCCACCGTGGGCTCCCTCATGGGCGCATGGATCCTCTATGGCGTTGCCGCCTTCATCGGCCGTGATCGCGTGCGCGCTATCCTCCACCGCTACGAGCGCTGGATCCGCATCACACAGGAAGACCTGGACCGCGCCGAGGGCTGGTTCGACCGCCACCAGAACCGCGCCGTGCTCTTCTGCCGCTGCATCCCGCTGGTGCGCTCACTGATCTCGCTGCCCGCCGGCTACCATCGCATGTCGCCTGTGAGCTTCACCGCCTACACCACGCTGGGCAGCCTCGTGTGGAACACCATCTTCGTCACCGCCGGCTACATGCTCGGCGAGCGCTGGGAGCAGGTCGAGGAATGGACGACGTACCCGCAGTACATCGTCCTCGCCCTCATCGCCCTCGGCGTCGCCTTCTTCGCCTGGAAACGCTTCCTCGCCCCCTACATCAACAGCCACGCCCGCCACCCCGACTAACCCCGAGCCCCGCCTCTCCGCTCGTCCTGAGCCCCGGCGCGTAGCGTTGATTAAGGGAAGGAGTCGAAGGACGCGCACCCCGCCACCCGGCCGGCCGAGGCCACGCAGCATCCGTGGGACGCCACACGAGCGGAGCGAGCATATCCAGGGGAGCGTGCTGCGCCCGTGCTGAGTGTGACTCCGAGGAGCGAAATAACGTTACAGTCCGACGGCCTCCCCCTCGCCCGCAGCGCGGGCGAGGGGGCCGGGGGTGAGGGCTCAGCCCCACTACCCCGCGCTGGCGTACGCCTCAGCCTCAGCGGCATACGAGTCCGCCGCCGCCGGCACAACATCTGCCCCGAAGAACTCCATCAACAGCCGTCCGCGCAACGCCTCGATACCCAGCCCCTCGGTCGCCGAGGTGTACCAGACCTCCTCCGCGATCCCCAGCGGATTCTCCGCGCGCAACCGTTCGAGGTCGCCCTCAGCCTCCACCATCGAGCCATCCGCCAGCGCAAAGCCATCGATCTTGTTCACCACCGTCAGCACCGGCACATCGGCCAGCCCCAGGTCCGCCAGCGTCTGCTCCACCGTCTGCCGCTGCGCATCCACCGCCCGCGCTGTGGCATCCACCACGTGCAACAGCAGGTCTGCCGTCTCCAGCTCCTCGAGGGTCGCGCGGAACGCCGAGATCAGCTGCGTCGGCAGCTTCTGCATGAAGCCCACCGTGTCCGTGAGCAGGAACGCCGCCCCCGAGGTCCCCTCGACACGCCGCGTCACCGGGTCCAGCGTCGCAAACGGTGCGTCCGCCGCCAGCACGTCCGCGCCCGCCAGCACACGCATCAACGAGGACTTCCCCGCGTTCGTGTACCCCACCAGCGCCACCACCGGCATCGACTGCCGCTCACGCCGGCTCCGCTGCAACGCTCGCTGCTTCTGGACCTGCGTGATCTGCTTCTTCAGCCGCGAGATCCGCCCGCCGATCAGCCGCCGGTCCGTCTCCAGCTGCGTCTCACCGGGACCGCGCGACCCGATCGCCCCCTCCAACCGCTCGAGGTGCTGCCACTGCCCGCGCAGCCGCGGCAGCAGGTACTCGTGCTGCGCCAGTTCCACCTGCAGCGACGCCTCCCGCGTCCGCGCCCGGCTCGCGAAGATATCCAGGATCAGCGCGGACCGATCCAGCACCTTCACCTCCAGCGCGCGCTCCAGGTTGAACTGCTGCGACGGCGACAGCGCATCGTCGAAGACGACCATCGTGTAGTCCGTCTCCTCGCGCTGCGCCTGGATCTCCTCCAGCTTGCCAGTGCCGATGTAGTGCGCCGGGTCCGGCTGCGCCCGCTTCTGCAGCGTCGCCCCCGCCACGCGCCCACCCGCCGTCCGCACCAGCCGCCCCAGCTCGCGCAGCGACTCAGACGCCGCCATCACCTGCTCCCCGCGCGGCCCGCGGTCCACACCCACCAGGAACGCCCGCTCCTGCTTCGGCGCGGTCGAATGCCCGGTCGTGTGCTTCGCTCTGCTGTTCGAGGATGACCGGGACGGGCGCGGCGTGCTGCCATTCGCGCCATTCTGGCGCGCATCGCGGTCCGTATTCTGTGGGCGGCGTCGAGGAATAGGTGAACCTCCGTTGTCGATCAATTGCCAGGTAAGTGTACCGAAACAGAGGCCTCCTCGGTGCGAACGCTAGCCCTCCGCACCGGCCATCACTGTTGACCACGCCCTCGCACGGCGACCGGTCTCAACGAAGAGCAGCCCGCCGAGGACCCAGAGGGGGCTCCAGAGCAGCAGGTATGCCAGACGTACCGTCAGGGGCGTTTCACCGGCCGCTTCAACAAGGCCCAGCATCACCAGGCCACCCCCCAATATGCCAACTACCCCGTACAACGTCAGCACCCCACCGCCCAGCCACGCCGCAGCAACGAGGAGCCGTCGCACCTGCGCTGACCAGCGTCGAGGCCGAATGAGCGCGAGCGCCACCAGGCCCGCACACACCTTCAAGGCTGCCGAGAGCCAGACGAGGACGACGACCTCGCCACCCGCAGCCGCCTGCTCCGTGATGCCATCGGAAAGGAGATCTAGACCAGCCTGGCCACCCAGCGCCCAATAGATGCTGAGCGCTCCATTGCAAGAGGCCCACGCCGCAGCAGCGTACGCCACCCGCCGAGGATCACCGATGCCTGAACGTCCGCGTAGGTCACTATCGATCACCCGGTAAGTATGACGCGCCACGGCAACCGTTGCTCATTGAGCATGCGGCCGAAACAAACCAGCCTCAGTGGCGAAGGCGATCAGAGCCGCGGGTCGAATGCCATCCGGTCTACAGCACCCGCTCCCCACGCGCATACGCCGACAACCGCCCGAGGGCTTCCTCCAGCCGGTCGTCAGCGATCGTCAGCGAGATGCGGATGTACCCCTCGCCGTACTCGCCGTAGGACGCCCCCGGCGTCACCACCACGCCCGTAGCGTCGATGAGCCCCGCCGCGAACTCCGCGCTCGACCGCTCGCCCTCGGGCAGCCGCGCCCACACATACAGCGATGCCTTCGGAGGGTCGAGGCGCAGCCCGAGCTCGCGCAGCACCTCGACCACCCGGTCTCGACGGCGCTGGTAGATCTCGTTATGTGAAGTGATTGCGTCCCGCGGGTCATCGAGGGCCGTCATCGCCATCTGCTGGATCGCCTGCGGGATGCCGCTGTCCAGGTTCGTCTTCACCCGCGTCAGCGCGTCGATCACCGTCGCGTTGCCCACCGCCATCCCCACGCGCCAGCCAGTCATGTTGAAGGCCTTCGACAGCGAGTTGAACTCGATCGCCACGTCCCGCGCCCCGTCCACCTCCAGGATGCTGTGCGCCTCGTAGCCATCGAAGACCACGTCCGCGTACGCCAGGTCGTGCGCAATCACCACGTCGTGCTCGCGCGCCCATGCCACGGCGCGCTCGAAGAATGCGAGGTCCGCCACCGCCCCCGTGGGGTTATTCGGATAGTTCAGCCACAGGATGCGCGCCCGCCGCGCGTCCTCCTCGGAGATCTCATCCAGGCGCGGCAGCCAGCCGTCTTCCTCGCGCAGCGGCAGCTTCACGCTCTCGCCGCCCGCGAACATCGTGCCGATCTCATACACGGGGTAGCCGGGGTCCGTGATCAGCGAAACATCAGCGGGGTCGATTAGGCAGAGCGGCAGGTGGCCAATGCCCTCCTTCGAGCCCAGTAGCGGCACCACCTCCGTGTCCGGGTCCAGCGTCACCCCGTGCCGGTTCTGGTACCAGCGCGCAATCGCCTGCCGGAACTCCGGCAGCCCGTCCGATTCCGGGTACCGATGGTTCGCCGCCACATCAGCGTGCTCTTTGAGGCTGTCGAGAATGTGCGGTGGCGTCGGCAGATCCGGATCGCCAATCCCCAGCGAAATCACGTCGACGCCGGCCGCCCGCTTTTCCGCAATCAGCTGCGAGATCCGGGCAAACAGATACGGCGGCAATTGCTGCACACGCTGAGCTACACGCACGTGGTGGGTCCTCTCAGATGACCTCGGACTGGATGGGAGCCGGCAAACACAATTCCGGTCCCCCTCTCCTCGAACGAGGAGAGGGGTTAGGGGTGAGGGGTGAGGTTCCGCCTACCGCCACTTCCCAAAGCGGGCCTTCACACCCACGCGACGCCGCTCCTCCAGCACCTCCTCGATGAGTGACTCATCAGTCGGTCGACGGTACTCGAGGCCCCCGCGCGAGAACTTGAACCCCGCATCCGCGCAGGTCTTCAGCGCGTTCGGGATGTCCGGGCGTACACGGATGGTGGCTCGGCGTGCCTCCTGCGTCGTCAGCTGGTAGGTCGCCGCCTGCAGCAGCAGCACGCCGTAGTTGTGACCATCCGCCTCGGGCGCAACGGCCATGGTCAGCACCCGTCCTTCGGCTCGGTCCACCTCGCCATTGATGACGAAGCCCACGAGCGTCCCGCCATCCTCCATCGCCCCGATCCACGTCGACTCATCGATCATCGCGTCAAAGGAGCGGGGGCCTTCGGCGACCTCTCCCTGCGCGGCGAGCCAGATCTCACGGCAGCGCTCGAAGTCATCCTCCTGCGCGCGGCGGATCGTGACGCCCTCCGGGAACTCCGGGATCACGTCCGGGTCCAGCCCCGGGTTGGTCATGTCCATCCACTCCGCGAAGAACTCGAACATTGCGTCGCGGAACATCGGCATCAGCCACTCACGCGTCGGCAGCCCCACCAGATCCGTCGCCACGTAGTCAGCCCCGTCAGGGGTGATGTGCTCGCGCAGCGCCTCGAACATCTCCGGGAAGACCTGGCGCATCGTCTCCTGGTCGTCAAACCCCCAGTAGAGCCGCAGCTGCCCCAGGTCAGGCACGAGGATGACCTCGCCATCGTCACTCTCCACATGCACCGCGCCGGGCGTCTCCAACAGGCGTGCACGCTCCCGCGGCCGCATCGGCATGTTCTTCAGCCCAAACGGCTCCGTGGCCTGCAACTGACGACGTTCCATCATCTGGACTGCTCCATTGCTCCCCATCGTGTGGGTGATTCGTTCGAGTTCCATTCGGATGCGAAAACCGTGACCGCCGGCCCCGTCAGGACCACAGGACCCTGGCCCGGCCACTCGATGCGTAGCGTACCGCCCGGCAGCCTCACGTCAACGACATCATCAACCTGACCCAGCGTCCGCGCGGCCACCACCACGGCGCACGCACCGGACCCGCACGCCATCGTTTCACCGACGCCGCGCTCCCACACCCGCATCTCCATGCGCGAGCGATCGAGCACACGCGTGACTTCAAAGTTCGTGCGATGTCGGAAGAGCGGGTGATGCTCCATCAGCGGTCCGATGCGCTCCAGTGGATACGCCTCCGGCGCGACATCGATGAACTCCACCGCATGCGGGTTCCCCATCGACACAATCGCCACCGCCTGCGTGCTGCTCCCCTGCGCATCCTCCACCGTCACCGGCAGGTCGAGGACCGGCGCGGCCTGCTCGATCTCCACACCGGAGGCTGCCGGATCCAGGTCTGGCACCGCCGCAGTGACGCGCACAGAGGTCACCAGGCCACCCGGGCCGCGCATCGCCTCCACCGGCATCAGCCCGGGCCCTGTCTCCACCACCATCCGCCCATCTGGCGCATCCACCAGCCCCCGGTCGAGGCAGTACTTGGCGAAGCACCGGATCCCGTTCACGCACATCTCACCGTCAGACCCATCGGCATTGAAGATCCGCATCCGCCGGTCGGCCACCTCGGACGGCATCACGAGGATCAGCCCATCCGCGCCCACGCCGAAATGGCGGTCGCAGACCGTGATCGCGAGCGCACCCCACGCCTCATCCGAGACGTCGAGCGCGTCAGTTTCCGCCACGACAAAGTCGTTGCCAGCCCCGTGCATTTTCCAGAATGGCAGTGATTCAGGGATGCTCATGTCGCGTTATCGTACGGGCGCGGACGCGGCTGCCACAATAGCGCCCACCGCCCCGGCTTCGTCCCGTCCGTCCCACCACGCAATGCGCGGATCGTCGGCCGGAAACCAGTTCCCCTGCGTCCGCACCAGCCGATGCGTCGCCAGCTGCGTCCGCTCGATCGCCTCGGCCACCGTCGCGCGCCCATCGATCACATCCAGCGCCTGCTGGTAGCCGATCGTGCGCAGCGCACGGAAGCGATCCCCGTAACGTTCGAGGAGTCCCTGCGTCTCCTCGATCAAGCCACCCTCAAACATCGCCACGACTCGCTCGTCCACCCGCCGAAACGACTCCTCACGCTCCCACCGCAGCCCCACCGTCTCCCAGCTGAAGTCCGGCGCCTGCCGTTCCAGCGGCGGGATCGGCTCGCCCGTCGTCTCGATGATCTCCAGCGCCCGCACCACCCGCAGCACGTTCCGCTCCGCGATGCGCTCCGCAGACGCCGGATCCACCGCCGCCAGCCGCGCGTGCAACGCCGCCGGTCCCTCTGCCTCAGCCATCCGATGCAACGCCGCGCGCAGCTCCGGGTTCGGCGGCACCCGCGGCACCTGCCACCCCTCCAGCAGCGCCCACACATACTGCCCCGTCCCGCCCACCACCAGCGGCAGCCGTCCGCGTGCCCAGATACCGTCGAGGGCCTCGCGAGCGCGCTCCAGCCAGTCCACCAGCGTGAACGTCTCGCCCGGCTCCACGATGCCCACCAGGTGGTGCGGCGCAGCCGCCCGCTCCGCCTCGGTCGGCGCAGCGGTGCCGATTACCATCCCCGCGCGCACCTGCCGAGAGTCCGCCGAGATCACCTCAACGTCCATCTCACGCGCCACCCGCAGAGCAACAGCCGTCTTCGCACCGGCCGTCGGCCCCACCAGCGCCACGAGGTGCCGCCCGGAGAACGAGGTATGATGATTCATGGTGATATTATGTCACGATGTTGTGGCCATGCCCGTTCGCGGGCCGGTCACCGAACCGTCATGCTGGTCGCTTGGCATCCGCAAACGTGCGGCAGATTGAGGCGAACGCATCCGCATCAAGCGATGCGCCACCCACCAACACCCCGTCGATGTTCGGCTGCTCCGCGTATCCCGCGACGTTCTCCGCGTTCACCGAACCGCCGTACTGAATCCGGCATGCATCGGCCGCCGACTCGCTGAAGCGCTCAGCGAGGATCCGCCGCACCAGCGCGCACCGCTCCTCCGCGTCCGCCGCCGATGCCGCCCGTCCCGTACCAATCGCCCAGACCGGTTCGTACGCGATCACCACCCGCGGATCGAGTCGCTCGAAACCCTCGAAGGCTTCACTCAGCTGACGGCGCAGTACCTCGGCAGTCTGTCCCGCCTCCGCTTCGTCCAGCAGCTCACCTACGGCGAGGATCGGCGCCAGGTCAGCCTCGAGCACCGCGCGCAGCTTGCGGTTGGTCTCTTCGCCCGTCTCACCAAAGACGTGCCGCCGCTCAGAATGACCCACGATGACGTACGAAGCCGTCCCAGCCAGCATCGGCGCACTCACCTCGCCGGTGAATGCACCCTGGGGTTCCCAGTGCACGTTCTGCGCCCCGACGCGCAGGTTGCTACCCGCAAGCAAGTCCGCAGCATCACCCAGCCACGTCGCGGGGGGGCACACCACCACCTCGACGTCCTCGACGATATCCAGCCGCTGCCGAACCTGTCCGAGGAGCGAGCGAGCGTCTGATCGATCGGTGTGCATCTTCCAGTTTCCACCCACGATCGGCACTCGACTCACGATGGGACGCCCTCTCCCCCTGGCGCATACGCGCCGTGCTGCTCGGCGTCAGCGCGCCGTCCTGTTCTGCGCCTAGGCGCCATACTTCGCCAATCGCCCCGCGTGCGCGAACGCGATCGGCATCAACTCCTTCGCCGGGAACGTACCCAGCTCACCCGTCACACAATTGCTCTCGGAAAACGCGTGCATGTGATCGGAACGCACGTGGTCACCCCACAACAGCACCGGCACCGGGTGCCACGAATGCGCCGCCATCGAGGCTGGTGTGGAGTGATCGCCCGTGACCACCAGCACGTTGGGGTTCAGCGCCAGCAGCGACGGCAGTTCAGCATCAAAATCGCTGATCGCCTGGTGCTTGGCGCGGAAGTTCCCATCCTCGCCGGCGCTGTCCGTGTACTTGTAGTGCAGGAAGAAGAAGTCGTACTCGTCCCAGTGGTCCCGAATCGCCTCGATCTGCGTAGACAGGTGTGTCCCGCCGTCAATGGCATCCATCCCGCACAGCTTCGCCACGCCGCGGTACATCGGGTACACCGTCACCGCCGCCGCGCGCAGCTTCCACAGCTCCGGGAACGGCGGTAGGTCCGGCTTCCCCGACCACCCGCGCAACAACACCCCGTTGCCGCGCTCGCGACCACCGAGGATCCCGCGCGCCTGCTTCACCCACTCGCGAATCAGCTCAGCCGTATGCTCCGCCTCGGGCGCCGTCGCAGCCTGCTCATGCGGCGCAACGCCCTCCCGCTGCGGATCCGTGTCGATAAGCGCATCGCTCAGCCCTTCGCCGCGCAACCCCAGGATGATGCGCTGGTCCTGCACCGGCTCCACGAAGACCTCAACGCCCGGCAACGAGATCGCACGCAGCTCCTCGCAGACCTTCGCCGTCTCCTCGGTCGGCATCCGCCCGGCACGGCGATCCGTGATCAGCCCCGCCTCATCCAGGTCGCACAGGTTCCCGCGCGCCACCACATCGTTCGGCCCCACCTCAAACCCGATGCCCGTCGCCTCCAGCGCCCCGCGCCCAATCTCGTACACCAGTGGGTCATAGCTAAACAGCGCGAGGTGTCCCGGACCCGATCCCGGCGTGATGCCGTACCCCACCGGCAACGTCCGCCCCAGGCAGCCAGCCTCCGCCAGCCGGTCCAGGTGCTGCGTGTCGGCCTCCTCGAGCTCTGTGCGCCCGCGCGGCCCCTGCAGCCCACCCAGGCCGTCCAGCACACACAACACCACCTTGGTTTCAGCGGGCTGCGACAGCTGCCGGATCAGATCGAGGTCCATAGTTCCATCCTATCGCTCTGCGATACCCGCAATCTGATCAGAACGTTCACGTGCTCGCGACTCGCTGAATCCAACCGCCGAGGAGTTACCGGTCGAGCAGCACATCCACGCCGGGGAGTGTGACGCCCTGCATCATCTCCAGCGATGCGCCACCGCCGGTCGAGACATGAGCGATGCGATCCTTCACCCCGGCGCGGCTCACCGCCGCCGCCGTCTCGCCGCCGCCCACCACCGTCACCGCGTGCAGGTCCGCGAGGATGCGCGCAATCGCCAGCGTCCCCTCGTCAAAGGGCGGACGCTCAAAGAACCCCACCGGCCCGTTCCAGACCACCGTCTTCATCGACGCCAGCGAAGCCCGAATGTCCTCGATCGTGCGCTCCCCCAGGTCCAGGATGCGGAAGTCCGGGGGCACACGATTAATCGAAACCGTGTTCACATTCTCACCCGCGGGATCCGCGATCACGACATCGGTGGGCATCACCAGCCGCAGGTCGTTGCGCTGGGACGCCATGCGCATGATCGACAGCGCATCCTCAATACACGCGTCATCGACCAGCGAGGCGCCTACATCCATCCCCTGCGCCTTCAGGAACGTGTTCGCGATTCCACCACCGATCACCACCAGGTCAGCCTGATCGCACAGGTGCTCGAGGATCTTGATCTTGTCGGTGACCTTCGCCCCGCCCAGGATGATCGCGAACGGCCGCTCCGGGTGCGCCGTCACCTGCTCCAGGTACTTGAGCTCATGCTCCATCAGCAGCCCCGCAACCGCGGGCAGGTGCTGAGCCACCCCCACCACCGAGGCATGCGCGCGATGCGCCGTCCCGAACGCGTCACAGACAAAGACATCGCCCAGCGATGCCAGCTCGCGCGCGAACTCGGGATCGTTCGTCTCCTCCTCGGGATGGAAGCGCACGTTCTCCAGCAGCAGCACCTGTCCGGGCTCCAGCGCCTCCGCGGCTGCCTGGGCCTCGGAACCGACGCATTCCCGCACGTACGCCACGGGCTCGCCCAGCAGCGTACTCAGGTGACGGGCCACGGGCTCGTTCCGCAGCTCCTCCACCACTTTCCCCTGCGGGCGGCCTCGATGTGAACAAATGACGATGCGCGCGCCCGCCGTCTGCAGGGCGCGAATGGTGCCGATCGATTCTTTCAGGCGATGATCGTCCAGGATCGTGCCGTTATCGAACTGGACGTTGTAATCGACCCTCAGGAACACTCGTTTCCCGCTGACGTCGATATCCCGAATCGTCTGCTTCTGCATACGCCACCTTGTCAGACTCATGCTGGTCGGGTGCGTCGGCTGGGGGCACGCTGGGTCGCCGCGATGATATGCGGCGCCGATCCTTGCGGCAACGCAGGCCTACGACACCCGCCCGATCGCGGACAGCGCGTACGCCTCGCACAGCGCGCGCACCTCGTCGCCCACACCCGCCGCCGTCAGTGCATCCATCGCCAGCTGCTCTTCGCGCTCCGCCATCGCCACGGTCGATTCGCGTGCCCTCGTCGCCTCCACCAGCGTCGCCAGCGCCGCCACATCCTCGTTCCGCCCCGCGCGTGTCCGATACGCGTCACGCAGCTTCGAGGCCGCCTCACCCTCCGCCGCCAGCGCCAGGATCACCGGGTACGTCATCTTCCGCGATCGCAGGTCATCCCCCACCGGTTTTCCGGTTAGCTCCGTGTCACCCCAGATACCCAGCACGTCATCCACCATCTGAAAGGCCAGCCCCACGTGCCGGCCGTACGCCCGGAATGCATCCACCACTTCCGATGAGACTCCCGCCAGCAGCGCCCCCGCCGCCAGCGGTCCGGCGAACATCGCCGCCGTCTTCCCGTGCGCCATCTCCACGTACTCATCTGCCGTCACGTCGTTCCGCGTCTCGAAGGAGATGTCCAGGTGCTGACCTTCAACCAGCTGCATGCACGCCTCGTCCAGCTCCTGCATCACCGCCAGCACCCGCTCCGGCGCTACCCCGGCATCCAGCAGCCGGTACTGGCCCAGCCGCGCGATGGTGTACATCCCATCACCCGTGTTGATCGCCTGCGCCTGCCCCGCGAACGTCCACACCGTCGGCCGCCCGTGGCGGTACTGGCTGTCATCCTCGATGTCGTCGTGCAGCAGCGAGAAGTTGTGAATCAGCTCCACCGAGGCCGCCGCAGCCACCGCCTGCTGGACATCGCCGCCCAGCGCCTCAGCAACCATCAGCAGCCCCACCGGGCGCAGCATCTTCTCCCGGCGCAGCTCCACTGGGCTGCCGCTACGGTCCTCCCAGCCCAGGTGATAGCGCATCCACGCATACAGCGCGGTGCGCTCATCGCCCACCATCGCGCGCATCGCACGCTGCGTCTCTTCCCGATACCGCTCAGCGCGCTCCGCGAGTACAGCTTCACTCACTGTCATCCTCCTGCCTCGGTCATCAGTCCCGGCTGGAGGCGTTCCGGCTCCAGTACCAGCCATGATTCCGCCGCAGCCTCCACGGCCGCGCGTGTATACAGCATCGGACGCTGCCGCCCAGCGAGATAGTCGCTCAGGCAGTCATCGTAGCGAGGATGCTCCGGGATGCCGGAGTTCCCGGTGAGCAGCATAAACGT
>JBJHDC010000013.1:0-15968 GCA_050486345.1 Dehalococcoidia bacterium | reverse complement strand
CGATTGATCGAAGTCGCCCAGGTCAATCACCTGGCGATACGCCGCCGTCACCCGCGTGCGCGCACCCGGCACATGCGTCGAGTACGCAGCCTGCCACACGGTATTCACATCGCCGCCGTACTCGATGGGTCCGCGAGAGAACCACCGCCCCAGCGCCGGAATGGCGCGCAGCGGGTGATCGAGCGCCAGCGGGTGCATCGAACCTCGATGCCATCGCGAAGGGTGCGCACCGTAGCGCGCCGTCAGCAGGTCCACCGCCCGCATCACCGCCCCGGTCAGCCGCCGGTCACGGTCATCCTCGCCGTCGTACCACGGCGCAGAGGCATCCACCGTCGCCCGCACGATCGCCCCCTGCAGGCGGTAGTGGAACGAGGTGTACGTGGTCAGCCCCTCCAACCCCGCCCCCAGCACCAGCGGCGCAAGCGATCCAGCCGCGCGCTCCGCCAGCGTGCGCGCCAGCTCCTCGAACGTCAGCGTGATGATCGCCGCAGCGGGGTCGCGAGGCGACAACATGCCGTCCCACGCCTCCAGCAGCGGCCCCTCCGGGTGCGCCACCGCACCACGCGCCAGCAACAGGTCACGCAACGTCACGAGGTTTGCCGAGTACCGGTCCACCTGCATCCGCTGAAACGAGGCCACCGAATGCCGTTCCCGCCGCGCAATCAGCTCCGTGATCCGCGCCGCCCGCTGCGGCTCGCACCACTCCTCACCCAGCTCCAGGGTCCCGCCGGGCGCTTGGTTCGCCGAGACGATCACACCCTCAGGCGGATCCATCACCCGCGGCAGTTCTCGCGCACCGCGCACCGGCGGCGGACCCGGTGACGTCACCCCGTCACGAGGGAGCAGCCCTTCGCCGCGCTCAGAGACCGGCACGCTACCGATGAAGCGGTAGCCAATGGTGCCGTCCGTGTGCGCGAAGACGATGTTGAACGTCGTCCCGGACCAGTCATCTGCCGCCCGCTCGAACGCCTCCACGTCACGCGCGCGCCACAGCCCGAGGAATCCCCGCACCAGGTCCCCGCGCTCCAGCGCCGTCGACCGCAACGCAATCGCCCGCGACTCACCGGCCAGCGCGGGCCCGATCACCGGCCCGTGCCGCGTCTCCAGCACCCGCTCCTCCACGGTCCCGCCACCGCGTACCGCGATCTGCTCGATGTGTTCGTGCGCCTCGGCCCAGCCGTCAGGTGTCCGGTACCGCGTCGGCTGCTCGGGATCGAATTCCTCAACGTAGCAGTCGGCAACGTTCGCCATCCCCGCGGTGATCCCCCAGGCAATCGCCTGGTTGTGCCCGAAGACGACCCCGGGCACCCCCGGGATGTCCGCACCAACGGCATCCGCCTGGTCGCCGCTGACGTGGCTGACGTGGAAGAGCCCCGGCAGACTCGATCCCACATGCGGATCCGAGGCCAGCAGCGGCGCACCCGTCTGCGATCGTTCCGCCGAAACCACCCACGCGTTGGAGCCCACGCCCAGCGGCAGCCCCGCATCGATCGCTGCGCGGTAGGCATCCAGGAGCCGGTCCGCCGCCGGCGGGTACGGGCGATGCGTCACCGTGACATCCACCGACGCGTCGTGCACCGGGTCCAGCGCCGCCGCCTGCTCCGCGCCCAGGCCCGCCGCCAGCCGCTCGCGCACCAGCTCCGTGTCCCAGTTCGTCGCGAAGCTCACCAGCACCAGCCGCGCGATCATCATCGTGTCTTCGGGCGTCCACGGCTCCGGTTCGTATCCGGCCAGGACAAACTCCGGCGGGAGCGCCGGCAGCGTGCGCATACCCTCGTTCACACCCCGCGTGTATGCCTCGATGATGGCGCGTTCGCCCGCCGTCATCTCCGCCACATCGCGCGCAGCCACCCGCGCCAACCCCAGCCGTCGCAGAAAGCGATCACCGCGCAGCGCTCGAGGTCCCGCAATCTCCGAGAGCCGTCCGGCCGCCAGCCGCCGCGCCCCATCCATCTGGAACAGCCGGTCTTGCGCGTGCACCAGCCCCTGCCCGAACAGCGCGTCCTCGTCCGTCGCACCGAAGATGTGAGGTACGCCGTACCGGTCGCGGATCACGTCCACGCGACCGCTCAGTCCCGGGACACGAAACCGCCCGTCCACCACGGGAAACGCCTGGTGCGCCGCCGTCAGGTAGGTCCCGTTCGCCGCAGTCCGCGCCAGTTGCGCCACTTGCCGCGCCCGTGCCAGGACCGACCGTCCCGGCACAGCCTGCCGCCTCATGCGCTCGCGCCGAACGGCGGTACCTCGCCCATTCGCTCGAGACCCATTAGCTCGAGGCACTCCCCGCGTTCGCGGCCCGCATCGCGTCGTCGATCGCCTGCAACTTGCCCAGCCGCCGCTCGTGACGCCCACCCTCGAACTCCGCGGTCCGGAACGCGCGCAAAATGTCCGAGGCTGCCCCGCGTCCAATCGCCCACGCACCCAGGCACAGCACATTCACATTCGTGTGCTCCCGCGCCCGCCGCGCCGAGAACGTGTCGTGACACACCGCCGCCCGCACCCCGTGCACCTTGTTCGCCACGATCGAGGGCCCCACACCGTTCGAGCAGATCAGCACGCCGAAATCAAACGCCCCCTCTGCCACCTGCTCCGCCAGTGGCAGCGCAATGTCCGGGTAGTCACACGACTCCAACGAATCCGTGCCGAAATCCTCGACGTCGTCCCCCAGCTCCGCCAGCTCCGCGCGCAGCAACTCCTTCAACTCAAACCCCGCATGGTCAGACCCAATCGCCACGCGCATCCCGTACTCCTCGCCTCAGCCGACTCTTCCACCATCGTATCCCAGCCTTCTCGATGGATCAGTCGTGGCGGCGAGCAACTGACCTCCCTGCCGCCATTAGCTAGAGCTCTCGCGGGCGAGAGGCTCAGGTCATACATCAGCATCGCAAGCAAGAGGAGGCTCGGTCGGCCTCAGACTCTTACCCGCCAGCACCTACCCGCGAACGCAATCGCGGGCAGGTCCTCCGGAGTGGTGAAGCGTCATTACTCGTTTCCCGCACCGCCCGAGTGCAGGTAGCACCATTCACTACTTCAGGGAGTGGACGGCTGCACTCAGGAACGGTGTCGGCCCTAGCAGCAGCTTCAGCAGCGAACCCAGCCAACACCGAACCAAGACGTTGCGTCGGGCATTGGCCCCCTCCGCCCGTATCGCCAGAAGCCTCGACTTTATGTCCCTGCTGCGGGATGTGAATAATTCGAACGTCTTCGTGCTTGGCGCATCGTGCTCATGAGTTGACGCTCAAGGAACATTCGTTCTATGTTCCGGATCTCCCCGGGCAGGACCAGATCCATGAGTTGGACAGCAGTACTAGTCACGCTCGGCGCGCCTGTTCTGGTAGCTGCTGGCGGTTTAGTCAGTTGGTATTTCCGCTCTCGCCTCGAGGAAATTCGGGCAGCAGAACGCAACCTCAATGATGAGCGTCGACGGGTCTACGCGGACATTCTGCAGCCATTCATCCTGGCGTATTCAAGTGGTAATGATCCGGATGCAATGGCGAAGCTGCACGAGACGGTGGCGGGAGAGTATCGACGTACCATTTTCGAACTCTCGCTGATCGGATCTGATGAGGTAGTCCGAGCGTACGGCGACCTGATGCAGTTAATCTATCGTTCGAAGGATCAGGCAGCAGCTGAAGAGATGATGAAGCTCTGGGGAGGCTTGCTGCTTGAAATCCGAAGGAGCCTAGGAAACAAAGGGACTCAACTATCACGGAGCGACATGCTCCGTGGGTTGATTACCGATATCGATCGGTACAGTATCGGGTGACCCCCTACGGCTGCAGCAACCGCCTCACCCATACCCCACCTTCGAGCACATACTCCACCCGCTCATGCAGCCGGTTCGGCCGCTGCGTCCAGAACTCCACCCGCTCCGGCAGCACCCGCACCCCGCCCCACCGCGCCGGTCGAGGTACCCCCACGTACGGCGTGTGCGAAGCTTCCGTGCGCCCGTACGCCTCATCCAGCGCCTCCGCGCTCTCGATCACCTGCGACTGTCGCGAGGCAGCCGCCGCCACCTGCGCCCCCCGCGGCCGCGACTCCCAGTACGCATCCCCTGCCGCATCGTCCAGGAACTCCACCGCCCCCTCCACGCGCACCTGCCGCTGCAACACCGGCCACCACCAGCACAACGACGCACTCGCGTTCGCCCGCAGCTGCTCGCCCTTGCGCGACTCCAGGTCCGTATACACATCGAACCCCGGCCCGGTCCGCCACCGCACCAGCACCATCCGATTCGACGGCCGCCCATCACCGCCGACCGTCGCCATCGAGGCCGCCTCCGGCAGCGCCTCCGCCCCCCGCGCCTCCTCAAACCACGCATCAAAGTGCGCGAACGGCTCCTCGTACTGACTACTCACCACACCCACCACCTCTCCTTGACTCCCCGACTCGGCCCCGACTGTTGAGGATTCCGCTCGTCCTCAGCCCCGGCGCGTAGCGCCGATCCCGATAAGCCTGTCGAAGGACGTGCACCACGCTGCAAGTCACCGAACTCCCGCCTCCGGCTCCTCGTACTGACTACCCATCTCTCATCCGTATCTCTGACTCCCCTCGCCCGCGAAGCGGGAGAGGGGCCGGGGGTGAGGGTTCTCAGGCCCAATAGGCCACCCCCGCCACCCCATACACCGACACCGCCGCCCGACAATCCCGTTCGTCCCGAGCCCCGGCGTGCACCGCCGATCGAGGATGAGCAGTCAAAGGACGTGCCCCACACCGCAAGTCACTGCGATCAGGCCTCCTGGTCCCCCTCTCCTCGAAGGAGGAGAGGGGGTTGGGGGGTGAGGTTCCCGTGCTCCACCCCCGCCTCCAGGTACACCGGCGCATCCCCCTCACCTACACCCAGCGCCGCACTCACCCGAGCCGCCAGCCGCGCCGGCAACCGCTCCAGCGCCTCCGAGGCCTCCAGGAACGCATACTCCGACAACTCTTCTCGCTGCAGCCGGATCGACCCGATCTCCTCCGCCGTCAGCACCCCGCCATCAAAGATGAAGTGCAACCCATCCAGCCCCGCGCCCACCTCTCGAGGAATCGGCGGCCGCCACTCCACGCACAGCAACCGCCCCGGCTCCCGATCCAGCCCCAGCTCCTCGCGCACCTCCCGACGCGCCGCCCGCGCCGGCGACTCCCCCTGCTCGGCCAGCCCACCCGGCATCTCCCACGGCGTCTTGTACGTCGGATTCACAACCAGCACCCGCCCCCGCTCATCGAGGATCAACATCGCCCCGCTCACAATCTTGCGCGGGTACTCAAACGGAAGTCCGTCGCCACTCATCGCCATCTCGCCATTCTGACTCCCACATTTCTGTCTCCCCTCTCCCACGAAGTGGGAGAGGGGCTAGGGGTGAGGGTCTCCAACACCACACCAACCTCGTAGGCCCGCAAGGCCGCGCGCCCGTTCCGCCTCTGCTCTCTCTCTCCCCTCTCCCGCGCAATGGAAGAGGGGCCGGGGGTGAGAGCCCGAAGCATCGCCCCACTCACAATCTTGTGCGGGTACTCAATCGGAGGTGCGTCATTCGTCCTCGCATCGTGTCTCCCACGTCCAGTTGTTTGTATTGCGGATGCACGGACCGCCACGGAACAAGGCGAAGTTCAGAATCCGTTCATCCTGAGCCCCGGCGCCTAGCGCCGATCTAGAAGGGCCTGTCGAAGGACACCGCCCCCGGCGGCGCGGATTCTGAACGTCGTCCGCCCCTCACCCAATCCCCAGGTCCTCCGCCGTCACCGGCCCCTCACGCAATATCCGAGGCGGCACCGACGCCAGATCCACCACCGTCGACGCCACGCCCCCATCGCGAGGCCCACCATCGAGGACCACCAACGCCTCCCCGAACTCCGCGGCCACCTCCTGCGCGCTCAGCGCCGGCGCCTGCCCGTGCCGGTTCGCACTCGTCACCGCCAGCACCCCGCCACACGCTCGAATCACGTAGCGAGCCAGCTGATCGTCCGGCTTCCGCACCCCGATCGTCCCCGCCTCCGACACCACCGGCGATGGCAGCGCCCCTTCCTTCGCCCGCACCACCGCCGTCAGCGCCCCCGGCCAGAACCGCATCACCCGATCCAGCGCCGCCGGCTCCTCCAGAAACGGCATCACATCCACCGCCGAGTCAATCAACACCGCAATCGGCTGCTGCGCGTCACGCCCCTTCAGATCCGCCAGCCCCCCCAGCGCACCCTCATGTCGAGGCAACGCCGCCAGCCCGTACACCGTATCCGTAGGAATCGCCGCAATCCCCCCACCGAGGATCAGCGCGATCACCTCATCAATCTTGTCCGCATCGACAATCGGCACCGCGACTCCTCCGCCTTCTGCCTCCCCCTCTCCTCGAAGGAGGAGAGGGGGCCGGGGGGTGAGGTCTTCCACCTCGCGTTGACCCGCACGATACCCACCGATACGATTCACGCCTAGCGCACCTCCCCCCAACCGAGAACCGCCAGGCAATACATGACCCAGGACACTGACGCATCCGCCCCCGCGGACCGGATCCGCGCATCCGGTGACGCAGAGGTCTCTACCTACCTCGAGATCGCCGAAGCCCGCGAGCCCGGCGGTGTCCTCACCCCCGCCCCCAACGCCCCCGAGGCCGTCGTCGTCCTCGACTACGGCTCCCAGTTCTCCATGCTCATCGCCCGCCGCATTCGCGAGGCGAACGTCTACTGTGAGCTCATCCCCTGGGACGCCCCCATCGAGAAGCTCAACCACCTCCGAGTGAAGGCGTTCGTGCTCTCCGGTGGCCCCGCCTCCGTCTACGCAGCCGACGCCCCCTCGCTTCCGAGTTATGTCATCAACTCCGAAGTGCCCGTCCTCGGCATCTGCTACGGCATGCAGCTCCTCGCCTACACCCTCGGTGGTGTCGTGGACCCCGCCGCGCAGCGCGAGTATGGCCACGCCGTCCTCCGCGTCTCCGAATCCGCCAACCCGATGTTCAAGGACCTCCCCGGCGAACTCCCTGTCTGGATGTCCCACGGCGACCACGTCGTCCAGCTCCCCGCCGGCTTCCGCGTCGTCGCGCAGTCCGACAACGCTCCCGTCGCCATGATGGCCTATGACCAGGGCCACGTCGGCATCCAGTTCCACCCGGAGGTCGTACACACGCCCCAGGGCGACCAGCTGATCCAGAACTTCCTCTTCCAGGTCGCCGGCATCGAGCCCAACTGGACCGCCGCCAACTTCATCGAAGAGACCGTCGAGTCCGTCCGCGCCGCCGTCGGTGACGGCCAGGTCATCTGCGCCCTTTCCGGCGGCGTCGACAGCGCCGTCGCGGCCGCCCTCGTCCACCGCGCGGTCGGCGATCAGCTAACCTGCATCTTTGTCGACAACGGCCTCCTCCGCATGGAAGAACCCGAGCGCGTCGTCAACACCTTCCGCCACCACATGCAGATCAAGCTCGTCCACGTGGACGCCGTCGACCGCTTCCTCGGCGACCTCGCCGAGGTCACCAACCCCGAGACCAAGCGCATGCGCATCGGCAACACCTTCATCCGCGTCTTCGAGGAGCAGACCCGCGCGATCGGCGACGTCCAGTTCCTCGTCCAGGGCACCACCTACCCGGACGTCATCGAATCCGCCTCCACCGGCAACAACGCCGCCGCCAAGATCAAGACGCACCACAACGTCGGCGGCCTCCCCAAGGACATGCGCCTCAAGCTCATCGAGCCCCTGCGCAACCTCTTTAAGGACGAGGTCCGGCGCGTCGGCAAGGAGCTCGGCCTCCCGGACGAGATGGTCTACCGTCAGCCCTTCCCCGGCCCCGGCCTCGCCATCCGAGTCATCGGCGAGGTCACACCGGACAAGCTCGATGTCCTCCGCCGCGCCGACTGGGTACTCATGGACGAAGTCAAGAACGCGCAGGTCTACTACGACCTCTGGCAGTCCTTCGCCGTCCTCACCGACACCAAGTCCGTTGGCGTGCAGGGCGACTTCCGCACCTACGGCTACACCGTCGCCCTCCGCTGCGTCGCCGCCGAAGACGCCATGACCGCCGACTGGGCCCGCCTCCCCTACGACCTCCTCGCCCGCATCTCCACCCGCATCACCAACGAAGTCCCCGAAGTCAACCGCATCGTCTACGACATCACCTCCAAGCCGCCAGGGACGATCGAGTGGGAATAGACCCCGTGAGGCTGTCCTCGAATCACCCGCAACTCCCCAGTGCGCTTGTTCGAAGACTATCCAGCGACGCGCACCACGCCCCGCTCCTCCGCCCAGCTCTTTGCACTACCCGTAGGGGCGCAAGGCCTTGCGCCCGTTCTCCACACGCAGATCCCAGACCGCATAGCACCCCCAGGTGCGCAGCTAGCCGCACCCGCCCCCTCCCGTTCGTCCTGAGCCCGTCGAAGGACGGGCACCACGCCACGACGCACGGACCAGCTCCTCGCACCGATCGTAGGGGCGAGGCGTGCCTCGCCCATTCCGCCTCCCCTCTCCCGCCCGGGGCGCGTAGCGCGCACATCCTGGTGTGCTGTGGTTGTGGGGCGGGGGGTGAGGGCCCGCTGACCCCGCCGAAGCACATACACCACCGTTCGAAGTCCGACCAGCGTCCCACCCATCCCCAAGACTCCCGCTTCTCCGCCTCCCCTCTCCTCGAAGGAGGAGAGGGGCCGGGGGTGAGGTTCCCATGAACACCCTCCTCCTCGGCTCCGGCGCACGAGAGCACGCCATCGCCTGGAAGCTCGCGCAATCCCCGAGGCTCACGAAGCTCTGGGCCGCCCCCGGTAACCCCGGCATCGCCGCCTACGGCGAACTCGTCCCCGACGTTCCCGCCACCGACCTCGACGCCGTCGTCCGCCTCGCAGAGCGCATTCGCGCCGACCTCGTCATCGTCGGCCCGGACGACCCTCTCGCCGCCGGCGTCGTCGACCGCCTCACCGCCGAGGGCATCCCCACCTTTGGTCCCACCGCCGCCGCCGCCCGCATCGAGGCCTCCAAGTCCTTCGCCAAGCAGATCATGGCGGACGCCGGCATCGACACCGCCGCCAGCGCCACCTTCGACGACCCCGACGCCGCCGAGGCCTACGTCCGCAGTCTGGACCACCCCGTCGTGGTGAAGGCGGACGGCCTCGCACTCGGCAAAGGCGTCACCGTCTGCGACGACGTCGATCAGGCCATCGCGGCCATCAACGCAGCCATGCGTGGCGGCGCATTCGGCGCATCCGGCGCGCGCGTGGTGATCGAAGAGCGCATGTACGGCCGCGAGGTCTCCGCGCACGCCTTCAGCGACGGCACCACCGTCCGCCACATGCCCTTCTCCTGCGACCATAAGCCGGTCTTCGACGGCGACCGCGGCCCCAACACCGGCGGCATGGGCGTCTACTCACCTCCCGCCTGGCTCCCAGACCTCACCGCCGAGGCAATCCGCCAGAACGTGACCGAGCGCGCCGTGCGCGCCATGGCAGACGCCGGTCACCCGTACGCGGGCGTCCTCTACCCCGGCCTCATGATCACGGCCACCGGCCCCCGCGTCGTCGAGTTCAACGCCCGCTTCGGCGACCCCGAGACCGAGGTGCTTCTGCCCAAGGTCCGCACCGACCTCCTCGACATCTGCGACGCCGTCGCCCACGGCCGCCTCGCAGACGTCGAGGTCGCCTGGGACGACACCGCCACCGTGGGCGTGATGATGGCCTCCGAGGGCTACCCCGGCTCCTACCCCTCCGGCCGCCCCATCACCGGCATCGATACCGTCGATGCCGACGTGCAGGTTTTCCTCGCCGGCGCGGCCATGAGTAACGAAGGTCGCCTCGTCACCGCCGGCGGCCGCGTCCTCTGCGTCGTCGCTTCCGCCCCCACCATCGCCGAGGCTCGCGCCCGCGCCTACGACAACGTCGCCCGCATCCACTTCGAAGGCGCCCACTACCGCACCGACATCGCCGCCCGCGCCGAAGAGCCGCTCGAGTTCTAGCCCCGCTCCACCTCGATGTGTGGGATGCCCCTCCTGATACCTGTTCTCATGCCAATCAGCGCCAACTCGACACGTATGGGTAGGCTAGATCCATGGATTCCCACCACGAATCCGGATTGGAAGTTCGTTATGTCCCACAACATGAACCGCATCGCCCGCATCCTCCGCGCGCCGCTCGTCCCCTCGCAGCAGGCGCACGCAGTCGAACGCGGCGAGGAATTCGTCGGCTACCCGGACAATCAGGTTCTCGGCATCTTCGACAAGCGCGATGACGCCGCCCGTGCCCTGGACGAAGCCAGCGAGGCCGGCATCCCGGAGACAGACATCACCGTCTATTCAGGTGATGACGGCGCGGAGGCCATCGACTCCAGCGGCACCGAGCACGGTGTGGCCGAGACTCTCCAGCGCTCCGTCCAGCGCCTGCTCACCAACGAGGACGACCTCCGCGTCTACGAGCGCGCCGCATCCGAGGGTGGCGTCGTCCTCGCCATCGAAGCCAAGGACGACGAGCGCAAGGAGTCTGCCTCGGCACTCCTCCAGCGTCACGGCGCGCGCGACGTGCGGCACTTCGGCACCTTCGTGGTGCAGGACCTGGACGTCGACCCCAGCCGCACGATGGCTGACTAGCGCCGCAACCCACAGGGCGCGGACTCCGTGTCCGCGCCCTTGCCCGACCCCGACAACATCAGTCCGTCACTACCGCGGCAGGTCGATGCGTCGCTCGAGCGCTCGGAGCGCCGCCTCCTCGGCGGCGAACTCCTCCGGTGTCATCGAGGCCTGCCCGAACTGCACCATGAGGTGTAGGTGCCGGTCATCCGGGTACTGAAAGCTCGCACCCACCGCCGTTCCTTGCGTGCTGGTCCTGCTGTCGTCGCTCACCCACAACTCGATCCGGGGTAGGTTCGATCCCTCGGGTCGCCACTCGCACCCGCCGTCGATCTCCGCTTCCGCCCACGTTGCCCCGTGGTGACCGAACGTTTCCTCGACGTCGCTCGTCGTCAGACCGTGGCAAGCATCCGACCCGTTCGCCGAACCGCGGTCCGAGGTGTACCCGCATCCGGCGAGCAACGTCACGCCGATGAGCAACACAACCAGCCGTCTGCGCTGACGCATAGGGACCTTCCAGACCTCCGCGAGCCACGGTCGACACGCGGCACCCTCTCCGCGGGTACCCTGCGCCCATGACCACCGTCCGCTGCCCCATGCCCGAGTGTCGAAGCGCATCGACCTCGACGCCATCCCCCCGGTCCCACTGGATCTCGCGGGGCCGTGGCCCGAGGTCGAGCCCTGCCTCCACTTCATCGCCGCCTGGGGCCCCGCCCACGGCCCCATGGCCGAAGCCATCCTGCTCGCCCTGCAGCACAATCGCGAGCTCACCATCCGCAACCTCCGCCCGACAGATGTCTCGCCACAGCACATCGAGGTCCACCGCGACGAACTCGAGAACCTCGCGCGCCGCTTTGCGCGTGAGGTCAGCGCTGACTCCGATGCGGGCGACGGGGCGGCCGCCTTGTTCGGCGACCAGTTCGAGCGCGACCATGTCGCCTTCAACTTCGCGCAGGTGCTGCTGGGGCCGGACCCCACGCTGCCCCCACAGCCGCCACGGTAGCCCGGGCGCGCATCAGGGCCGCGCAGCCACCTCCAGCACCTCGCGCTCACCGAGGGGCTGCACCGGCCGTGCGCTCATCCCGTATACCGCCTGGTACCGTTCCACCTGCGCCTCGGACACGCTCGTCGTCGCCTGCAGCACGTGCCACCGCACCCCCTCCGAGCACGGGGGCGTCGTCAACGACCCGGCATAGCGATACATCGCCCGCTCCGCCGGCAGCATCGCAGTCAGATCCAGCGGCGCCAGCGATCGCGATTCCCCAACGTCGAGGTCCAGCGCCGCGAGCACCGGCTCCAGCGCCGCATTTTCCTCGCCCACCGCGTGCATCACCCCGATCACCGCCAGCTCCCCCGCTGCGCTCTGGTGCACGAAGTGCGTCTCCATCGCCAGCGGTGCGCCGTTCAGCGTGTGCTCCGAGGGCGCATGGAAGTGGAACTGCAGCAGTTCGAACCGCTCGCCATCAATCTCCACCCACGATCCCTCCTCCACGCCCACGTGCAGCGTGTGCCCGTTGTTCTCCGCCTCCAGCGCACCCGCCTCCCAGTGGATCGCCACCGCACCATCCGCCGGCGCCCCCGCACCGAGGTCAATCGGCGATTGCTCCGTCCCCGAACCACACGTCGCGTACTCATCCGACAGCGACGCCCACCTCTCCGGACCGTGCGAACCCTCGTACGACCAGCCGTGCGACTCCCCACCGTCGTCCGAGGAGTCACACGACCCCACCACCAGCACCAGTCCCGCCGCCCCGCTCCACGCCAGCACCCGCCGCCCAAACACCCGTCGCGAATACTTCGACGTAGCCACCTCAGTCACCTCTCACCCGCCAGCACACTGCTCGCAAGACCCATCAAGCCGCCCCACGCAAGAAGGGCGCCCCGGCGGGAGCGCCCCTCCTCGCCCACATCGTTATGCCCTCCGCACACCGCGAGGTCACCCGACCGCGCGGTGCGCACACCTCTCAGATCACCCCGACCGCCGCCGTCACGCCTCCCGCAGCGCCTCGCTGGGATTCCCCATCCCCCGCACATGCACCGCGATCGCCAGCAGGATGGCCACCCCGAGGATCGGCGTGAAGGCGTGCAGGAACGGATCCGTATCCAGCAGTAGCCCGGCCACGAACCCACCGATGCCCAGCCCGATACCCCAGAACACCACGTGATCCACCCACGCCGGCCGCGTCGCCGTCGACAGCCGCGCGATGAACGGGATGATCGTCATCGTCAGCACGCCCACGAAGATCGAGTGGTCCAGCGCCAGCAACAGCCGACGTGGTGCAGCATCGAAGTCCTCCACGTACTCCGCGATCAGGTACACGAAGATCGCGATGTTCACGATCAGGAAGATCACGGCCACCGTGCCATGACGCGCCTGGTCCGTGGATAGCCACGAGGCCTGCCGGATCCCCGGGAACATGCGCCACAAGAACACGCCCAGACCAATCAGCTCCAGCGGCAGGCTCAGCATCAGCAGCGGTTCCGCATCCAGCAGGATCCCCAGCGTCACCGCCACCGCACCCAGCGAGGGCGCACCGATCTGCACCCACCCCGCACGGGTCGCCTTCACCAGTACGCTCTCCGGCCGCAGCGTCCACTCTGCGAACGCCATACCCACCGGGATCAGGAATCCGATCACCATCGTTGCCGGGTGCGCATCACCGAACCGTGACGAGATCTCCAGGTCAGGGTTCGAGATCATCAGCCCCAGCAGAATCCCGAACACCGCCCCGATCACAGACGTCGCCAGGCCGGCCAGCAGCCCCAGGTGCACCACGCTCAGCGTCACGCCTCGCACCTGCTTGAAGCCCCACCAGGCGAACCACAGGATCACCAGCAACATCACCGTGCCCAGGATCGGCCGCAGGATGTTCGTCGTCGTCAGGAACGCCACGTTGTAGGCCGCGGCCACCACCGGCGCCGCCACCGCCATCCGCTTCGCCATCCGGTTATCCGGATCGTTCCGCCCGAACAGCGACAACGACGCCGCAAACACCGCCATGGTCAGCCAAGCCAGCGTCCCCACGTGCAGGTGCGCCACCAGCACCTTCCGGTCGAAGTCCACCAGGTCGACGCCATTGAGGATCCCGATCACCACGGTGTAGATGAACAGCACCATCGCCATCTGCATCATGAACCGCACCTGCACGAAGTACGGCCCCTCCGCCGCCGCCGTCGGTGCCGCCTGCGTACCGCCGCCCCCATCAGTTGCCATGGCATCCTCCCGTAACACTTTCATAACAACCCGGACAGCAAGCGTTATAGCACTTCCGCCCGCGATGTCCAGCGCGCCCTTCGGGAGTCTCTCCGAATCTCACCTCCCCCCTCAGGACCGGTCGATCCGAGGTGCATTCCGCGCGCCTTCCACGCTTCCGCTCGTCCTGAGCCTGTCGAAGGACGGCATCACGCCCCGAACGCAGCCGAGCCCACCGCCCCGCCGGCTTCGTAGGGGCGTAGCGTGCTACGCCCGCTCTCCATTCCGCTCGTCGTGTGCCTATCGAAGGCCCTACCGCCGCACCTCGCACTCCACGACTGCGAACACGTCCGGCGCATCTGCGGTATCCAGGCTGGCGCACGTCAGGTCCCTCACCACATGACGGCCCGAGGGCTCCCAGCGATCCCGCCGCACCTCGACGATCTCCGGGCCGAAGACCGTCACCACCTCGGCCCGCACGTGCCCCCACCCGCTCAGCCACACCGACAGCAACTGCGCCGCGCTGCCCTCCTCGAACGCATCGAGGAGACACCGCCGGGCGTCCTCGTTGACGTGCGACGCGGAACGCTCGATCACCTCGACACCGCACCACAGCGCTCCGCCCACCGTGTGCGGTTCGGAGTAGATGTCGACTTCGGCCACCCGGTACCGGCGCCTATGGCAATCGTCGATCCCCCGCGTCGCCCCATCATCTATGCCGCAGCCTCCGTAGTAGGTGCGCCCCGGTTTCGCCACGAAGCCGTCCAGTTCGATCTCCGCAGCGCTGTAGTTGAACGCGAACCCCTCCTCGGCTAGGCTCCCGCGGCCGCTCACGTACGACCGTGCGATGCCCGTCCCCTCCGCCGTCACCTGCACCTCGAACAGCAGCGAATGCTCACCGCGCTCCCAGTTCGTGCGGAAGCAATGCCACGACTGCCCCGCCTCGGACACTGCGCCTGCCACCACTACGTCAACGCCACAAACTTCGGCCGGTCCTTCCACCCGCCGCGCCTGGGTGCATTCCTCCGACCAGGGCGAGAACAGGTGGGGTGGGGCAGCTGGCTCCAGCGCGTGGCACCGCGACACGAATCGCCCCATCGCGCCGAATCCATCCTTCGAGTCTGTGTACAGATCCACGGGCCCTGACGCGGTGGTGGTCATCACATGGCGGATCTGTCCTCCCTCGTCCGTGTACATGTTGAAGAACAGCTGTGCCTGCTCTCCTGCCTCGATCGCATCGAGGATGCATTGCCGCGCGCGCTCGTCCCATGCTGCGGGCTGCGCACCGAACGCCCAGACCTCCGCCCCGCAGAACCGCACGGTCCCCTCTGCGATCTGCGGTTGGTCCACCACGGCAGGCGTGCCGCACCCATCGAGCACCGGCAGCGCCTCCGGCTCCACCGCCACCAGCTCCGCGCACACGTAGTGCCGCTGCGCACCCGGTATCCAGTCCGTAAACGCCACCTCCATGACCTCGAGCCCGCCGGCTGGCATGCTCGTGAGCAGCATCCCCGTACCGTCCCCGTGCCCGGTACCCCACGGTCCAGCGGGCTCGAACACGAACGACCACGCCTGCACCCGCTCCCCCCGCGTGAGCGCGTCACGGAAGCAGTCCCAGGTCTCCGTATCGCCCTCGAACCGCCGGAACGCGAACAGATCGACGCCACACGGCACCGAGGGGAACGATGCCGCCCGCTCCTCCATCGCACTCGAGGACGGGGCAGCACCTTCCCCATCACCCACATCCAGCTGCGTAAACACCAGGTACAGCGCCCCCACGAACAGCACCGCCACCAGTGCCGCGCCCGCCACCTTCGCACCCGCCATCGAGGTCAGTGCGAACGGGCCCCCCAGCCGCGCGTTCGAGTGGCCCCGTCCCGCGCGTGCTTCCGCGCCCGAGCCCCGGGCGGCAGGTGCGCCATCCCACGCCACCAGCCCTGACCGCTCCGCGATCCCCGTCTTCGCGTGGATGCTCGTCACATGCGTCTTCACCGTGTTGATGGACAGCCCGGAGCGCACCGCGATCTCGGCGTTCGAATGCCCCGCCCGGATCTGCTCCAGCACGCGCCATTCCGCCGGCGTCAGCACATCCGGATACGGCGGTCGCCCCCGTGCATGTCGTCGCATCCACTGCATGCCACGATGCTAGAACCCCCACCAGAGAATTACCTCACCCCCCGCTCTCCGCCACCCGCGCCCGGGGCCCCCCGCCCCCCGGGGCCAGGGGGCCCGGGGGGGGGGGGCGGCCCCGGCCCGGCCCGCGCGGGGGGGGG
>JBJHDC010000012.1:24127-31174 GCA_050486345.1 Dehalococcoidia bacterium | reverse complement strand
GTAGTGGCGACGCGAGCTGGTCGCTGCCGGTCACCCGGGGTGGCAGGGCCGTCACAATCACGTCGCTGTCGTGTACGGCAACGACGCGGATGCGGATGATGTCGCCGATGGTGGCGGCCGGGGGAGTCACGGTCACGGTGACCTCGATGGGTGGCTCCTGGGCGGAGGCGGTGCTCGCCTGAATCAGCATCGCGGCGCTGGCCAGCGCCGCCCCGACCAGCAATGCGAGGAGTGCGAGCCGTGCCGAGGGACGCCCTCGATGGTGTGTGGCGCTCATGCGCGGTAGGCCCGTCGGTGGAAGTACTCGCGCAGCGGGGCGACGGAGTCTTCGTCCAGGCGGATTTCCACCTCGTCCACGCCGGCCGCGGTCAGGATGCGCTTGCGCCGCTCCACGCGGGCAGCGGCTTCCGTCGCGTAGCGCGCGCGAATGCGTGCGTCCGCTGTGTCCACCAACATGCGCTGGCCGCGTTCCACATCCGCCACTTCGACCAGGCCGAGGTCGGGGAGCTCGAGGTCCAGCGGGTCGACGAGACTGAGCGCGATGACCTCGTGCCGCTGCGCGAGGTCACGCAGGGCCTGCAGGTAGCCATCGTCGAAGAAGTCTGAGATCAGGAAGATCACAGAGCGCCGCTTGAGCACGCGATTCAGATACTCCGCGGCTGTGCCGATGCTGGTCTGGCTGCTCGCCGGCGTGTCGTCTGCCAGCACATCGTGCACCAGCCGCAGCACGTGGCGGGTGCCGCGCCGGGGCGGGACGTAGGCATCGATGCCCTCGCTGAAGCAGAGGAGGCCGGTGCGGTCGCCGTTCTGCGCGGCAGCGAACCCCAGCATTGCGGTGAGCTCCGCGGCAGCCTTCAGCCGGCCGGCCCCTTCGCGGGCGACGAGGGCGGAGGCGGAGCGGTCCACGGCAACGATCGCCGTGAGTTCGCGCTCCTCGACGAACTCTTTCACCCACGGCGTGCCGGTGCGGGCGGTGATGTTCCAGTCGATGAGGCGCACATCATCACCGGGGGTGTATTCGCGCGCCTCGGAGAACTCGATACCGGCGCCGCGGAAGATGCTGCGGTATTCGCCGCCGAGCGCGGAGGCGGCGAGCCGGCGCGTGCGGATCTCGATGCCGCGAATGCGCGTCTGGATGTCGCCGGTGACGGCGAGCGCCTCCTCCGCGGAGTTGGCCTTCGCGGAGCGGCGGAACGGCAGGGGAAGCCGGATCGCCATCGTGACCTCGATCAGGGAATCTCGACGCCCTCAAGGACGCGCGTCACGATTTCGTCGGGGTCGATGGCGCGCGCCTCGGCCTCGTACGTCAGGACCATGCGATGCCGGAACACATCGTGGGCCAGCGCCTTGATGTCCTCCGGGATGACGTAGTCGCGGCCGTGGATGAACGCGTAGCCCTGTGCGCCGCGGGCCAGGAAGATTCCCGCACGCGGCGAAGCGCCGTATTCCAGCAGCGGGGCCAGGTCGCGGAGCTGGTAGCGTTCCGGATCGCGGGTGGACTCCACCAGCCGCACGATGTATTCGCGCAGCCGGTCGTTGACCTCCACCTGCTGCACGACGGCGCGGAGCTGCCCCACAGCTGCAGAGGAGACTACCGGCTGCACGAGCGGGACCTCGCTGGTGAGTGCCTGCGCGAGGATCGCGCGCTCCTCCTCGCGGGTCGGGTAGTGGACGACGATTTTGAGCATGAAGCGGTCCAGCTGCGCCTCCGGCAACGGGTAGGTGCCCTCATGCTCGATGGGGTTCTGGGTCGCGAGCACCATGAACGGGTCGGGCAGCGCGTGCGTCTCCCCGCCGATGGAGACGGTGCGCTCCTGCATGGCCTCCAGCAGCGCGGACTGGGCCTTCGCCGGGGCGCGGTTGATCTCGTCCGCGAGGATCACGTTGGCGAAGATCGGGCCCTGTCGGGTGCGGAACTCGCCGTCCTGGGGGTTGAAGATCAGGGTGCCGGTGACGTCCGCGGGCAGCAGGTCTGGCGTGAACTGGATCCGGGAGAAGGTACATTCGAAGGCATGCGCGAGCGTGGAGACGGTCAGGGTCTTCGCGAGGCCTGGCACGCCCTCGATCAACGCGTGGTTGTTGGTCAGGAGCGCGACGAGCAGCCGATCCACCATCTCGGTCTGGCCGACGATGACGCGCCCGATCTCACGTCGAATCGCTTCGATCTCCGCGTACCGAGACGCCAGGTCGATCTCCACCGGGCGCGCGCTGCGGGGATCTTCCCCTGCGCTCGAGGGGTCGAGTGCACGTTGAGCCATGAGTCCTCATCTCGCGGGTGGTGCTACCAGTCTACCGGAGAGGAACAGGCCTTGATCGTCATTTGGTTAGTGCGGACGGCGGTACGGTTACGTTATCTACGAGACGATTCGCACGCGGGGCTGGATCTCAAGCGCTCGAGCCGTCGTACTGAGAGTCGTAAAGCCGCGGCGATGCCGGGGAAAGTGGAGGACACACATGCGTCGGTCGTATCTCACGGTACTGAGCCTGGTGGCGGCGTTCGGATTGCTGGTTGCGGCCTGCGGTGGCGATGACAACGGCGGATTCAACCCGATCGACAGCGTCGTCGGAGCGGTGAGTGATCGGGTTGTGGAGATCGCGATGCGTGAGTTCGTCTCGGACCAATTCCCGGAACTTACCAGCAGTGATGTGCAGTGCCTCGCCACGGCAATCGTCGATCGCGTGGGTGCTTCGCAGCTTGTGAACGCCAGTGGGCAGGCGCTCGACCTTGAGAACGTGGATGGTGAGCTTGCCAATGACCTCGAGGACAGCCTGAGGGCGGCGCTCAACGAGTGCGACATCGATCCCGAGGCGCTGGGCCAATAGCTTTCTGGCGGGCGCTGATCTCAGATTCCGCGCCGCATGCGCGGCGTCCTTCGACAGGCTCAGGATGGACGGAATCTGAGAAGTCGCTGCGGCTGGTGCAGAATCTCGGAAGGGGCGAAGGCCTAGTTGCCGCCGACGGCGACCAGCCCGGCAGGGCTGACCACGCGCTCCGGGGTGGCTACGCCCACCTCGCGGGCGGTGCCGAGCACACCGAGGAGGGCGCGCAGGCGCGGGGCGAGTTGGTCGAGCGCTCCGGCGTTGACGCTTCCGCGCCGCATCCTCGCAACCTCTCGGTTCCGCTGCTGGATGCGGAGCTCCACGGGCAGGTCGCCCGGGTACTCGTCCAGCGCCGCACAGATCCGGCGCAGTCGCCGCAGATCGGCGTCCTGGTCGGTGGTCTCTTCCATCAAGACCACCAGCCGATGCACGCCGTCATCCTCGATCTCGTGCGTCGCGGGAGCGGGGGCCGGCGCGGCTTCTGGCTCGTTTGACACGAGGCGCAGGTCGGGGCGTCCCTCGCGCGTTGGGGCGGGTTGACCGCCGTTGGGGCCACCTCCCGAGGGTGGCTGCGGCGCGCGAACGGGCTCCGGGCGGCGCTGGCGGTAGCTGCCGCCGGCGGAGCGGCGGATCTGGAAGAGGGCAGGGTTGAAGTCATGCGCGAGGCGGCCGGCGTCGTAGTCGTACGCGCAGGCCTCGACCGCGGCGATGGAGAGCCGGTCCCCGCGTCGCCGCACGATCACCTTCAGCAGCAGAACGTTGCCTTCGTACAGCAGACCACGTGCGCGGAAACCCTCGAACTGCTCTGACCAGGCCGTCAGCTCTTGCTGGCCGCTGAGGTCTTCGACGGTGATCGCCGCGAAGGCCTTGCCCTGGCGGGTGGTGAGTGAGCGTACGCCGGTGATGGTGCCGGCGACGATCGCCTCCTGGCCGTCGAGGTCGTCGGTGAGCTCGGCGACCTGGTGGGTCACGTACGGGGCGAGCTTCTGAGCGGCGCCCTGGAAGGGGTGCTCGGAGATGTACGTCCCGAGCAGCTCCTTCTCCCAGGCGAGCAGCTGCGGCTGCGGAATGACCATTGTGTCCAGCTCGAGCGCTGGCAGTGGCGTCTCTACCTGCGTGCCGAAGAGGTCGAACATCGAGGTCTGACCGGTCTCCCGCAGTCGCTGCTCCTGCTGCGCCAGCGCGAGGATGCGATCGGTGCTGTTGATGACCGAGCCACGGTCGGCGAGCAGGTCCAGCGCGCCGGCCTTCGCCAGCGCTTCGATGACGCGCTTGTTCAGGTCGCGCGGGTTGATGCGCCGCGCGAATTCCTCGATGGTGGCGAACTCGCCTTCCTCGTCGCGGTTTGCGAGCAGCGTCTCCACGCTGCCGAGGCCGACGTTCTTGATCTGGGCGAGGCCGTAGCGGATCGCCTCCGACCCGTCAGTGGCCGTTTCGATGGAGAAGTTGCTGCTGCTGCGGTTCACATCGGGCGCGAGCACCGGGAGGCCCAGGCGGGTGCACTCCGCGATTGCCGTGGCGATGCGCTCGTAGTTGCCGCTGGCGGCCTGGAGTACGGCGGTCATGTACTCCGCCGGGTAGTGCGCCTTCAGGTAGGCGGTCTGGTAGGCGATGGTGCCGTAGCAGACCGCGTGCGCCTTGTTGAAGGCGTAGCCGGCGAAGGGCTCGATGAGGTCGAAGAGATCCTCGCCGAGCTTCTTCGGGTGGCCCTGCGCCTCCACGCCCGCGAGGAACTGTTCGCGTTCCTCCAGCATGACGGAGGCGATCTTCTTGCCCATCGCCTTGCGCATCACATCCGCCTGGCCCAACGAGTAGCCGGCGAACTTGCGCGCGATCTGGAGCACCTGCTCCTGGTAGGTGATGACCCCGTAGGTCTCCTCGAGGATTTCTTCGAGCTCCGGGTGCAGGTAGTGCACGCCCACGCGGCCGTGCTTCACATCGATGTAGCGCGGGATGTGCTCCAGCGGTCCGGGGCGGAAGAGGGCGACCATGGCAGAGAGCTCGCGCACGTTCTGTGGTTTCACCTCCACGACGTAGCGGCGCATGCCCGCGGACTCCATCTGGAAGACGCCGAAGGTTTCTCCGGCCGCCAGCAGCGCCGCCGTATCCGGGTCGCCGTCCGGGATCGCCAGCAGGTCGATGCGCTCCCCGCGGGTCTGCTCGATCATCTCGATCGCGCGTCCGAGGATGGTGAGGTTCGTGAGGCCCAGGTAGTCAATCTTGAGCAGGCCGATCTTGTCGATCTCGGCCATGGCGTACTGCGTGGTGGGGACGGCCTGTTCCTCGTCCGCGTCCTTCTTGCTGGTGGCGCGCTGCAGCGGAACGACATCGGTCAGCGGCTCACGGGAGACCACGACGCCGGCCGCGTGCGTGCTCGCGTGGCGCGAAACGCCCTCCAGCGAGCGGGCGGTGTCGACCAGCTCCCGCACCTTCGGGTCGCCGTCGTACGCCTCTTGCAGCTCCGTGGACTGCTTGAGTGCGCCCTCGATGTTGATGTGGAGGACGTCCGGGATCATGCGAGCAATGCGGTCCGTGGCGCCGAAGTCCATGCCCAGCGCGCGTCCGGTGTCACGGATCGCGGCCTTCGCGCCCAGCGTCCCGAACGTACAGATCTGCGCGACGTGGTCGCGGCCGTACTTCTCCACCGTGTAGCGGATGATCTCCTCGCGGCGGTCGTCCGCGAAGTCGAAGTCCACGTCCGGCATGCCGATGCGCTCCGGGTTGAGGAAGCGCTCAAAGACGAGGCCGTACTCCAGCGGGTCGATGTCCGTCACGTCCAGCGTGTAGAGGATGATCGAGGCGGCAGCGGAGCCGCGCACGCCCATGCGGATGTTGTTCTGCTTCGCGAACAGCGCGATGTCACGCACGATGAGCATGTACTCGTCGAAGCCGGTCTGGCTCACCACGTCCAACTCGTAGCGGAGCCGCTCCCGGTGGTCGTCCGTCGGATCGATGTAGCGGCGCTGCAGACCTTCCTCGCAGAGCTGGCGGAGGTACTGGGCCGCGGTCATGCCCTCGGGTGTGCCGGGGTTCGGGAGCAGCGTGCGGCCGAACTGCAGGTCGATGTTCACCCGCTCCGCGATCTCCCAGGTGTTGTCGGCGGCTTGCGGAAGCTCCGGGAAGAGCCCGCGCATCTCCTCCTCGGACCGCAGGTAGAAGGTGTCGCCGTCCAGCTTGAAGCGGTTCGGGTCGTGCACGGTGCTGTTCGAGCCGATGCACAGCAGCACATCGTGCGCGTGCTTGTCCTCGGGCCCGGTGTAGTGGGAGTCGTTCGTGAGGACGGTGGGCAGCCCCATCCGCTTCGCGAGGTCGATGGTGCGGCCCATGAGCCCTTCGAACAGGGGGATGCCGTGCTCCATCAACTCGATGTAGTAGCGGTCCCCGAAGACATCCTTGTACCAGCCGGCGACCTCGCGTGCCTTGTTCTCGTCGTCATCGCGCAGCGCGGAGAGGAACTCGCCGGAGGGGCAGCCGGAGAGCGCGATGAGGCCCTCGTTATGCTGCTCCAGGAGCTCCTTGTCCATCCTCGGGCGGTAGTAGAAGCCCTCGAGGTGGCTGGCGGAGGAGAGCTTGAGGAGATTGCGGTAGCCGGTCTCGTTCGTCGCCAGCAGCGTCAGGTGATGCGGCCAGCGCATCTTCGGGTCGCGCTCGAAGCGGCTGCCCGGCGCGACGTATGCCTCGATGCCGATGATCGGCTTGATGTCGTGGGCCTTGGCGGTCTGGTAGAACTCGATCGCACCATAGAGTGCGCCGTGGTCGGTGATCGCGAGGGCCTGCTGACCGAGCGATGACGCCCGTTTCACGAGGGGCTCGATCTTGGAGAGCCCGTCGAGGAGTGAGTACTCCGTGTGTGTGTGGAGGTGCGTGAACATCGCGGTGGGCGGACCGTTTCGAGGCGGGAGCTTCAGGATAGAAGCTGTTCATTTGCTTGACTGATTGCGCGAACGGGCGTGCGAATCGCGCGGCTCCCGTAGCCTACTCCTCGGGGCCCTTCCCCGGCAACCTGAGTCCGACAATGGGGCGTTCAGACTCGCGGGGTGGCCGCGCGTAGGGGTACCCGCGTATCTTCGAGCATACCAGCGAGGGTGCACAGCCTCGCACGAAGGGAATCAGATATGGCTACGGCGACACAGGACTGGAGCGCGCTGGCGGGGAGTCTGCAGCGCGCACTGGGTACCGATATTCCGGCAATGGCAATCACGTTCCACGCAGAGGTGCCCTCGGACG
>JBJHDC010000012.1:19599-24117 GCA_050486345.1 Dehalococcoidia bacterium | reverse complement strand
CCGCTGGAGGACGGACGCTCCGGCCGCGTACCGGCGGGTTGTGTCTTCTGGATGCACGGTACGGAGCGGACCTTCTCCACGGTGGCGGAGGATCACGGCAATTGCTCCGTGGGCAGCCTGACCCACGGCTTCAAGACCCTGGACGAGGTGGCGGGGAACTCGGACGTGGCGGCGCTGCTGGAGAGCGGCTGGGTGACGATGGACGTGGTCCCGCAGATCCCGGTGGTTGCGGAGCGGCCGGAGGCGGTCACGTATGGGCCGCTGGCGGCGAGCGGCTTCGACCCGGACGTCGTCTTCCTCCGCATCACCGGCCGCCAGTTGATGGTGCTCACGGACGCCTTCCCTGACCTGAAGATCGAGGGCAAGCCGCAGTGTCACATCGTGGCGATGGCGAAGCAGGGGCAGATGGTAGCCAGCACCGGCTGCCAGCTCAGCCGGGTGCGGACCGGCATGTCGAACAGCGAGATGACCTGCGCCATCCCGGCGCAGCGCCTGTCCGAGGTCATCGCGCAGCTGGAGCGCACCGCGCAGGCCGATCACACGGTGGCGCAGTACGCCGCCGAGGATGCGCGCCGCTTCGGTCGGTAGGTGGAAATCGCTCACCCTGAGCCGGTCGACGGGGGAGTGAGCTAGCCGAGGGCCCCGCCCCTCCTTCGACAGGCTCAGGATGAGCGGGTCTGTGTGGGGCTGGGCGGGCACGCGTATCGGGCGGAGCGACTACTCCGCGTCGAGCTCGAAGGCCGTGTGCAGGGCGCGCACGGCCTTCCCGACGTCTGCCGCGGTGATCACGCAGGTGATGCGGATGTCGCTGGTGCTGATCATGTCGATGTTTACGTTATGTTCGAAAAGGGTGCGGAACATCTGCGCGGCGTAACCCGGCGCGCTGGCCATGCCGGTGCCGATCACGGACACGGTGCCCAGGTCGGGGTCTGAGACGACTTCAGAGGCGCCGATGCCGTCCAGCATGCCGTTGATGACCTCGATCGCCCCGCGCATGTCGTCCGGGGCGACGGTGAAGGTGAGGTCCGTCAGGCGCTCGATGCTGGCGTTCTGGACGATGGTATCCACGGAGATGCCGGCCTCCGCCAGCGGTTCAAAGATGCGTGCGGCGATGCCCGGCTGGTCCGGGACCCCGCGCACGGTGACCTTCGACACGTGCTCCTGGTGCGCAATGCCGCGGACCTTGTTGCCTTGCTCCATGGTGATCTCCCTGTGGATCAGTGTGCCCGGCGCATCCGGGTCGAAGCTGCTCGCGACGAGGATGGGGACGTCGTAGAGTTCACCGACCTCGACCGCCCGTGCGTGCATCACCCGTGCGCCCGTGGTGGCCAGCTCCAGCATCTCTTCGTAGCCGATTTCCCGCAGCGGGTGCGCCGCTGGGGCCACGCGAGGATCGGCGGTGTAGATGCCCGCCACGTCCGTGTAGATCTCGCAGCGGTCCGCGTGCAGTGCTGCCGCCAGCGCCACCGCGGTCGTGTCGCTGCCGCCGCGCCCGAGGGTGCGCACATCCAGGTCGTCCGAGACCCCCTGGAAGCCCGCCACGATAACCACGCGGTCCGCCTCGATCTCTCGCAGGAGGCGCGCCGTGTCGATGCCGGAGATGCGTGCGCGGCGGTGCACGGTGTCCGTGCGAATGCCCGCCTGCTGGCCGGTGAGGCTGATGGCGCCGAGGCCCTCCTCGTGCAGCGCCATCGCGAGCAGCGCGCTGGAGACCATCTCGCCCGTGGACATCAGCACGTCCATCTCGCGCGCGGAGGGGCGCGAGGTGAGCGCGTCGGCGAGTGCGATCAGGTCGTCCGTGGTGTCGCCCATTGCGGACACGACGACGACGATGTCCTCCCCGGCGCGGCGACGCTCCGCGATACGCCGGGCGACCCGCTTGATGTGGTCAGCCGTCGCCACCGAGGAGCCACCGTACTTCTGCACGGTGAGGGTCATGGTCACCCCACTCTCATCCGTTCTGCGGTCTCGTCGCTACCCGACCACCTCTGCGCCGCGGCTGGAGAAACCGACCACGCGCGTCTCTGCATTCAGGTCGTGGGCGGCGGCGGCCTCGCGCATCGCTCCGGCCACGTGCTCGCCGTCGCCGGTGACGAAGGCGGCGATGGTGGAGCCACCCCCCGAGAGGTAGACGCCGTGCGCGCCCGCGGCCCGGGCGGCCTCGAACACCGGGTACATGGCCGGGTAGAGGGTGCTGCGGGCGGGCTGGTGGAGGATGTCCTGCGTGGCCACGTGCAGCAGCTCGTAGCGCCCCTGCGTGAGGGCGGCGATCAGCATCGCGGCGCGGCTGATGTTGTGCACGGCCTGATTGCGGGTGAGCGAGGTGGGCAGGCGCTGGCGGGACTCGTGCGTGGGCATGTTGAAGTCGGTGGGGACCAGGAGCGCCACACGCAGGTCAGATGGCGGCTCGATACCGGTGTGAATGAACTCGCCCTCGTCCTCCACCACGATTTGGAGGCCGCCGAGCAGCGCCGGGATCGCGTTGTCGCCGTGCCCCTCCAGCCGCGAGGCGATCGGCACGAGGGCCTCGATGTCTACGCGGCGTCCGAGAAGCTCGTTGGCGGCGACCACACCGGCGGCGCGTGCGGCGGCGGAGATGCCCAGGCCGCGGCCCACGGGCATGTCGCCCCGGTACTGCGCGCTGATCCCCGCAGGCAGCGGCTCACCGGCCGCGTCGTACACGGCGAGCACGGCGGATGCCGTCATCTGCTCGATGGGGCCGCTCGGCTGGGGTTGCGGGGTGTCGTGGGCGGTGACCGTGATTTCCGCGGTCCAGTCCAACGCGACGCCGAGGGCATCGAACCCCGGGCCGAGGTTGGCGGTGGTGGCAGGAACGCGAACGGTGACGCTGGTGTCAGGCATGCCTGTCAGTCTATGGGGGGGCGGATCGGCGAGCAATCAGGCGGAATCCCGCGGGTTTCGACCGTCGTGGGTGAGTTCGTTACACTGGAGAGAACACCCTACGGTTGGCGGGGGATGTCGCGGGGTTGCCCGTGTTCGCACATGACGCTGGAGCCCCTGGGCGGGGGCGAACGAAAGGGAGACCACCGTGGAAGATGTTGTCGTACTGAGCGGCACCCGGACAGCCATCGGCACCTTTGGCGGCGCGCTGAGCGAGACGCCTGCCTCTGATCTGGGCGCGCACGTGATCCGTGAGGCGGTCCAGCGCGCCTCGGTGGACCCGGAGCAGGTCAACCAGGTCGTGCTCGGATGCGTGGGGCAGGTGGCTGAGGATGGCTACATCGCCCGCCACGCCTCGGTGAAGGGCGGCATGCCCATCGGAACGCCCGCGTACACGGTGAACCGCATCTGCGGGTCCGGCCTGGAAGCGATCAACACGGCCGCCCGCTGGTTGCAGACCGGCGACGCGGAGATCGTGGTTGCTGGCGGCGCCGAGAACATGAGCATGATGCCGTACTACGTGCGCAAGGCCCGCTTCGGATACCGCCTGGGTGATGGCGTGCTGGAAGACGGCACGATGCTGCTGCTGACGGACCCCTTCGAGAAGGTCCTCATGGGCATCACCGCGGAGAACCTCGCGAACCAGTTCGAGGTCTCCCGTGAGCTCCAGGACGAGTACGCGCTCCGTTCGCAGGAGCGCGCGGCGAAGGCCATCGAGGCTGGCTACTTTGCGGAGCAGATTGCCCCGATCGAGGTGCGCAAGGGCCGCGAGACCGTCACCTTCGATACGGATGAGCACCCCCGCCAGACCTCCATGGAGGCCCTGGGTAAGCTGCGGCCCGCCTTCAAGGACGACGGTTCCGTGACGCCCGGCAACTCCTCGGGCATCAACGACGGCGCTGCGGCGCTGGTGATGACGACCGCGACCAAGGCGAAGGAACTGGGTGCGCGCCCACGCATGCGTATGGTTGCGCGCGCGGAGTCCGGCGTGGAGCCCTCGATCATGGGCTCGGGCCCGATCCCCGCGATCGAAACCGTGCTCCGCAAGGCGAACCTGAGTGTGAACGACCTGGACGTGATCGAGCTCAACGAGGCGTTCGCCTCGGTCGCGGCGGCATGCTCCACGGCGCTCAACCTGCCGATCGACCGGACCAACCCCAATGGCGGCGCGATCGCGCTGGGCCACCCGGTGGGCGCGTCTGGCGCGATCCTGACGGTGAAGCTCATGCACGAGCTGGAGCGCACCGGCGGCCGTTACGGCCTCGTCTCCCTCTGTATCGGCGGCGGCCAGGGCATCGCGACGGTCTTCGAGCGGGTGTAGGTCGCGAGGAGACGACGAGTCCCGACGAACGCTCCTGAAACTCCCCGGCGTTACACCATTTCGCCGGGGAGTTTGCTTGCCTGCTGGAACCAGGAGCTGAGCAGGGCCTCGTCGACCTCGTCGTCTTCGTAGATGTCGAGGTAGCGCACTTCGGGGTGCTTGGATGCCTTCGGTGGTTCCGGGTCGAGCGAGGTGCCGCGGAAGAACTGCAGCTGGACGTATTTCGTGTAGCAGCGGAAGGCGGTGAACCAGCCTTCGCCCTCGAACCCGTAGAACGGCTGATTCCACTTCACCGC
>JBJHDC010000012.1:0-19589 GCA_050486345.1 Dehalococcoidia bacterium | reverse complement strand
TGTGCGCACGATGAGTTCATCGAGCCGCTCACCCAGCGGGCGCTTCCAGTCTGGCATGGCAGCGATGTATGCCTGCACCGGCTCGTCGCCCTCGCCCTTCGGGATTTGCGGGTTGCCGCCGGAGAGCAGCTTCGGCTCGGAGGCGGAGGCCTGCTCAGTGTTCTTTCTCCGGGTCGCCATGTGAGATCCCTCCGTTGTGGTCATCGAGGGCGGGTGACGGATCGCGAGTCGGAGTCTACTGCTCCGCGAGCGTTGTCTCGATTCGCTGCCAGATCGCGTGTGTGATCTGCATCGCTGGCCGGGTGGCGTCCAGTACCAGCCAGCGGTCGGGCGATGCTGCGGCGAGCTCGAGGAACCCGCGCCGCACCTGGCGATGGAAGGCGAGGGCCTCCCGTTCGAGGTAGTCGGTGCGCTGTTCGCCGCGAGCGAAGCCGGCTTCCGGTTCGAGGTCCAACAGCACCGTGAGGTCCGGCGTGAGGTCGCCCGTGGCCGCTGTGTTGACTGCATCGACGGTGGTGCGGTCCAGCCCGCGGCCGTAGTGCTGGTAGGCCACCGTGGAGTCCGTGTAGCGGTCGCAGAGCACGAGGTGGCCCGCGTCCAGCGCGGGGTGAATCACTTCGCGCACGAGCTGGGCACGGGCGGCGTTGAAGACCAGCAGCTCCGTCTCCGCGCTGGGGGCCGTCTCCGCCTCGGTCGTGGCGAAGAGCGCGTCTCGCAGCCGCTCGCCCAGCGGGGTGCCGCCGGGTTCACGGCAGGTGACGACCGTCAGCCCTGCTGATGTGGCCGTGCGAGCGAGGGCCTCCAGCTGGGTCGACTTCCCTGAGCCCTCGCCACCTTCCAGGGTGACGAAGCGTCCACGTGGCGTGCTCACCGGGTACGGCTTTCGTTCCAGGGTAGGCTGCGGTTGGGCGGAGCGCCCTCGCGCACGATGGCGACGCGACGGAACGGCTCGCGACCCTTGGAGACGCTGCGCAGGCCGTGGCGCGCAGCCAGCTCATGCTGCAGGCGGCGGATGTAGGCGTTCTGCGGTGCGAGGTCCACGCTGGCGGCACCCTTGAAGGTCACCGTGGCGATCGCCTCCTCCGTCTCCCGCAGGGCGGCGGTGGTGGGATCGTCGGCGGCGCCATCCTCGCCCCGCAGCGCCAGCAATTGGCGCTCCATCTGCTGGCTGGTGTTGTTGCGGAGGACGTAGATGGGGATGCCGCGCTCCTCTGCCTGCTTCAGCGGGCCGCTGCGCCGCCGGTAGTAGGGGCGCAGGGTGAAGACCGCATCCGCCTCGCGCACACTGTCCACGATGCGGGCCGCGGAGCGTGTCTCGGCGATCGCGTGCTCTAGCCGTGCGCGGCTGATGCCGAACGGCAGCAGGCGTCGTTCCGGCCCACCCGGGGCGGGGTCGATGACCTGGCGATGCGTCGCGAGCTCGCGCGGGGCGAGCGGCTCGTCCGGCGACGATCGCAGCTGCATGCGCTCCACGCTGGTCACCTCGCCGCCGCGTCCAATGACTCGCACCTCTGCTTCGGCCTCGTAGCCGCGCAGGAGGGCATCGACGGTGGTGGCGACATCCTCGTGGAGTGCGAGGCGGTCGAAGGACTGGATCTCCACCAGCACATCGAACGTCGGCGGATTGCGGCGCTCCAGCACGGTTTTTTGCGTGCCGCGCCGGCGCGCCTCCTCGTCGCCGAGGGTGACCGACTCGATGCCGCCGATGAGGTCGGAGAGCGTGGGGTTCTGCATCAGGTTGGAGAGGGTGGTGCCGTGGGCGGTGCCCACCAGCTGCACGCCGCGCTCCGCGATGGTGCGTGCGGCGTCTGCCTCCAGGCTCGTGCCGATCTCATCGATCACGATGACCTCGGGGGTGTGGTTCTCAACTGCCTCGATCATCACCTCGTGCTGGAGGTGCGGGCGCGGCACCTGCATGCGCCGCGAGCGGCCGATGCCGGGGTGCGGGATGTCGCCGTCGCCGCCGATCTCGTTGGAGGTGTCCACGATCACCACGCGCTTGTTCAGCTCGTCCGCGAGCATGCGCGCGATGTCGCGCAGCATGGTGGTCTTGCCCACGCCCGGGCGGCCGAGCAGCAGGATGCTGTTGCCGGTCTCGATGAGGTCGCGCATGACGCGGCCGGAGCCGGAGACGCTGCGCCCCACGCGGCAGGTGAGGCCGATGATGTGCCCGCGACGGTTGCGGATCCCGGAGATGCGGTGCAGCGTGCGCGGGATGCCGGCGCGGTTGTCCTCACCGAACTCGGAGACCTGCGCGACGACCTGGGCGATCTCCTGCTCCGTCACGCCGTCCTCGCCCAGCGGCACCTCGGCGCGGCTGTAGCGCGCCGTGGGCACGCGGCCGAGGTCCAGCACGACCTCGATCAGTCCGCGCAGCCCGTGCTCTCGTACGGCGCTGGCGATGCGGGCCGGCAGGATGCCGACCAGCAGCTCGATCTCTTCTGCTTCTTCGGGCGTCATTTCGCGCGGGGCGGCATCAGCCTCGGCGGGCGTGTCGATACCGGGGGCGACGGCGGCCGGGGCGAGCCCGCCCTCATCGCCGTCATCTTCGGCGTCGTATTCCTCGTCTTCGAAGGCGTCGAGGAGGTCGTCGTCGAACTCCTCGAGTTCTTCGAGTTCGTCTACCTCATCGGAATCGTCGAGGTTGTCCGCGGGCGCGCTGTCGGCGTCGAGGGCGTCGAAGATGGCTTCCTCGTCCCTGGAGAGGTGCCGGGAATCATCGTTGCGCATCATGCTCATCCGGCCGTCCTGATCTCCCGCGCTGCGGGGTCGCTACCGGTCACTGATCCGCGGAGCCCCCGCGGGTGGTCATGCTGGTCGGTTCGGTTCCCGATGCCTGGAGCGAGGCCTCCACCATGTCGCTGAAGAGAGCGTGCATGCGGTGGTCGCCGGTGAGCTCCGGGTGGAACGCGGTCGCCAGCATCGGCCCCTGCCGCGCCGCTACCACGCGTCCGTCCGGCAGCTGCGCCAGCACCTCCACGTCCTGTCCGGTGCGGGTGATGACGGGGGCGCGGATGAAGATCGCGTGCAGCGGTTCGCCATCCATGCCGGCCACATCGAGGTCGGTCTCGAAGGAATCGAGCTGCCGGCCGAAGGCGTTGCGTTCCACGGTGATGTCCATCGCCGCCAGCGGCGGGCGGTCCAGGTTGGGGACCTCCTGCGCCAGCAGGATCGCGCCGGCGCAGGTGCCCCAGACGGGCATCCCCGCGTGGATCCGCTGGCGCACTGGATCCATGAGGTCGAACGCGATCAGCAGCCGTGCGATGGTGGTGCTCTCGCCGCCCGGGATGATCAGTCCGTCCACGGACTGCAGCTGTGCGAGTGTGCGTACCTCGATGGCTTCGGTACCGCAGGCGCGCAGCGCAACGAGGTGCTCGGCGAAGTCTCCCTGGAGAGCCAGGACGCCGATACAGCCGGAGCGTTGGCGGGCGAGTGTTGGGGCGGTCATCCGGGTTGGGTTAGTTCCCCCGTCCGGCCAGCAACTCCTCCGGCGCCATCTGCGCCACGGACTGCCCGCGCATCGGATCGCCCGGGATCTCCGCGGAGACCTCCGCGATCATGTGCGGGTCGTTGAAGTGCGTGACCGCCTTCACGATCGCCGCGGCCATCGCGCGCTGCGTTGCCAGCTTCTCCGCCTCCGGGAGCCCCTCCCCGGACTTGAAGATGCCGGAACCCACGAATACGCCCTCGGCGCCCAGCTGCATCATCAGCGCGGCGTCCGCCGGGGTGGCTACGCCGCCTGCGGAGAAGTTCACCACCGGCAGCTTGCCCAGTCGCTTCACGTCCCGCAGCAGGTCGATGGGTACGCCCAGCTCCTTCGCGGTCACGAACAGCTCGTCGTCGCGCATACCCTGCACGCGGCGGATGTCCGCCCACAGCGCGCGCATGTGCTTCACGGCTTCCACGATGTCGCCGGTGCCGGCTTCGCCCTTCGTGCGGATCATCGCGGCACCCTCGGAGATGCGGCGGAGCGCCTCCCCCAGGTCGCGGCAGCCGCAGACGAACGGTGCGTTGAAGGCGTGCTTGTCGATGTGGTGGCGGTCGTCGGCGGGGGTGAGCACTTCGGACTCATCGATGTAGTCGATGCCGATGGCTTCCAGGATCTGCGCCTCCACGAAGTGGCCGATGCGCGCCTTCGCCATGACGGGGATGGAGACGGCGGCCTGGATGCCCTGGACCATCTTCACGTGGCTCATGCGCGCGACCCCGCCGGCGGCGCGGATGTCCGCCGGGACGCGCTCCAGCGCCATCACCGCCACCGCACCGGCCTCCTGCGCGATTTCCGCCTGCTGGGGGGTGACCACGTCCATGATCACGCCACCCTTTAGCATCTGCGCCAGGCCCGCCTTCACGGTCCACGTCGCCGTGGTCCCGGGCGTGCCCTGTTGATCGCCGTGCTCGCTGTGGCCGTTGCTCGTCATAGTGCTCCCGCTGCTCAGAATCAGTGTCGCCCCGCGTTGGGCGCTCCTCCATTGTACGCCGTCCACTGTAACGCCGGGATTACCTCTTGACCCCGCGTGGCCCCTCGCCCGCACCTGCGCTACGCTGCGGCGCATGTCTTCCGATGCATCGTCACGCGCCTGGCTCGCCGAGCATTCCTACACCGGCGACATGCTTATCGGACTCGTGTCCGATACGCACATCCCCGAGGCGCGCCGGACGCTCTACGACGAGGTCTATGCCGCGTTCATGGGTGTCGATCTCATCCTCCACGGCGGCGATATGCACGACATCGTGGTGCTCGACTGGCTCGAGGAGCGCTGCGGGGTCCCGGTGCTGGGCGTCTGCGGCAATGGCGACGATGGATCGAGCGGCCGCACGATTGCGCCCGTCGACGAGCGCCTGCCGTATAACCAGCTCTTAGACATCGATGGTGTGCGCGTAGGCATGACGCATGACTTCCCCGACCGGCCCTATGCCGGCTCCGCCAGCATCGAGGATCGCATGCAGCGGCACTTTGGCGGGCGCGTACACGTGGCGGTGGCCGGGGACACGCACGTGCCGGTGGTGACCACGTGGCAGGGCACGCTGATTGTGAACTCTGGCTCGCCTACCTACCCGCGCAACCGCCAGACCCAGCTCGGCACCGTCGGCTTCCTCGAGGTGCGCAGCGGCCGCATCGAGGCGTGGATCGAGCAGCTGCACTAGCGAATCCAGGGAGTGCGTCGTCGCACAGACAGGCCCGCGCGTCGACTGACGCGCGGGCCTGTTGAGGCCTACCGGTAGGACGTGCTATCCGTGCATGCCGCGCCCGGCTCCCAAACGGCGTCCAACGGTCACCAGCAGCAATGTGAACGCGACAGCGATGAATGCGCCGAAGGTCCAGCTGGACCCGCCCACGAGGCCACCGGAACCAGCCGGGGCCGGGTCGGGCGCTGTGCCCTCGGGCTCGTCGTCCTCGACCGGAGCTCCGTTGTCGTCAGCGGGTGCTTCTTCTTCGACCGGAGGCTCCTCATCGGCCGGCGCCTCCTCCTCCTCGGCGGCCGTCACGGAGAAGGCGGTTGCCATCCCGAGCTCATAGTGGCCTTCGAGGTTACAGATGAGGACGTAGTTGCCTGCCTCCAACGTGGTGTCGAGCATTCCGCCCTCACCGAGCTGGAACAGATCTGTGCTGGCGATGACGTCCAGCTGACCTTCGTCGACCTGGCTGTCCTCAACTGGTAACGCGTCCGGGGCGAGGTCAGTGCGGATCACGACGAGCTGGTGAGGCGCGACCTCGCCGGCGTTCGTGACGTCGAATGTCACCGGGCCTGCCTCGACTGATCCGGGCTGGACAGTGACGGACCACTCGTCCATCTCCACCGATACTGAGCTCTGCGCTGTCACCGTGCCGATCGTGAACACGAGCAGTGCCGCCACCGTTAGCGTGAGTAGCAGTGGCAGCGAACGAACGTGCCGTTGAATCATCAGTTCCCCCCCTTTGTGACTCTGAACCGAACCATGCTCAACGTGTTTCGTGGAGCTTCGACCTGGCACGCCACTGGCACACCATGGAACCTGCTCAACGCCGCTGCTAATCATATATGTGATGTCTACTGTGAGGGGTTCATAGTTCTGGATTCGGCGCACCGGAATCTACGTACATCTCTGCATCGCTTCCGTTGGAACCGAATACTGGCGAGATTCGTTTCTCCGGTAGGCACAGGGTCGCTCGATGTGAGCGACCGATGATGCGCGAGGGAACAGGCGGCCAGCACATGCAAACAGGTCTTCGTAGTCGGATCGCGGTCCTGGCGGTACTCGCTGCCTTCGCTCTCTCCGTTGCGGCATGCAGCGGTGTGGGGTTCTCGGATGATGCCGTGACGTCCCCTGACGCTGGCTTTGGCAGGGTTGGCACCTCGAATGGTGGCGAGCCCGCTCCGGCGCCGGGCATGGCGGCACCGGGGATCGCGGTGCCGGAGGCGCCTGCCGACGACATGGACCGCGCCTCCGGGGAGCAACTGGATGGCGGTGACGTGACGCTGCCGTCGCTGGAGACCGCCGGCCGCACGATTATTCGCACTGGGTCCGTTGACCTGGTCGTGGAGGAGGTGGACACCTCCTACCACCGCGTGCAACAGATCGCCTCGAGCGTGGGCGGGTTTGTGGCGGACTCCTCGTTCACCGGGAGCGAGGAGCGCCAGCGCGCCACGCTCACCATCCGGGTCCCCGCAGACCGGTTCCAGGACGTGATCGATCAGCTTCGCGAGATGGCCCTCGAGGTCCGCGGCATCTCCACGACGGCACAGGACGTGACGGCAGAGTACACGGACATGGAGGCCTCGCTGCGCAATCTGCGTGCGGTGGAGGCGCAGTATCTGGAGTTGCTGAGTCGTGCTGAAGAGATCGGGGACATCCTGCTGGTGCAGGACCGGATGCACAGCGTTCGCGACCAGATTGAGCGGCTCGAGGGTCGCATGCGCATGCTGGATAACCTGGCTGACCTTTCCACCCTCACGGTGTCGCTGCGGACGGATGCGGAGGTGGGTTCCGGAAGTGGGAACGGCGGGCTGGGTGGCGCGGTGCGCGACGCCTGGCAGGCCTCGCTGGACGCGCTGGAGCAGGGTGCGATCGCCGTGATCACGGTGGTGGTGTTCTCCTGGTGGATCCTGCCGGTGCTGGTGGTGGCGTACGTCCTTGTGCGCCGCTGGCGGCGGAACGGCCCCGTTAAGACGGATCACGTTGACACACCGGTTGAGGCGGCCTAGCGTCGAATCCTGTGTGGTACCTCTGTCAGAACAGGGGCAACCGCGAAGGAGCAGGCGCGGATGCAGCGGAGTCACCTGATTGTGGCCGTAATCTGTGCCATCGCCGGGGTGGTGGCGCTGGGCTTCGCTCTCGCCTCTGACACTCCGGTTGGTTTGCCGGGTCTGCTGGGTGTGATCCTGCTGGCGAACGCCGCGGCCCGCTTCATCCTCGCCCGTTCGCCCTAACGGACAGCTGCCCTGCGTGCCGTCGGAGGCGTGCGATGTCTGCGAATCCCCTATCGAAGTCCCAGTCGAAGTCCCGGCCGATGAGCCAGTCGATGCCCCGGTCGTTCCTTGTGCCCCTCGATGGGTCCGACGCGGGCTTCCGTGCGCTGACGACCGCTTGCGATGCGGCGCGGCGCGCCCACGCTGATGTGGCCGTGCTCTACGTCATCGAGGTGCCGCGGTCGCTGGCACTGGATGCGGAGCTGGTGAACGAGATGCGGCGCGGCGAGGACGTGCTGGAGCGCGCTGAGCGCATCGGTGATGAGCACGGCGTGCATGTGGACGGGGACCTCGTCCAGGCGCGGCAGGCGGGGCATGCGGTGGTGGATGAGGCTGCGGAGCGCGGCGTAGATGCCGTGGTCATCGGCGTCGGCTACGATCGCCCCTACGGTCGCTTTGCGCTCGGCTCGATGCCCCAGTACGTGCTCGAACACGCATCGGCGCAGGTCTGGATCATCCGCGACCAACCATAGGCGCGAGGGCTGCCGTAGGGGCGCTCGCGATGGGGAGGCAGAACCGTGCGGGTCCTGATCATGGGCTGCGGTCGTGTGGGCGCCGGGCTTGCGGCCTACCTCGATGAAGAACGGCACGATGTCACCATCATCGATACCGATGCCTACGCCTTTCGCCAGCTGCCGTCCGGGTTCCGAGGACGGCGGCTGCTGGGTTCCGGCACGGAGGATCTCACGCTGCTGGAGGCCGGTATCGAGCACGCCGATGTCTTCGTGGCGATGGCCTCTGGCGACAACCGCAACATCCTCGCCTCGCAGAAGGCGAAGCACATCTACCACGTGGAGACGGCTGTTACGCGCGTGAAGGATCCCCTGCGCGCGGAGCTCTTCACGCGCCTGGGGCTGCGCACCTTTAGCCCCACGAAGATCGGCATCGAGCTGGCCGCCAGCGCCGTCTTCGGCGACATCAGCCGGGGGATGCGCTAGCCATGTACATCATCGTGGTGGGCGGCGGGAACGTCGGATACGGCCTCGCGCTGGAACTCCAGCAACTGCCCGATCATGAGGTCACCATCGTGGAGCGTATGCCCGGCCGGGCCAACGCCCTGCGCGATGAGCTCGGCGAGATGGTGGTCCACGGCGACGGCAGCGAGATCGCATTCCTCGCGAGCGTTGGCACGGGGCGCGCGGACATGTTCATCGCGGTGACGGCGGACGACGGGGCGAACCTCGTCGGGTGCCAGGTGGCGAAGCACTGGTTCAACGTGCCTCGCGTGATTGCGCGCGTGAACAGTCCTCGCAACGTCGATCTCTTCCATGCGCTGGGCATCGACTCGACTATCTCTGGCGCACAGGCGGTGATGGCGCAGATCGAAGCGACGCTCCCGGAACACACCGTGGTACCGCTGATGAAGCTCGAAGGTGCCGGCCTGCGCGTCATTGATATGCGTGTCCAGGAGGGCGCGATTGTCGCCGGTCGCACCCTCCGCGAGATTGACCTACCCCCCCGGGCACTCATCGCCGCGGTCATCGGGCCCGATGGTGCGCGCACGCCGGATGGGGGCACGGTCCTTCAGCCCGGTGACGAGGTGATCGCGGTGATCCCGGATGACGCCGAGGATGCGATGCGGGCGCTGATCGCTGGTATCGTGCCGGAGGATCCGTTCGCTCAGTAGTGTTCCCAGCGATTCGAGCGATAGCGAAGGCAGAGCCATGCGCCTCTCACATCTCGGTCCCCGCGGCACCTATACGGAGGAGGCGGCGTTCCGGCACGATCCGGACGCGGAGTTGCTGCCCTGCCCTACGGTGACGGCCGCCATTGATGCTGTCCTGGACGGGCGGGTGGATGCCGCAGTGTGTGCGATGGAGAACTCTATCGAGGGTTCCGTTTCCATCGAGACGCTGGACCTGCTCCTCAACCGGGAGTTCCCGCTTCACGTGGCGGGCGAGGTGGTGGTGACCATCGAGCACATGCTGGTGGGCCCGGCGGACCTCGATCTCTCAGCAGCCACGCGCGTCTACTCCCACCCGCAGGCACTTGCGCAGTGTCGCCAGCACCTGGCGGAACTGGTGCCCAACGCCAAGCCCGTGGCGGCACTTTCGACGGCGGGCGCCATCGAGGCCGCCATGGCGGAGTCAGGTGCGCTGGCCGTGGGGAACGAGCGCGCGGCCAACCTGCTGGGGGCACATATCCACGCGCGCAACATTGGTGACGAGAGCGGCAACGAGACGCGCTTCGTGGTGCTGCGCTACGAGGACGGCGAACCGACAGGCGACGACAAGACCTCGATGGCCTTCACCACGCAGCACGACCGGCCCGGGTCGCTGGTGGAGGTGCTGACGCTGTTTGCGAACCGCGGCATCAACATGACGCGGATCGAGTCCCGTCCCACGCGCCGCCAGCTGGGCACGTATGTATTCCTGGTGGACGTGCAGGGCCACCGCACGGAGCCCGTGGTCGCGCAGGCGCTGGAGGAGGCGGCGGAGATCACCTCGTGGTTCCGCATCCTGGGCTCCTACCCGCGCTGGCCCGCTCGCGACGAGTGACATGCCGGAGATTCCCGACCTTGAGGCGATCCGTCACTACCTGCAGCCGCGCGTGGCGGGTCACCCGGTCACGGCGGTGGGCGCGCCGCTTCCGTGGCTGGTGCGCACCGGGGCACAGGGGCTGGATACCCTCGTGGGTCACGGATTCACGGACATCACTCGCCGCGGTAAGTACCTGCTCTTCGACGTGGACGACGGCCGCCATCTGGTGATCAACCTGATGCTCACCGGGCGCTTTCACTGGGTGGAGAGCGCGAGTAAGACGCAGGCGCAGGTTGCGGTCTCGCTCACGTTCGACCATGGCTACGACCTCCGTTATTCGGATGAACGCCGGATGGGTCGCTGGTACCTCGTGCCCCCGGATGGCCTCGATCAGGTGCCGCAGTTGCCGAAACTGGCGCCGGATGTGATGGAGGTGGACGAGGCGGAGTTCGTGCGGCGGCTCATGGCGCGGCGCGGGCAGCTGAAGTCGCTGCTCACGAACCAGGAGGTGATCGCCGGTATCGGCAATGCCTACGCGGACGAGATCCTGTGGGAAGCCCGCCTGCACCCACATCGTCGCCGCGCGGACATCGATGAGGCCGCCGTGCGCGAGCTCCTTCAGGCGGCGCGGCGGACACTGGCGCACTCCACAGATGTGGTACACGGTATCGTGCAGACGGAAGGCCTGGGGCGGAAGGTCGAATGGCGGGAGCACCTGCAGGTGCACCACCGCGCCGGCGAGGCATGTCCCCGCTGTGGTGCTGAGATTCGCGGTCAGGTGCGATCTGGCAGCGAGACGAATTACTGCCTGACCTGTCAGCCCCTCTTCCAGTAGGCTGCGACCATCCGCGCGCCCATGGCGGGCGTACACAGAGGGATACCCCGGAGACGAGGACTCGCGATGAAGGTCATTGGCAAGGACATCGGCCCGGCACTGGACGAGATGTACGGGAAGATCGAATCGCGCGTGCGCGTGGAGACGGAGCGTGAACTGCGCGTGGAGGCGTTCGATGGCGGCGCGTTCTCCAACGTATCGTGGAGCGAGCCCGGCGCCGTGGTGATCTCATTGCACAACGGCGTGCCGACGCATGCGCTGCCGCACATCTTTGGCGTGGCGATTCAGCACGTCCGCCAGCGCCTGGACCTCTATCCCGCTGTGCAGCCGGGAGCGCGCTCCGTTGAGGGATCCGCTCTGCTGCGCGTCACCTTGCGTGAGCTGGTGCTGGCGCCCGAGGCGGAACAGCAGCTGGCGCCGTTGAACCTCGACACCACCTGGGAGATCGAGCAGCGGCACGAGGGGTTGAAGCAGATGGTGCACGACGCACCGGAGGACTGGGACACTGCGGGGACCGTGGGCAACGCCTTCGCGATGATGCAGTACGCCCGTTTCGCCATCGAACACCCGGAAGAGATGTGGACGCCGCTCAGCCGCACCTTCCAGGAGAAGCTGCCGAACGCGGCGCGCGGTGGTGAGGGCGTCAGGGGGCTTGTCCTGAAGCACGGCTGGGCGACCCCGGCGGCCTGCCTCGATGCGCTGACCAGCGTGCGTGACGCGCTGGGACTGGAGCCGGTCGCACTCATCGAAGACCGTCGCACCGGACGTACGTTCTAGCGGCCTGTCGATGGGTGAGCGGTGCGCGCGCTATGAAGCGGCGGCATCGCCCTGGACGCCGCCGTGCCCGTTGTGCGTGGTGTCGTGATGCGCCGACCCGTTGATGCCGGGCAGCGCTGAGCCATTCCGGCCTGAGTGCCCGTTCGCATGACCGGAGGTCGCGGCGCCGGGCGCGGGATCAAGGTTGATCTTCGCCCAGCCCGTGACGAACGGGCTCCACTCCCGATATCGCTCCAGGTAGGGAGCGAACAATGCGGCCGGATGGGTGGAGGGTCGCGCGGGTGGGCGCAGGAGGTTCATCCGCGCCTCCTGCGGGGTTCGGCCACCCTTGCGGTGATTGCACTCCCGGCAGGCCGTGACCAGGTTCTCCCACGCGTGCTCTCCGCCGCGGTGCTTGGGCATCACGTGATCCAGCGTCAGGTTTCCGCCTCGCCGTCCGCAGTACTGGCAGCGGTCCTCATCGCGCAGGAAGACTTCGCGACGGGTCAGGCGGGGTCGGGGATGTGGGCGGCGGATGTAGTGGCGGAGGCGAATGACGGATGGTGTCTCGAAGAACGTGGAGACGCCGGCGAGGGGCTCATCGCCCAGCTCCAGCACGTCCGCCTTACCCCGGTAGACGAGCACGAAGGCCCGGCGAACCGAACACACGTTGAGTGGTTCGTAGTTCTGGTTGAGGACCAGCGCACGCCGCTGGATGGCCACCGTTCCCCCAGCTCCTGGCAGTGACCAGTTGCCGGGCCGGAACGTCCCGGCCGCAACCGGTTACACCTTGCCATCAGTGTGAACGCGAAAAGTGTACCGGATCGCGTGTGCCCTCGTGGTGATCGAGGTCTTGATGCACCCATCGCCCGCAGCGGCTACCGGAGACGGCTACTGGCCGCTGACCTGGTCGCGCTGGAGGAGCGCGCTCAGTCGCTCGCGCCACAGCTCGAGGTCTTCGAGCGGCGTATCGAACTCCCCGGGTAGCCCGAACCCGGCGAGCGGGATGGTTTCGAGAAAGAACGGTGCGAGGCGGGAGTCATCGACCCCGCGGGAGACGAATTCCATGGCTGGAAAGACCGCGAACGCGATGAGCGCTACTTGCACCAGGATCAGCCCCTTAAGGAACCCGAACACCGCCCCACCGAGATGATCGAGCGGTCCGAGTAGCAGGAGCGATGCAGTTGTCTTGAGCAGGTTCCCGGCGATCTGGCCTGCGACGACGATGCCGATGAAGATCGCGCCGAAGCTGAGCAGGTTCCGCGTTGGCTCATCGTCGATGAGGAAGTCGAGGTTGTTGGAGAGGTCGTCGTAGAGGTACCCGGCAAGCAGGACACCGAGGATGACGGCGATCAGGGTCACACCCTCGCGGATGAGCCCGTTTGCGTATGCGCGGAACGTGAACCACGCGAGCACGCCGACGATCACCAGATCGATCCAGCTCAAACAGACCTGCCTCTACCCCGCCGGCCGGTAACCATCGTAGCACCGGGCACTGGTGTGATCGGGTGACTCACTCGCTCGTGAAGCCCATCCGGCGTTCGCGCATGGAGACGTAGCGCTGGGGGCCATGGCCGAAGACGAGGTGATCCAGGATGCCAATGTCGAGGATGGCGCCGGCCTGGAGGATGGCCTCCGTGAAGCGGACATCCTCCCGACTGGGGGTGGGGTCGCCGCTGGGGTGATTATGGGCCAGTGCGATCTTGGCGGCCCCGCGGCGGACGGCCTCCCGGAACACCTCGGCCACGCGTCCGGGAGCGGCGTTGATGGTTCCGCGGTAGAGCATGGGCGCGGCGAGCACCTGGTGCTTGGTGTCGAGGACCAGCAGGCGGAGTTCCTCCTGCGGGAGCAGTTCCATCTCCGCGTGCAGCAGGCGCGCGATGTCCGCCGGACCGGTGACCTGCGGGCGACTCATGCCCTCCTCCAGAGCTGCCCGCCGACCGAGTTCGAACGCCGCTGCAATGGTGGTGGCTTTCGCCGGGCCCAGCCCGTGCATCTCTGCCATGGTGGCGAGGTCGGTGGAGGCGAGGCCGCGCACGCCGTGGCGCTCACGGAGCAGCCGGCCGGCGACCTGGAGCACCCCCTCACGCGAGGTTCCAGTGCGCAGGAGGATGGCGAGTAGTTCCTCGCTCTTCAGCGCGGCGGGACCGAGCCGTTCCAGGCGTTCGCGGGGGCGTTCGGATTCCGGGAGTTCGGCGACGCGGATCTGGTAGGCGGGTGCCGCATCCTGGCTGCCGTTCAGCGCTGTCGCATCGCCTGGCGGGCGCTGCTCAGGGGCGGGCATCCTTCGTCTCGGCCTTCTTGATCAGCTCCACTGTGATTACCACGTTGCTGTGAGGCCAGTGATGAATCTCGATCTCGTCGTCCGGTTGCAGCTGCACCCCGGTAAGCGGGTCGACCTCGAACAGGCGGCGTTTCATGAGGATGTAGTGCACGCGTCCGAAGATCAGGAAGCGGGCCTTGCTCCACGAGCGCTGCACCAGTCCTCGCGTGGTCACTGGCGTTGCTCGCAGGTCGCGCAGCGCGGCGATCGTTTCGATGTTGATGGCGATTGTGGCGATACCCACGATGATCGTCATCACGATTGACTGGGGAAGATTCATGATCGCGTAAATCATCGCGCCCGTGAGGACGATGGCGCCTGGCGTGAAGATGAGCGCGCGCCGGATCACGATGCGACGGTGATCGTGATTCTGCTCGAGGTAGCGCTCGTCGCGCATCGCCTCCAGCGCCCGCCGTTGCAGCTCTTCGCGGTTCACAGACATGTTGTTCTCCCCCGGCGGCGGTCGGTCAGGACCGGCAGGCAGCAAGCACGTGCAGTCTACTACTGCCTACTGCTGCGGAATGATCAGTTCCTGTCCCGCCTGGATGCTGGAGGGGTTGGTGATCCCGTTCTCCTCCGCGATCAGATCGGCCATTTGCTGTCCGGTGAGCCCGCCGGTGGCGAAGTTCTGGCCGATGGCGAGCAGCGTGTCGCCGGACTGCACGGTGTAGGTGACGGTTGAAGGTTCCTCGGTCGGTGTGGGTTCCGGGGTCGCGGTGGCCGTTGGCGTTGGCGTTGGCGTTGCGGGGCCCGGACCGGGCGTACCCGGGACCGTGGGCGTTCCGTTGGGATCCGGGGTGCCGTCTGGCGGCGTGGTGGGCTCAAGGGTCGGCGTCGCGTCGGGAGTCGGGGAGGCTGGCTGCACGATGTTGGAGATGGAGCCCGGCGGCGCGTCCTGGTCCGCGCCCGCTGGCGGCAAGATTAGCAGCGACACGGCTACCACCGAGCCGAAGAGCAGCGCGAAAAGGGAACCCCGGTACACGCGGTGAGACGGCAGCGCCAGCATGGGATCCATGCAGCGCTCGCACATCGCCTCGCCGTGGTCGTCGCAATAGAGCGCACCACAGCGTGGACACTCCTGCACGGCATCCTGATCGCAGCGGAAACACACCATGATTCGAGCCTACCACCTCACTCGACGCCGGGGGCACGGCGTCGGTCATCATTCCATGATCCGCATTCGAAGCGGGTGGGGGCCTCGAGCGTTGAGACAGGGGCGCCGACCGGCTTGATCGGCGCCCCTGTGTCGGTTTCGGTCTAGGCCGAAACGGGACCGGTCACAGGCGGTGCTACTTGAGCTCCACCGTGGCGCCGGCCTCTTCCAGCTTGGCCTTCGCGGTGTCGGCCTCTTCCTTGTTCACGCCTTCGCGAACTGGCTTCGGAGCGGCATCCACCAGGTCCTTCGCCTCCTTGAGGCCCAGCGAGGTGAGCTCACGGACGACCTTGATGACGTTGATCTTGTTCGCGCCGAAGTCAGCGAGCACCACGTCGAAGGAGTCCTGCTCCTCGGCGGCCGCACCACCACCGTCGCCACCGGCAGCCGGGGCCATCGCCATCGCCATCGGGGCGGCGGCGGTGACGCCGAATTCTTCCTCGATCGCCTTGTTCAGGTCACGCAGCTCCACCAGGGTCATGCCCTTGATCAGCTCCAGCGCGTCTTCAATCTTCGTTGCCATTGTTGTGCCTCCACGTGCCGCTCTGGGCGGCGATTGCTCGATCTTCTTGATTCTTGGTGGCGTACGCCGCCGGTTACGCTGCCTGCTCTTCCAGCTGGACGGCGCGGGCCTCCACCAGCCCCACGAAGTCGCGCTGGACCGCCTGCAGCAGCCCGGAGAACTCCGCAATCTTGCCGACCAGGTTGCCGGCCACCTTCGCCACCAGCTCTTCCTGCGAGGGCAGCGTGGCGAGGTCCCGGACATATGCTTCGTCCACCACGATGCCACCGACGACGGCGCGGCGGATGGTCACGCGCGAATCCGGCGCACTGCGGATGAACGAGGTCAGCGCCTTCGCGGCGCTCACCGGCTCATCGAAGCCGACGACGATCGCCGTGGCTTCCTCGGCGAGATCGGCGTACTCGGGCCGTCCGATGTTGTTGGCGGCGATGCGGAGCAACGTGTTCTTGACCACGTGCATCTCCGCGCCCGCCTCGCGTAGCTGGCTACGCAACTGAACCTGGCGCGCCATCGGTTCGCCCTGGTACGCGGCTGAGATGGCGATCTCAGCGCGGCTCAGCACGCTCTCGATGTGCGCGACCTGTGCCACCTTGCGTGGGGTTGGCAATCACTCCTCCTTCTGCTGGTGGGCGCTGGTTCGGCCGGCGCGCAGGCTCCGACCAAACGAAAACGCCCTCACCGCCAAACGGAGAGGGCGCGACACAAACGGCGCAACGCGCCGGGGTGCAGCTCATTCCCTCGCCTCAACGGGTGGCCGGTCTCGGCCGTTCGTCCCCTTCGGGAACCCGCAGTCTTCGGCGTCACCTCGACACTCGAGGTGGAATGAGAAGTATGGGGCGTTGGCGGGGTGTGGTCTAGGGGCTGGAAATCACCCAGTCTCTCGCCGCCGCCGTGTGTCCTCCAGCATCTCCAGGTAGTGCGGGTTGTACATGAGGCCGAGGATGTTGCCAAAGGGGTCGAGGACTGAGGCGGTGATGAAGCCGGCCTCGCGGTCGAGGGGTGGTTCGAGGGCGGTGGCGCCCATGGCGAGGATGCGCTCGTAGGCAGCGTGGATGTCATCGACGTGCCATTAGGCGACGACGCCACTCGGTTCGCCTGCTCTGTCCGAGGGCGCGTACGCGCGGTCGATGATGCCGAGCTCGTGCTGGTAGTCGCCGATACGCCATTCGACGTATGCGGGCGGTTCTACCCCCTCAGGGCGCTGGAAGTACGGTTCCGCGTCCAGGAGTTCCGAGTACCATGCTCGCGCTTCGGCGACATCGGATGCCCAGAGACTGATGGTTGCCAGGCCTCGCAGCATTTCTTGATCCTGTTCGCTTCGTTGGCGGTTCTCGCTGGATTAAGCACAGCATCCCGCACTACTAGGACGATTTCAGTCCTAGTAGTGCGGTAGCCTCTGAGGAAATTGGAGGCAGCCTATGTATCAGCCCACGTCCCGTTTGCTCACCGTGCTGGAGTTGCTCCAGGCGCGGCCGATGATGAGTGGCACCGAGTTGGCGCGGCGGTTGGAGGTGGATGGGCGCACGGTGCGTCGGTATGTGGTGACGCTGCAGGACCTGGGCATCCCCGTGGAGGCGGTGCACGGGCGCTACGGGGGCTACCGGTTGCGGCCGGGGTACAAGCTGCCGCCCTTGATGTTCACGGAGGAGGAGGCGCTGGCGGTGACCATGGGGCTGATCGCCGCGCGCCAGCTGGGGCTCGCCGCCACCACGCCGGCCATCGAGGGTGCGCTGGCGAAGATTGAGCGGGTGTTGCCGGAGCCGGTGAGCAGGCGCGTGCGGGCGCTGGAGGAGACGATCAACCTCACGCCCATGGCCGCGCCGCAGCCGACCTCCGGCAGCGTGCTGCTCACCCTCAGTTCGGCCGCCTACCAGGAGCAACGCGTCTGGCTTCGTTACCGCACCGCCGAGGATGTCGAGAGCGAGCGGGAGTTCGATCCCTATGGGCTCGTCTTCTTCTATGGCCGCTGGTACCTAGTGGGCCTCGACCGGCTGCGCGAGGAGATGCGGACGTTCCGGGTGGACCGCATCGCGGAGGTGGAGCTCCGCGATGAGACGTTCGAGCGACCCGCAAGGTTCGATCCGGAGGCGTACCTGGCCACCACGTTCAGCAACATGGGCTGGGGCATGGAGGTGGAGGTGCTGCTGCACACCACCATGGAGCAGGCGCGCGCGTGGATTCCGCGCCACCAGGCGGAGCTGGAGGAGGTCGATGGCGGCGTCCTCATGCGCTTCCGCTCGGACGATCCAGCGATCGCGGCGCGCTGCCCGGTGTGGCTCGGGGTGCCGTTTACGATCATCGGTCCGGAGGAGCTACGAGAAGAGCTCCGCCGGCTAGCGGCGGAGCTCGTTGAGATCGCGGATCGGCGCGAGCCGGCGCGCGAAGATGCTGGCTAGGAGCTCGAGCCCACCAGCGACTTCACCTCTGCCAGGTCCAGGCGGATGCCGGGGCCCATGGTGGAGGTCAGCGACGCGGTGCGGATGAGGTCACCCTTCGCGCCCTGTGGTCGGTTGCGCTGAATCTCGGAGACCATCGCGCGGAAGTTGTCGGCCAGCTGCTCCTCGCTGAAGGAGACCTTGCCGAGGATGACGTGTAGCACGTTGGTGCGGTCCATGCGGAAGTCCACGCGGCCGGACTTCGCCTCCTGCACCCCGCGCGCCATGTCCTCCGCCGGGAGGACCGTGTTGTTGCGCGGGTTCGGCATCATGCCGCGAGGACCCAGCACACGACCGAGTCCACCGACCTTGCCCATCAGCTCGCGCTGGGCGATGGCGACATCGAAGTCGAGGAAGCCGCCCTGCACGCGCTCGATGAGGTCGTCTGAGCCGACGATGTCGGCGCCGGCGTTCTGCGCCGCCGTGGCTGCTTCACCCTCGGCGAAGACGGCCACGCGGACCTCCTTGCCGATGCCGTGCGGCAGGATCACGGAGCCGCGGATCTGCTGATCGGCGTGACGGCCGTCCAGCCCCGTTTTCATGTGCAGCTCAACGGTCTCGTCGAACTTCGCGGTCGCGCACTCTTTGACCAGGCGGATGGCCTCGTCGAGGGAATACTCGTTGAGGGGGTCGACCTTTTCGCGTACGGCCTGGACACGCTTTGCCAGTTTGACCATGGCTACTTGACCTCGATCCCCATCGAGCGCGCGGAGCCCTCGACAATACGCATTGCCTGCTCGATGTCGTTGGTGTTCAGATCGGCGAGCTTGATTTCCGCGATCTCCCGGACCTGGGCCCGGGTGACGCTGCCTACGATTTGCTGCGCGTTACGCGCGGAGCCAGATGTGACCCCGGCTGCCTTCTTCAGCAGGTCGGAGGCAGGCGGCGTCTTGAGCACGAAGGTGAAGGAGCGGTCCTCGAAGACCGTGATCTTCGCGGGGATGATCTGTCCCTGCTTATCCTTCGTCTGCTCGTTGTACGCCTTGCAGAAGTCCATGATGTTGAGCCCGTGCGGACCCAGTGCGGTACCCACCGGCGGGGCGGGGTTCGCCTGCCCGGCGGGGATCTGCAGGGTCACGACGGCTCGGACCTTTTTCGCCATATTGCATTACTCCTTCGCGTCCGCGGTCCCGCTCGTCTTTCGACAGGCTCAGGATGAGCGGGTGGTACGTGCGCTCCCTCCAGTGGAGGTATGGGTGGCTGGGTTACTGACTCGCTCTCGTTCATCCGGCCTCGTGAGAGGTCCGTCGAGGAGAACGTGACGTGCTTGTTCTTGCTTCAGAATCCTTGCTTAGGGGTTCCTGCTCCTGGGCTACTGCTTCTGGACCTGCAGGAAGTCCAGTTCCACGGGCGTCTCGCGTCCGAACATGGAGACCATGACGCGCACGCGGCCTTTGTCGACATCGATGGAGTCCACGGTGCCGAGCATGTCGCTGAACGGGCCGTCCGTGACCAGCACGGACTCGCCGATCTCGAAGCCCACGTTCACGCGCGGGGCGGCGGAGTGCATCTGCCGCAGGATCGTGTCGACTTCCTCGTCCGCCAGCGGCGTGGGGCGGGAGCGATCCCGCTCATCCGAGGATGCGCCGGCGAAGCCGGTCACCGCCGGGGTGTTGCGCACCACGTGCCTGGG
>JBJHDC010000011.1:0-31224 GCA_050486345.1 Dehalococcoidia bacterium | reverse complement strand
GGGAGCACCAGGCGCACGCCTTCTCGGACGAACTGCGAAGGCGTGTTGGGGCTCGCTGGCCTACCCGTGCGCCAGTCGATCTGGGTGCGCTGCCACCAGCTGTCGTACATATCCGGGGCGGATTCCGGGCTTCCCGGGAGCACTTCCGCAGCGAACATGCTGGTGAACCGCCGATCGTCCGGGCAGTCGTCCGTGGGCAGCCGGCCGGACGGCCAGCAGACCTCTACGTCCACTACGCCATCCGGGCGAGAGAACGAGGTGGACGGCAGATTCAGATAGTCGATCGCGGCGACCATGAACTCGTTCCAGGAACGGCTCGATACGCTCGTACTGGAGATGCCGTAGATGCGCGCGTTGTCCGAGTTGCCGGCCCATGTGCCCGCGACCAACTCCGGCGTGTACCCCATGGTCCACGTCTCACCGATGGCGCCAATCTCCTCGAACGGCTCACTGGTACCGGTCTTGGCGGCGGACGGGTAGCCGTTGGCCAGCGCCAGCGCGCCGCAGGCGCCGTAGGTGATGCAGGTGTTCTGCGGGTCGTTGAGGATGTGCGAAATCATGTACGGGTAGGCCGCGTTCACGATGCGGCGCTCTTCCGGCTCCGTGAACTCGTAGAGGACCTGACCCTCGGTCTCCACGCGCAGGAGGATGACTGGCTCGAGCTCGCGGTCACCGGGCAGGCCGGTGCCAGTCACCAGCGCTTCCTGGCCGCGCATGATGCCGCCCGCGGCCAGCACGGAGTAGGCGATGGTCTGGTCGAACAGAGACACCTCGCCACCACCCGTGGTCAGTGCCACTCCGTAGCCCCCGGGGTTGTCCAGCGTGGTGTAGCCAAAGCGGCGCAGCATGTCGATCGTGTCCATCACGCCGGCCCACTCCATCGCCTTGTTTGCGGTGATGTTGAATGAGTTACCCAGGGCCGTCGCCACTGTGACGGGCCCCTGGAACCCGGTGCCGGGGTTCCGAGGCGTGAACGTGCCTCCCGCGCCGTCCTGGAACGTCACCGGCGTGTCCATGATGCCCGTGCCGGTGCCCCATCCCTTGGTCATGGCCGTGAGGAACGTAAACGGCTTGAGCGTGGACCCTGGCGAATTCCGGGCACGAATGTTGTCGTTCTCACCCTGGATCTCCAGGTTGTTGAAGTCGCGGCTTGCGACATAGGTCAGCACCTGCCCGGTGTGCGGGTCCATCGCCATGAGTGCCCCGTTGTAGAGGCCTGCCTGCTCCCCGTACTGGACGATGTTGTTCTCCAGGATCTCCGCAGCGATGTAGTTGAGTTCGAGGTCGAGCGTGGTCGTGATCTCGAGCCCCATCTCGTAGAGTGCGCGTTCACCCCAGCGTGCAGTGACCTCTTCGGCAACGAGGCCAAAGACGAAGTGTGGTGCCTCCACATCGAAGCGTTGCTGGACAAAGCGCAGCGGCGCGTTGCGTGCGTTATCCGCCTCGGTCGCGGTGATCACACCGTGGCGGACCATCAGGTCCAGCACCTCACCCTGGCGCGCCTTCGCCAGACTGGCGGGCGCCAGCTGCCGGGTCTGTAGGTTGAGGTTGGCGGGCGAGAACGGGTAGTACTCAGCCGGTGACTGCGGAATGCCGGCCAGCAGCGCCGCCTCCGCGAGCGTGAGCTGGTTCGCGGACTTGCCGAAGTAGCCCTCGGCCGCGGCCTCAATGCCAACGTAGATCCCGCCGTACGAGATCGAGTTGAGGTACCACTCCAGGATCTGGTCCTTGGAGTAGCGGTCGGTGAGTTCGAGGGCGATGACCATCTCCTGGATCTTGCGGTCCATGGACCGCTCGCCTCGCTCCTCCGGCGGGATGTAGATGTTCTTGGCCAGCTGCTGCGTGATCGAGGAACCGCCGGACCCTTCGAGGAAGTCGGTCGCCCCGAGGAACGGCGTGAAGTTTTCCACGCCGGCGCGCGCGAGTCCGCGGATGTTCAGGCCGTTGTTCTCATAGAAGTCGTGGTCCTCGGTCGCGATCGTGGCGGCGATGAGGTGCTCGGAGATCTGATTCAGGGTCACGGGGCGACGGAGGCCGCCGAAGCGGTCCACGAATTCGTAGAGGAACACACCGTTGCGATCGTAGACGCGCGCACCACCGCGCGAGAAGGCGTCGATCAGTTCCTCGGCCGGAACCACCGTCTCCGCGATCGCGTCGTAGCGCTGGACTGCGTACATGGTGGCGGCGGCAATGATGCTGACGCCGACAAACGCGAAGGACATGAGCACGCCGAGGATGACCATCGCGCCGCGACGACGGCGGGACGTGTGCTCGCGTTCGACCAGGGATCGGCGGCGCGCACGGCGGCGCCGGATGATGTCTCGGGATGCCGTCATGAAGCCACCGCCTGAAGCGTGTTCCCGGTAGCGGTTGAGTCGTCCTGGCACGCCTCCGCGCGTCGCAACACCACCAGGTGTGAGAGTCCGAAGCGGCGCAGCGGGTTGTGCTCCGCCCAGTAGCAGACCGCGCGCACGATGCGGGCCAGGCGCGGCGAACGAGCCTCGATGTTGTCGAAGCCGGGGTAGACGTAGGTGTGATCGGTAATCTGGAGGTCCGTGCCGCGGATCAACCGCGCCCAGTCACCATGCCGGTAGGCGCGGGCATGCGGGACCAGGCGGTCACGAAGCCGGGTGGGGAGATAGTTCACGAGCGGGATGTTCCCGAAGATGTAGCGCCCTCTCCAGAAGATGCCGTGTGTCTCAAACGGATAGAGCCGGTTGGGCGCGTAGAGGATGCAGCTGCCACCGGGGCGCAGCACCCGCGCGATCTCCAGCATCGTCTGCCGATCGTCCTCCACATGTTCGATTACCTCGTTGAGGACGATGAGGTCCATCGTGCCATCACGGAACGGCATCGCCTCGCCCGCATGCGCGAGGAAGCCCTGCACGCCGCTCTCGCGAGGATCGGCCGTGTCCTGCACCCGCTGGCGCGCCTCGGCGAGCCGGTCGACGGCGATATCGCTACCCAGCGGGAGCGCGCCCTGCCGTGCGAAGGCACGTACGTACTCACCCAACCCGCAGCCGAGGTCCAGCACGCGGCGCCCCTCCAGTGGTACGTAGCGCTCAATCAACGCGAGCCGTCGCTCCTGGCCCGAACGCCAGACGAAGCTGGGGTTGCCGAGTCGTGCTGCAGCGGATTCGCTGCTGGGAAGCGCGCCCTTGGAGCCAGTTGCTCCAGGGGGTGTCATGGCGGGCGTCGCGGTGGGTTCAGGTGTGGCCGGCAGGCCCGTCATACGTGCTCCTCGTCCCGCCCCAGATCCAAGTGCCAAACACGCACGGTGTCAGAGTCACTCGTGGACCTGCGTTGCGCTCGGAGAGCGCCTGTCTGTATGTCGCTGGCCCGGTGGAGGGAGCACTTCTAGAATAGCCCTGTCCTTCAATCTACGAAACCGCACCGCTCACCGGATTTGCGCGGCCCGGGATGGTCGGGAGATCACATGGCGCTCAGCCCTGACGAAGTTCGCTATATCGCACGCCTGGTGCGCGTCGGCCTCACGGATGAGGAGGTCACGCTCCTGGGCGAGCAGCTCTCGTCGATCCTCGATCACTTCTCCGTGCTCGACGAAATCGACACCGACGATGTGCCCCCCACCGCGCAATCCCTGAGCCTGCACACCATCGAGCGCGACGATGTGCCGCGTGAATCGCTCCCGCGCGAGGAAATTCTGCGCAATGCTCCCCGGAGCGAGGATGGCTACATCCGCGTCCGTGCGGTGCTCGAAGGCGAGGACTAGCCCGTGTCCCCTATCGACCTCGATCTCACCGCCCACGAGCACGCGGCGCGACTGCGCGCCGGCGACTACACCGCACGCCAGCTGACGGAGGCCACCCTGGAGCGGGTGCGCGCGCAGGAGGCAGATCTCAACGCTTACATCACACTGACGGAAGAACTCGCCCTGACGCAGGCCGATGCCGCCGATGAGCGGCTGCGCAGTGGCGACGCCGGACCGCTCACCGGCATCCCGGTGGGCGTGAAGGACCTGCTCTCCACCCGCGACATCCGCACCACGGCCGGGTCGAAGATGCTCGAGCACTTCGTGCCGGTCATCAACTCCACCGTCGTGCAACGCATCAATGCCGCCGGGGCGATCACGATCGGCAAGGCGAACCTGGATGAGTTCGCCATGGGCTCTTCCACGGAGCACTCGGCGTTCGGCCCCACCCGCAATCCCTGGGACCTGGAGCGCGTCCCCGGGGGATCCTCGGGGGGATCGGCTGCAACGGTGGCCGCACGAGGTGTGCCGCTCTCGCTGGGCACTGACACCGGGGGCTCTATCCGCCAACCAGCCGCGCTGTGCGGCATCGTGGGGCTCAAGCCAACGTACGGCCGCGTCTCCCGCTGGGGCGTGGTGGCGTTCGCCTCCTCCCTGGATCAGGTCGGCCCGTTCGCGCGCGATGCAGAGGATGCCGCACACCTCCTCGGGACGATCGCCGGGGTGGACCCGTTGGATTCCACCAGCGTGCCAGATCCCGTGCCCGACTACACTGAGCGCTTTGAGCGCGGGTTGGAGGGACTGCGGGTTGGGGTGCCGGTCGAATCCATGCGCGGCGGCCTGGATGATCGCATCCGCGAATCGATCGAACAGGCGATCAGTGTGTTCGAGCAGGGCGGCGCGATCGTCGATCGCGATGTATCGATGCCTGCGGCTGACGCGGCGCTTCCCGCCTACTACATCATCGCGCCGTCGGAGGCTTCCGCGAACCTCGCCCGTTATGACGGGGTGAAATACGGCTTCTCCGTCACGGACGGGCAGAGCATGGATGAGGAGATGTCCGCGACGCGCGACCATGGGTTCGGCACGGAGGTGAAGCGGCGCATCATGATTGGTGCGTACGCGCTCTCATCCGGCTACTACGACGCCTACTACCTGAAGGCCCAGAAGGTGCGCACGGTGATCCGGCGGGAGTTCGAGAGCGCCTTCACCAACCACGATCTGCTGCTCACCCCGACCAGCCCGGCGCTCGCCTTCCGGATCGGCGAGATGATGGAAGACCCCTACGAGATGTACCTGAACGACCTGTTCACGATCCCCGTGAACATCGCGGGGAATCCGGCGCTGAGCACCCCGTGCGGGTTCATCGATGACCTCCCGGTGGGCCTCCAGCTGATCGGACGGCCGTTCGAGGAATCCACGATTCTCGGTGCGGCGCACGCGTACCAGCAGGCGACGGACTGGCACCTGCGGAAGCCACCGCTGATCTCATAACGCTTGTTTCTTCCACGCACGCCGACCACCGGGAAGAAATCTTCTCCGGTTCACATTCTGGTGCGGTTGGCGGGTTCACGGGAATGCTATGCTCCCCGCACGACCGATGCTTCAGGCTCCGCCGCATCCAGCGGGCGTTGCTAGCCGAAGAGAGTTCGCTCGTTACTGTTGCAACCCAGCCTGCGGGGCGGCTGCTGTCCGAATGCCGCAGGGTGTGAGACGGAGTAATCGATGACGACGGATACACCCCCACTGAGCCCGGGACTTGAAGGAGTCGCGATCGCGGAATCCGCGATCTCACTGGTGGAAGGCGCAGAAGGACGCCTCACCTATCGGGGCTACTCAATCGAGGAACTGACGCACCCGGGCGCCACCTTCGAAGAAGTCGTGGCGCTCATTTACGATGGGGAGCTGCCGACGAAGGCGCGCCTCGCCGAAGTGACCCAGCAGCTCGAAGCGTTGCGGTCCCTGACCCCGGAACAGATCGAGCTGGCCCGTGCCTCGGCGAAGATCACGCACCCGATGTTCGCGCTCCAGTCCGCAGCGGCCCTGCTGGGGCCCATGGACAACGACTTCGAGCAGAAGCTGGACACGATCGAGGAACGCACCATCGCCCTGGTGGCGAAGGTGGGGCACCTCGTGGGTGTGATCGCGCAGGCGTGGGCCGGGCGCGAGTACGACGGCCCGCGACCGGGCGAATCACACTCGCGGATGATGCTGCGCATGATCACCGGCGACGACCAGCCGTCCGAGCTGCACGTGCGGGTGATGGATGCGCTGATGATCCTGCAGGCAGACCACTCCGCCGGGAACGCCTCCACGTTCACCTCGCGTGTGGTGACCTCCACGAAGGCGGAGCCGGAAGCGGTCGTGTCATCGTCGATCGGGGCGCTCAGCGGCCCGGCGCACGGCGGCGCGAACGAGGCCTCGCTGCGGCTGTTCCTCGACATCGCGGACCCGGCGCAGGCCGAGTCGAAGATCGAGCGGCTACTGGACGACAAGTACAAGATCCCGGGCTTCGGGCACCGCGTGTACCACGTGAAGGACCCGCGCTCCAAGGTGATCCAGGTGCTGGCGGACGAGGTGATCGTGCCGGGTTCGCAGGAAGCGGACATGTACCAGATCGCCCTCACGGTGGAAGAAGTGGCCACGGGCCGCCTCGGCGACCGCGGGCTGTTCCCCAACGTGGACCTGTTCTCCGGGTGCGTGTTTGCAGCGATCGGCATCCCGATCGACTTCTTCACGCCAATCTTCGCGGCCTCCCGCACACTGGGCTGGACGGCGAACATCCGGGAACAGTGGGACTCGGGCAACCGCATCTTCCGCCCGACGCAGATCTACACCGGCGCCGAGCCTCGGGCGTACGTGCCGATTGACCAGCGGGGGTAGGTTCTCTCCGGAGACCAAATACGACGAACGGCCGCCTGCGGGCGGCCGTTCCCGTTCCGTGGCGAATTCGCTCGCTACCCCAGGTAGTTGATGGCCATCGCGTCGCGCACCTCGGCCATGGTCTGCTGGGCTACTTCGCGGGTGTAGCGGGAGCCCTCCGCGAGGGCTTCGCGGACGAGGTCGGGACGGGCTTCGAAGTGGGCGCGGCGCTCGCGGATCGGGTCGAGGAAGGTGTTGAGCGCGAGCGCGAGCTTCTGCTTCACCTCAACGTCGCCGACGTTGCCGGTGACGTAGCGGTCCTTGAGGTCCTGGACCTCGTCCACGTTGGGGTTGAAGGCGTCGTGGTACATGAAGACCGGGTTGCCCTCTACGTGGCCGGGGTCTGTGGCGCGCAGGCGGGTGGGGTCCGTGAACATGCCGCGGACCTTCTGGTTCACCGTGTCGGTGTCGTCGCTCAGGAAGATGGCGTTGTTCAGCGACTTGCTCATCTTCGCGTTGCCGTCCGTGACCACCAGCCGCGACACGCGACCGACCATCGACTCAGGGATGGGGAAGACCTCGCGATCGAAGATGCGGTTGAAGCGGCGGGCGGCCTCTCGGGTGAGTTCGATGTGTGGCAGCTGGTCCTCGCCAACGGGCACGAGGTGCGCCTTCGGCAGGAGGATATTGGCGACCTGCATCATCGGGTAGTTGAAGAAGGCGACCGGGATGGAGCGGCTTTCGAGGTCGTCCATCTCGGCCTTTAGCGTGGGGTTCCGCTGCAGCATGCCGAGGGGAATCCACCACGACAGCCACGTGGTGAGTTCCGCGTGCTCCGGGACCATGCTCTCGATCTGGAAGTGGCTGCCCTCCGGGTCGAGGCCGACTGCGAGCCAGTCGAGGGCGACCTCAAAGACCGAGTCGCGCACCCGCTGGAAATCGTCCGCGTAGTCGGAGACCTGGTAGTCGGCGATCAGGAAGAAGCACTCGTACTCGGTCTGCAGGCGGAGCCAGTTCTCCAGCGCGCCCACGTAGTGGCCGAGGTGGAGCGCCCCGGTGGGACGAACCCCGGTGAGAATGCGCTTGCGCTCGCCGGACGGGTCGGACGCGGTCGGGTCGGGAGAGGTCATGCGGGCTCCTGCATCGGTGCGTGTGCTGAGCCGATGATACGCAGCGACCTGCATGCGGGCTACGAGCGCGCTCGCAGGCTGCCTGGCCACCCCTTGTGCCGGGTAGCGGTTCACGCGATCCTAGGGGAGCACCCCCACCACCCGTCGCATTCTCTGGTGCGCGATCCGCGTTCGATCCCGGGAGGACCTGCGTGCGTCAACTCATCCAACTTCGGTCACGCTCGCTGGCTCTCCTCCTGCTCGGAGGGGCCCTGGTGATCGCCTCGTGTGGCAGCGACGACAACGGCGGGACCCCGTCCACGGGGACACCCGCCGGAGCCAACGGGCTCGCGCAGGAAACCTGGGATGGACGGACCATCGCGCAGGCGAACGATGATCTCCCCTTCTTCCTGATCCTGATCAACTCGCAGCGCCTGACACTGGGTGAGAACCGCTTGCAGTTCGCGCTGCAAGATCGCGACGGCGACTTCGTGGAGCATGCGGAGGGCGAGGTGCGCCTATACCACCTGGGCGCGGAACCAGTGGAGCCTGAGCTGACCGGGACGTTCCCGCTCATCGAACGCACACTCGATTACTATGCCTCCGCAGACCGCGAGACCGCCCGACTGGTCCCCGCCGGGACGGACGCCCAGCACCCGATCGCGCTCGTGCCACCGGCCCTCGATGACCAACGCTTCACCCACCACGATGGCGAGCACGCCACCATCTTCACGGCGACCGTGGACTTCGACCGCACCGGCACCTGGGGTGTAGAGCTGGACGTGGAGCTGGATGGTGAACGCTACGAGAACGTGCGTGCCCGCATCATCGTGCAGGAGCGGCTGGCGGAACCGATGATCGGTGAGCGCGTGCCAGCCTCCCAGCAGCCAACGGTGAACGACGTTGACGACATCACTGAGATCGACTCCACGATGCCACCAAACCCGGAGATGCACCGCCTCACCGTGGCCGACGCGCTCGAGTTGGGTGAACCGTTTGTCGTTGCCTTCGTAACGCCGGCCTTCTGCCAGACCCGCTTCTGTGGCCCGATCATGGAGGCCGTCCTCTATCCGGCCTGGCAGCAGTACGGCGACGACATTCACTTCCTGCATATCGAACCCTACGACCTGGCGCTCGCGCGGCAGGGGCAGCTGCAAGCAGCACCCACCACCATGGAGTGGCAGCTCACGATGGAGCCGATCATCTTCGTGGTGGACGCGGATGGCACCGTGGCCGCGAAGTTCGATGGCATTGTGGAGCTGGAGGAGCTGGCCGAGGCCCTGGACTCACTGCTGGCTGTGTCTTGAGGCACCTCCACGGAGGCTTCCGCCACCCGTGAGCACGTCGAGAAATTATTCGTGCGCACTAACCTTGAAAAGTAGCGACCAATACCCCACAATAGCCGCGAGGGGCAGAAATTCTGGCGGCGATCTACGGGGCACGGCATGTACGTGTGCATCTGCAAGGCAGTGACCGAACGACAGGTCCGCACAGCGGTAGAGGCCGGGCATTGCTCCCCGCCCGCACTGATTGCCGCACTCCAGCTGGATGATCCTTCGAACTGCGGTCGGTGCGTTGCCGAAGCCGAGCAATTACTGGATCTCCCCTGTGTACGCCAGCTCACCGAACCGGAGATCCGGGCCGCACATCCCCTGCCCGCCCTTGCGTAGCCTCCCCGGTAACGCGCGACCCCGTGCGGTATCCTCGGGATGCCTTAGCAACTGAACGACTCTCATCCGGCAACGGAAAGGCCGCAGCATGCAAGCACGTGAAGGCGTCATTGAGAGGCTGAACCGCCACCTGACGATTGAGCTCACCGCCATCAACCAGTACTTCCTGCAGGCAGAAATGTGCCGCAACTGGGGCTATGAGCGGCTGCGGTCCAAGCTCCGCGAACTGAGCATGGAGGAGATGAAGGACACCGAGGAGATCGTTGCCCACATCCTCTACCTCGAGGGTCTGCCCAACATGCAGCGGCTGAACGATGTGCATATCGGCGAGAACGTGGAAGAGCTCCTCCGCGTCGACCTGGAATCGGAGCGCCAGGCGGTGGAGAACCTTCGTGAGGCGATCGAGCACTGCGCCGCCGTGGGTGACTTCACCACCCGCGCGATGTTCGAGGAGATGATCAAGGACGAAGAGGCCCACCTCGACTTCTTCGAGACGCAGCTGGAGACCGTTGCTCAAATCGGCATCGAGAACTACCTGTCGCAGCAGATCCGCGACTGACCCGGCGCTCTCCTGAGCATCCGGTTACCCGCTAGAACAGCAGGTTCGTGATCCGCTGCCGGTATTCCTGCGCGCGCGCCGGGTCGGTGGGCTGCAGGCGTTCAATGATCTCCAGTGCACGGAGGCGGCCGGCGTCATCCTCATAGGTGCGGTCCAGCATCACGACCTCGCAGAAGTGATCCATCGCCTCGTCCCAGCGCTCCTCGGCGGCGTCGAGGCAACCGAGGCGGTAGTGGGCGTCCACGTCGCCGTCGTTGGCGGCGAGACGGGCCTCGAGTGTCGCGCGATCGGTCTCGGCGGCGATGCGGGCGATGCGAATGCGCCCAACCTGAGGCGCGACGCGCGGATCGCGCGCAAGCGGGGCCGTCAGCGCCTCCGCTTCATCCAGATCATCGCGCTCGATCAGGATCGTGGCCAGCCCGGCCACCGCAGGTGCGTGCCGGTGGTCAGCCGCAAGTGCCGCCCGCAGACGCTCCTCTGCGGCTGCAAGGTCTCCCGACGCCAGCAGGCCAATGGCTTCCTCGGTGAGCGTCTCAGCCTCGGAGGGGAGCAGGCCCTGGATAAACTCGCGAACCTGTGGCTCCGGCAGGGCACCCAGGAACTGGCTCACTGGCTGGCCGTCACGGTAGGCGAAGACAGCGGGGATGCTCTCGATCTGGTGCGCCTGCGCGACCTGTGGGTTCTCGTCCGTGTTCACCTTTACCAGCTGGACCTGGCCGACGAATTCCTGCGCCAGCCCCTCCAGCACCGGCCCCAGCACCTGGCAGGGACCGCACCAGGATGCCCAGAAGTCGACGATCACGGGGACCTGGTGGGAGCGATCCACCACGTCTCGCATGAACGTGTCGTCGGTTGCGTCGATGACGGTTGCGGTGGTCATGGGATCTCCAGTTGTCTCGATCAGTCGTGTCGGGCATCGCGACCCTCGGCCTGTCGCACAGTCCCCCGAGCGTACCGAATCTGGCGAGTGAGATCAGGCGGCGCACGATTCCGTAGCCACCTCGATCTTCGCGAGGCGGAGTAGCCTAGAATCGTGATCGCCGTGGCCGCGCAGGCAGCCGACGGCAGAGGGAGCGCAGGATGACCAACGAAACTGAGACCCCTACAACGCCTGGACGCGGCGTGCCGAAGACGCTGGGACACATCGCGCTGCGCGTGCGCGACATTGACCGGGCGATCGAGTTCTACCGTGACGTGCTGGGGCTGGAGCTGAAGCACCAGACCCGCGGCCCTGCCTTCCTCGGTGTCCGTGAGGATGTCTCGCACGAGATCGCGCTCTTCCCGCTACCGGAGGATGCGCCAGGGCCGGAGCCGGACCGCGTGGGCATGTACCACATGGCGTGGGAGATGCCAACGTTCGAGGACCTCGAAGCGCTGCACGAACGGCTGCTTGCCAACGGCGTGACCATCGCCGGGTACAGCGACGGGCAGTCCAACGTGATGTTCCTCGACCCGGACGGCAACGAGCTGGAGGCGCTGTGGGAACCGCACCCGGACGAGCTGGCGCGGATGCGTGCCGCCGGGGAGCCGATGCCTCAGCTCAAGCGGTAAGCCCATCGGCACGACATGCCGGGTTCCCGCAGCGGAGTGCTGCGGTAGGATGAACGCACTCCCGGCGCGGCCTCGCACGTGTGGCCGCATGCCGTCGGGACATGCGGGCCCGTAGCTCAGTGGCAGAGCAGTGGACTTTTAATCCATCGGTCCAGGGTTCGAATCCCTGCGGGCCTACCATCACACCTCTCATCACACCTCTCATCCAAGATCGCACACCACCGAGCTCCCCCTCCGCCTGTCTGTAGCGGGCCGTCCGCCGAGGGCGTCGTTGGGGCCTCTGTCCACGGTTGACATCGGTCGCGATACTGGCGAACGAGAAGCGCTTCCCGGGAGTAGCAGAGAGGCATGCCACGAATGGCAGCTGAGCAGATGTGCGTGCTGGTGACCGGATGCAGCAGCGGATTTGGAGACGTCATCGTCCGCACGCTGGCGCACGCGGGACACCAGGTCTACGGGACCATGCGCGATATCTCAGGCCGCAACCAGGAGCCCGCCGCACGCCTCGATCAGTGGGGCCGCGATGAGGGTGTGTTCGCGAAGGCACTGGAACTCGATGTGCGCGACGAGGGCTCAGTACAGCGCGCAATTGAGACCGTACTTGCGGAGACGGGTCGCCTGGATGTGGTCGTGAACAATGCCGGCATCGCCGCTCGCGGGCCGTTCGAGGCGTTCACGATGGATCAGATCCACGCCATCTTTGATACGAACGTGTACGGCCCGCTGCGCGTGGACCGCGCTGCACTCCCGCACATGCGGGAACGCGGCTCAGGCTTGCTCATCCACGTAAGTAGCACCCTCGGCCGCATCCTCCCGCACGGAGGCGGCCTGTACCCGTCATCGAAGGTGGCGCTCGAGGGTGTGATCGAAAGCCTGCACTACGAAGTCGCACCCTTTGGCGTGGAGGCGATCCTGCTGGAGCCGGGACGCTTCCCGACGCCAGCGGTGGGGCAAGCGCTTGTCGCGGCGAACGAGGAGATGTCGGAGACCTATGCGGCGGTGCGTCCTCGCATGAACGACCTCGGTGCTGACGCGGACATCCAGGAAGTCGCGGATGCGGTGCTGGCGCTGGTGGACGCAGAGCCGGGCACCCGTCCCCTGCGCACGGTGGTGGGGCCAGTCTTCACGGAGGGCGTAGCGGAGTACAACGCGATCTACGAGGACTATCGAGACCGCCTCGCGACATCACTTGGGCGAGTCGTCCCACCCCGAAACTGAGCGGAACCGGCTGGCACTGGAATGCAGAGGTACAGATGACGACTGTCGCAGCGGAACACCTGGAACTGTACGCAATGGAGCCGATCCGGGAGGCTGGCTCCGAAAGCTGGTACGTGCGCGCGCAGAACTCGGTCACCGTCTACTCGCGTGCCGCCGTGGGCGCGGTGCTGGCCGTCGAGGACTCGGAGCACGAGTACTTCATCATCCTGGTGGAGGGCGCCATCGAGGTCACCGCGGGGGACAAGTCGGCGACGGTGACAGGACAGGCCCAGGTGATCGTGCCGCCGGGCCCGAGTGAGGTCCGCGCGACCGAAGCGGCGGTCCTCGTGCGGGTGTTCGCGCCACCGCCCGCGGAGATGCTCGAGCTCTGCGTAAACGCGGGCTCCTACCCGAAGGAGGGGAGTCTCGCCACCCCGCACGAACTGTGGCCGGAGCCGGTGGACGGGTACCGCCTCCGCGTCTACCAGTACGACCAGCTACCGGAAGATGCGCGGATCTTTAGAAGCCGCAATATCATGGTGAACTGGGGCGGCCGCTTTGCCCCACCGCGTGACCTGACGAAGCTCACGCCACACTCGCATGATGACTTCGAACAGGTCTCCATGTGCATCTCAGGTGAGTACATCCACCACCTGCGCTACCCGTGGGGCGCGGACGGCACCGCCTGGCTGGAGGATGAGCACCGCCGTATCGGGACGCCCTCGGTGACGCTCATCCCGCCGCCATCAATTCACACGAGTCAGGGCGTAGGCGACGGGAACTCGCTGATCGATATCTTCGCGCCTCCACGTGTGGACTTCAGTGTGCAGGGGCGGGTGTACGAGGAAAACGCCAAGGCCTACCCGCTGCCGCCAGACGTCGGCGGGGTTCCGAGCTAGAGGCTCTCAGCAACCCCCAGCAGCTGCTCTCGCAGCCAACGGTGACCCGGATCGTGAGTGTTGCGCGGGTGCCACATCATGGCGTGCTCCACCGGTGGCAGCGGGAACGGCGTCTCCAGGACGCGGAGTTCGGCAGCCTCGGCGAATTCGTGTGCCAGCCGCTCGTAATGGAGCGCGGTCATCTGCGTGCCCTTGAGCATGAAGAGGCGCAGGAAGTGGTACTGGTCCGCGACGCGGACCGGTAGATCTTCCAGCACATCGTACGGACGAGGGTTCCGATGCGTCCGATCGAACCAACCCCAGTGGTAGATCGCTGTCGGCAGGTTCATCAGATCCTCAGACGTCACTTCCTCCTGAAGCGCCGGTGACTTGTCCCACGCCACGAAGACCCAGCGGTCCTCGTAGAGCTTCTCCTTCACCAGGTTGGACTCAAAGAGACCCACATCGCCGATCACCACGTCCAGATCACCCTCTTCGACCATCTGATTGGTGAGCCACCCGGCGGCGGCCTGGACCTCCAGCGAGACGTTGGGGGCGCAGCCCTCGAGACGTGTGATGAGGGGGCGGACGAGCACGTACTCCACCGCGTCGGAACAAGCGATGCGGAAGACGCGGCGGTCGCGATCAGGGTGGAACTCGGGTCGGCGGTCCACGGTCTGCTCGACGAGCCGGAGGATGTCGCTCACCGGCTCCACGAGTTCCTCGGCCAGCGCGGTGAGGTGATACTCACGTCCGACGCGGATGAGCAGTTCATCGGCAAACAGCGCCCGTAGCCGGCGCAGCGCGGCGCTCATGGCGGGCTGACCGAGGCCCACCCGATCGGCCGCGCGGGACACGTTCCGCTCGCGCAGGAGCGCGTCCAGCGCGACGAGCAGGTTGAGGTCGATATTTCCGAGTTGCATCTCAAACTCCTCGAACGGGGCTTCATGACGAGAGTATCGGAGACCTGCACGCAGGTGGGCGATTCCCCGCCAATTCACTGGCCCTGAAGCCATCGCGTGCCGAGTATCGACGGACGATCGCGTGATGCCAAGAATCTCATCTACATCGACCCCATCGATATCAACCATCAGCGGAATTTATTCCAAGCCTTCTCGTGGAACGAGCAACACATCACAAATGTGCCCTAGAATCCCGCTATCACACTCGTCTTCTTATCACTCGTTCCGCGAGCGATGACGTAGACATCTGTAACGACAGAGGGGACCCACGATGAGCGAACGAAATTACTGGTCGAATGTGTACGGGCGGCCGCTATCACGCAGGCAGGCCCTGCGCGCGGGCGGAGTAGCCGGGGCGGGGCTCGCTGGCCTGGCACTCATCGGCTGTGGCGATGACGACGACAACGGCGGCACGCCGGCCCCCACGGGGACAACCCCACCGGGGGGCACGCCTGGCGCCACCGGGACGCCCGCCGAGGGCCACCCGCGCCAGGGCGGAACCCTGGCGTCGCACTCCAACATGCCTGACGAGAACTTCAACGTCGTCTCGAACACGTGGGAGGGGCACTCGCTCGCCGGTGAGCACATCTATGACCGCCTGATCTCCACCCGCCCGGACGAGCGCCAGTACACCCTGGACGCCGCCGAGAGCGCTGAGATGCCGGACGAGGTCACCGTTGTCTTCAAGCTGAAGCCCGGTCAGGTGTACCAGGATCGCGCCCCCGTGAACGGGCGCCCGGTTGAGGCGCAGGACATCGTCGACATGCAGTACTTCGCGCGCGACGAAGTGCAGGCGCACAACCGCTCGTTCCAGGTGAATCGCATGGAGTCGGCTGAGGCTCCGGATGACGAGACGGTGGTCATCAACCTCAACTCGCCCTACGCCTACGTGTGGTCCGGTCAGGCGCTGGGTTACGCGGGGAACATGGCAATCGTGCCGCGCGAGTTGCTCGACGATTTTAACACCAACGAACCGATTGGCTCCGGCCCGTACCAGATGGCCCGCTACCAGTTCCAGGTCGAGTACGAGTACGAGCGGAACCCCACCTACCGCCGCGCGGATGAGGGCATGCCGTTCATCGACCGCCGCATTCGACGGCCTATGCTGGACACGACCGCCGTTGAGACCGCGTTCCGCGGCGGGCAGAGCATGGTCTGGGGCCAGCAGGGCGCGGCGATCCCGGCCGATATCGCCCAGCGGGTGATCAACGACATGGGCGACCGCATCAACATCACCGACTACGAGTCGCTCGCCCCGTTCACGCTGAACATGTCCTCGAAGAACCCCCGCTACGACGACATTCGTATTCGCGAGGCGTTCTACCGCATCTTCCGGCCGGAGCCGTTCATCGAGCTCGTTGCTGCCGGTCGCGCGGTGCCGGTACCGGGTGTGCTGCCCATCTCCCTCACGCCATGGCTGCTGGACTGGGATGACACCCTGCCCGGCGGCGCAACCGTCCGGGAGCAGAAGCGGCACGACAGCGACGAGGCCATGGCCCTGCTGGAGGCAGCAGGCTGGGACTTCGACCAGGAGATCGTGCTGAGCACCATCGAGGGGCCGGTTTCACCCCTCGCACTCCAGGTGTGGGAGAACGAGCTGCGCCAGCACAACATGACCAACATCACCTACAAGGTGATGCCGTTCGGTGAGTGGACGGAGTTGGTCTCCAACACGGGTGACTACGACTTCTGCACGACGGGGCACCCGTCCGAGGACAACCCCGCGCGCATGATGCGGACGATCCACACCAACACTGGCTACATCCACAACTCGTTCAACATCGCCGATCCCGAGATCGACGCGCTGATCGAGGCCTCCGAGGTCGAGGTCGACTTCGACGCGCAGACGCAGCTGGTGAAGGACGCGCAGGCGCTGATGCTCGAGAAGTACGCGCACCTGATGTACGTGTACACCGCTCAGGCGTACGAGCTCACGCACGCATCGATCCAGGACTGGGAGTTCAACCCGGGCCTGCTGGTCATGCATCGCCCCGAGGCATGGCTCGACGAGGCTTAGGCTCGGTACTCGAGGTGGCTGCTGAGCAGCCACCTCCTAACGCACGCGAACACGAGGCGCCTCCCGATGGGAGGCGCCTCGTGCTTTCTAGCGTTCCAGCGCTTGCCCTCGGTTCAACTGCTCACTCACCAGCCCCTACTGACCCATCCACAAGGCACGCACGAACGTGAGTGCCCCCGGTCGCCGCCCGCTCGACACGAAGCGACCCGAGCGAGGCGCGGTCCGTTGCTTGTGCGGATGGCAGCCTCTCCCGCACCTGATACTGCAGATTCGTATCCTGCGATGTGACAGATATCACAAACACATATCACTTTGGTCAATATCAACTATCGTTCGAAATCATGCATGTCTGCAGTACGCCACTGGTAATGACTTCTGTTATTGCCCTAGAATCTCGCGCATCACGGTTGTATTCCGCGGGTCAAGGGGGCACGCGCGATCAACAGTGGAAAGGGCAGAGGGAAGACGCATGAGCGAACAGAACTACTGGACCAACTTCAGCGGTCACCGGCTCTCCCGCAGACAGGCACTGCGTGCCGGCGGTATGGCCGGAGCCGGGCTTGCCGGCCTCGCGCTGATCGGGTGTGGTGACGATGACGATGGCCCGTCGACCACGCCGACCGCTACCGCGCCTGGGGCAACGGGTACACCCAGCGCCACCGAAACGCCCGTCGAGGGACACGAGCGCCAGGGTGGTGTCCTGCCATCGCACTCGGCGATGCCAGACGAGAACTTCAACGTGGTTTCGAACACGTGGGAGGGGCACTCGCTCTCCGGTGAGCACATCTACGACCGCCTGATCTCCACCCGCCCGGACGAGCGCCAGTACACCCTGGACGCCGCCGAGAGTGTCGAACTACCGGACGACGTGACTGTGGTCATGAAGCTGAAGCCCGGTCAGGTATACCAGGATCGCGCACCGGTGAACGGGCGCCCGGTTGAGGCGCAGGACATCGTCGACATGCAGTACTTTGCACGTGACGAAGTGCAGGCGCACAACCGCTCGTTCCAGCTCAACCGCATGGAATCGGCTGAGGCTCCGGACGACGAAACGGTGGTCTGGAACCTGAACGCGCCGTACGCGTACCTGTGGTCCGGGCAGGCGCTGGGCTACGCAGGCAACATGTGCATCGTGCCGCGCGAGCTGTTGGACAACTTCAACACCAACGAGCCGATTGGCTCCGGCCCGTACCAGATGGCCCGGTACCAGTTCCAGGTCGAGTACGAGTACGAGCGGAACCCCACCTACCGCCGCGCGAGTGAGGGCATGCCGTTCATCGACCGCCGCATTCGACGCCCGCTGACCGACAGTACGGCGATCGAGACCGCGTTCCGAGGCGGCCAGAGCAGGATCTGGGGCCAGCAGGGTGGCGCGATCCCGGCCGACATCGCGCAGCGGGTGATCAACGACATGGGCGACCGCATCAACGTCACCGACTACGAGTCGCTTGGCCCGATGACGCTCAACATGTCCTCGAAGAACCCTCGCTACGACGACATTCGTATCCGCGAGGCCTTCTACCGCATCTTCCGACCGGAGCCGTTCATCGAGCTGGTTGCTGCCGGTCGTGCAGTCCCGGTACCGGGCGTGCTGCCCATCTCCCTCACGCCGTGGCTGCTGGACTGGGACGACACCCTGCCCGGCGGTGCGACCGTGCGGGAGCAGAAGCGGCACGACAGTGACGAGGCGATCGCCCTGCTGGAGGCGGCTGGCTGGGACTTCGACCAGGAGATCGTGCTGAGCACCATCGAAGGTCCGATCTCGCCGCTGGCACTCCAGGTCTGGGAGAACGATCTGCGTCAGCACGGTATGACAAACATCACCTACAAGGTGATGCCGTTCGGTGAATGGACAGAACTGGTCTCCAACACCGGTGACTACGACTTCTGTGCCACCGGCCACCCGGCTGAGGACAACCCTGCACGCATGATGCGGGCAATCCACACAACCACCGGGTACATTCACAACTCGTTCAACATCAGCGATCCCGAGATCGACGCGTTGATCGAGGCCTCTGAGGTCGAGGTCGACTTCGATGCTCAGACCCAGTTGGTGAAGGACGCGCAGGCGCTGATGCTCGAGAAGTACGCGCACCTGTGGTACATCTACACGGCGCAGGCGTACCAGTTCACATACGCGGAAATTCAGGACTTCGAGTTCAACCCGGGCCTGCTGGTCATGCACCGCCCGGAGGCGTGGATCGACGAGAGCTAGCCAATCGCCCGTGCAAGAGGGCAACCGCCCTCAAACGTCGGACGTCAATCCAGGAAGGCACCCCTACCGGGGTGCCTTCCTCGTTGTTGCTCAGGGAACAAGTGAGTACCGGCTACGCACTGCGTACACAAATCAGACCCGTAGTGGGGCGGGTGCAAAAGACAAGACAGCGGGCCCCTCGAGGGGGCCCGCTGTGCAGTTGAGAAGGGAAGCCTACCGCCTGCGCGGGCTTCCCGAATGCTGGTTGCTGTCTACTTCCGGGCGAACTTCTGGACCTGGTGTTCCGCACACTCCGGGCCCACACGCTTCAAGCTGACACCGTAGGTCCACGTCACCTCGCCGACGTAGAGGTTCCCCTCGTTGTCCAACGCGAGGTCGTGCGGGGCGATGAAGTTGCCGGGGGCGCAGCGGTTGTCCGAGTCCGCACCCCAGCGCGCCGCAACGCGGCCGGTCGGATCGAACACGGAGACGCGGCCCGGCATGTCCTCGGTGGCGAGGCCGTGGACGAAGGAGCCCTGGCCCGGCTCGCAGGGGCGCCACAGCTCTGAGACAAACACGTAGCCCTCGGCGTCCACGGCTACCTGGGTGGGGCGCAGGACGTCAGTCCACATGTCCAGGTACTCGCCCTCGGCGGTGAAGAACTGGAGTCGGTCGTTCTCGCGGTCCGCGACGATCACCCGGCCATCGTTGGCGACGGCGATGCCGTGCGGGAGGTGGAACTCACCGGGACCGGTGCCGATCTCACCCCACGACTGGATCAGCTCGCCATCCGCGGAGAAGCGGTGCACGCGCGCGTTGCCGTAGCCGTCCGCGACGTAGAGGTCGCCGTTCGGGTGGACCGCCAGGTTGGTGCAGCTGTTGAACGGCCCTGCGACGCGCTGGATGGTCTCGTTGTGGTGGATGGCGGCGGGACCGGTGCCGGTGCGTTGACCGTAGCCGGTGTCGCTTGGCTCGCCGGGGGTGCCCATGGTCGCCAGGTGCTCACCATCGGCGGAGAACTTGCGGACGACGCTGTCGCGGTTGTCCACGCAGTAGATCGAGCCGTCCGGTGCGGCCGTGATGCCGTGGGCGTTGCCGAAGACACCCTTGCCCCACGCCTGGATGAAGTTGCCGTCGCCGTCATAGACCAGCGTCTGGTCATCGTGACGCGTGTGCAGATAGACGCGTCCCTCTGCATCCACGGTCACGCCGGCCACGTCGCCGTGTGTGATGTCCTCTGGCTTCTGCTCCCAATCGGGAACCAGCTCGAACTCGATACTCCCTGTCGCCATCCGGTGCTCCTCACATCAATATGTCATCGCTGCCCGATTTTCGGGTCAGGCATAGCGCAGTCGGTCACAGAGTAGCCGGACCGGGATGGTCCGGACAGATGCAGGCAGGGTCAGCCACGTCCCGGGAAGCACGCGGCTGACCCTGCCTGGCCTGAATCGTCCGGGCGCGTCAGCGACACGCCCGCGGACTCTCGTGGGTTAGACGCGCGCCGCGAGGCTCTCCGGCGTCACGTTCTCGCGCTCCGTCACCTGGCGGATGACGAAGTCAAACGTGCCGCGGCGCTCCTCCCTAGGGCCTTCCCACTTGATGACCAGGTCCGGGTGGAAGTAGTCGTCTTCCTCGTTCCCCGGCTCGCCATCGATGTACAGCTGCGTCGTCACCGGGCTGCTGTTGCCCTGCACCTTCACGTGGATGTGCTTCGCGTCACGCGGCTCGTAGCAGGCGGGCACGATCGTGCGGAACTCGTAGCGGCCCTCGGCGTCGGTCCGCTGCCACCCGTGGTAGCGGTAGCCGATCATGTCGTAGTTGCCGTTCTCGTCCGAGGTCCAGATCTGCACGATGGCGTCCGGAACGGGCGTGCCCTTTGTGGTGAGCACGCGGCCCGAGAAGGTGATCTTGTCACCCACGTAGTCCGGCTCAACGTGATCCGAGCGCTCCGGGGCGCCGAGGCGGAAGTAGGGGCCGTCGATCTCCTGCGGAGTCGGCGTCAGCTCCCCGGCCTCCGGTGGCGCTGGCTGCGGGACCATTACGCCGGCACGCTTGCCCGGCTGTGGCTTGGCTGTCGTCATTGCTGCTTCTCCTTATCCCTCCACGGCCAACGCGGTGCGCGTTGGCCGGCCAACTGAGTCCTGACCGACTAGGCCCAGAGCTTCTTCGAAGCACGGCGAGCCCCCTCGGCCAGTGCTTCTAGTTTCGCCCACATGACCGAAGGATGGACACGTTGCACGCCCTTACTCTGGGCAAATCCACAGTCCGTCCCGCCGATGACCTGCTCACGGCTGGTAGCGTTCGCGTACCGGATCAGACGCTGCGCAACCAGGTCCGGGTGCTCCACGGTGGTGCTGTGGTGGGTCACGACGCCGGGGATCAGGATCTTCCCCTCCGGGACGTTGACGTTCTCCCAGACCTCGAACTCGTGCTCGTGGCGTGCGTTGGCGGCCTCGAACGTATACGCACCGGCGTTCACGCTGAGGATCAGGTCCACCATGTCCTTCATCTCCGCATCGGCGACGTGAGGGACGTGCCAGCTGCCGAAGCAGATGTGATAGCGGACGCGGTCTTCCGGAATGTCACGCAGCGCGTGGTTGAGCGCCTCGATACGTAGCCGAGCCCAGCGCTCGTACGTCTCCGGGCTCTGCTCAGCCAGGAAGTCGTACATGTTCGCGAGCACGGCATCGTCCACCTGGACGAGGAAGCCGGCGTTGTGGACCGCCATGTACTCCTCGCGGAGCGCCTCCGCGATCGCGTAGACGTACTCTTCCTCAGAGCCGTAGTACTCATTGATGCCGTTGTAGGCGGTGCTGGCGGGAGCGACGGTGGTGAAGAAGGCCTCTTCAACATCGACGCCGTTGAGTGCAGCCTTCAGATTGTCGAGGTCACGCTGGACCTCGGCCTGGCCGGTGTAGGTGATGGGACCCACGCAGACCTCGGCGGGTCCGCCGGTGAGGGCGCCGGGCATCTCCTGGCGGAAGAAGTCCTCGAACCGCTCGCGGTCGCGTCCGAGCCAGTTGAGGGGTTGGAGTTGATCCCGACGGATCTCGAACCCGTCCATGCGCTCCAGGACGTACGCGGCCCAGCTCGACTTTCCGAATTCGCCGTCGTTCACCAGGTCGACGCCCGCGGCGGCCTGCTGGCGCACCACCTCAGCAACCGAGTCGCGCAGGCACTGCGTGTACTCGGGCAGTTCGCTGTCTGGCGACTTGGCCTGCTGCTCCGCCAGGTCGAGTAGCGCCTGCGGGCGGATCAGGCTCCCCACATGGGTCGTCAGAATGCGATCCTGACTTCGTTTCATCAGTTCAACTTTCCATCCGCGGCGAATGCCGGCGATGCTTGATGGGCCAGATGTGCGTCGCCGCCTCATCTGCGATTGTGATACTACCGCTCACAGACTGGAATCCCCCGGAATTCAGCCGGATCGACCCATGAATTCCTGAGATAGCTGTTATCGATGCGGTCAATGCTGATCGAGGCTCGATGGGGTCGGACGACGACCCTGCTCAAGCATCGACCCGATCGATAGTTGATATCTGCAAGATTTATCCCCCAGACACGCGCCCATCGGGACTCCGTCTCCTAAGATGCCCGTAATTACGTCGTTGATGACGCGTGCGGCGCGCATGCGATCAGTGCGCGGCGAGCCTTGCTCGCAGCCGCAGCGCATGACCGTCACGTGTAGGGTTGTCCACCAAATGGACGCCTTTCGGCACGTCAGAGAACGCAGACAGGGGGACCCAGTGGCGAACGAACTGGACGGGCAGGTAGTGGTCATCACCGGTGGTGGACATGGTTTCGGCCGTGCCATTGCCGAGGGGATGGCGGCAGCAGGTGCAGCCGTGGCGCTGACCGCGCGCACCGCATCCAACCTCGAAGAGACCGTTGCGGCCATCGAGGCTGCGGGTGGACGGGCGATCGCGATCGCCGGTGACGTCAGCAAGCGCGAGGACGTGGAGCGTGTGAAGCGCGAGACCGAGGCGCAGCTAGGACCGGTCACCACGGTGGTACACAACGCGGGCGTGCCGTGGCCCTTCGGCCCGGTCTGGGAAGTTGACCCGGACGAGTGGTGGGACGCACAGGGCATCCACGTGCGCGGCGCGTTCCTCTACATGAATGCCTTCGTCCCCGACATGATCGAGCGCGGCGGCGGGCGGGTGATCATCATCTCCAGCACCGCCAGCCAGCGCGTGGGCAAGTACCTCTCTGGCTACTGCGTGGCCAAGCACACGCAGAACCGCCTCGTGGAGCACCTGGCCGCGGAGGGCGCCGAGCACGGCATCTACACCTGGGCTCTGCACCCCGGTTCCGTCTACACGGGAATCTCCGTGCTGACGCAGAACGACCCGATGGCGCAGAAGTACCTGCCGGAGTTCGTGGACCGGCTCGAAACACAGAAGGGGACCGATGATCCCTCCATCGGCCTCACCCGCTGCGCCGACGTGTGCGTACAGCTCGCGTCTGGCGCAGCGGACTCCCTCTCCGGCAGCTACCTGCAGCCGGACTGGGACATCGACGCGATGATCAAGGAGGCGGCGCAGGCGTCATAGCCGCCTCGCCGTCTTGCCGCGGTCCATGCGCCCGAGGGCGTATGGGTCCGCGGGACCAGCTGGAACGAATAGCGAAGGATTCTCGACTGCCATGAGGCTCAGCACCGACCGTATTCTCGTCTCACATGCCGGCAACCTGCCCCGGCCCGACTTCCTCAATGAGGCGCTCGAGGCGCAGGACACCGCAACCTTCGAGGCGCGGCTGCCCGAATCCGTGCAGTGGATCGTCGACCGGCAGATTGAGCTGGGCGTGGACGTCGTCAATGACGGTGAGCATGGCAAGGCGGGAAGCTACACGGGCTACATTCACCAGCGGGTGACCGGCTGGGAGACACGCGAGCGCGACCCGAACCAGCCGCCGAAGCGCGCGGGTACGGCGGAACGCGACCGTCAGATGTTCCCCGGCTTCTACGAGTCCGGCCTGTGGTTCGCCGGGTCGGGTGGCCTCGTGCGCCCGGGCTTCATGACGCCCGGTGTGGTGCGCCCACCGATGCCCGAGCGCGTGTGCACCAGCGCGATCACCTACACCGGCCAGGACGCCGTCCGCGCGGACACGGAGCGGCTGGCGAAGGCGCTGGAGGGCAAGGGTGACACCGAGGGCTACGTGGCGGCATTGGGCCCGCTGAGCCTGGGCGCCGGCGCACGGAACGAATTCTACAACTCCGAAGAGGAGTATATGACCGCCGTAGCGGAGGCGGTGCGCGAGGAGTACAAGGCGATCACCGACGCCGGGTTCATCGTGCAGATCGACGAGCCCGAGTTCGCCACCACCTGGACGTTCTACCCGGAGTGGAGTGTCGAGGACTACCGCAAGTACCTCGGGTTCGCGGTGGACATCATCAACCACGCGATCGAGGGACTGCCCGAAGACCAGGTCCGCTTCCACTTCTGCTGGGGCAGCGGCCACCGCCCGCACGTCACGGACATCGAGCTCAAGTACATCGCCGATTTGGCGCTGCAGATCAACGCGCAGGCGTACTCGATTGAGGCGGCGAACGTGCGCCACGAGCACGAGTACCACGTCTGGGAAGACGTGAAGTTCCCGGAGGGCAAGATCCTCATGCCCGGCGTGATCGGGCACGCTACGGACCTCGTCGAGCACCCGGAGCTGGTGGCGGAGCGCATCGTGCGCTTCGCGGAGCGGGTCGGCCGCGAGCACGTGCAGACCGGCACCGACTGTGGCATCGGCTCCCGCGTCGGCCACGAGGAGGTCGTGTGGGCGAAGCTCGCTGCGATGTCCGAGGGCGCGCGCATCGCCTCTGAGCGGCTCTGGAAGTAAGGCCGCCCGGGAACTAGCAGCCCAGGCACGCCCGTCCCCCCGGCGGGTGTGCCCCAAGCGGTCCCGGGCGTAGCGGCGGCTACCCCGGGACCACCCCTCTGGCGCCGGTGCTCACGTGCGAACCACCCATCTCGCGTGTGCACCGGCGTTCCTGTGTCCGCTGCGGCTCAATCGACCGCTACCAGGGATCGATGAACGGCCGCTTCTTCTCCTCGGTGCGCACGCGCGGGCGGACCCCGGCCAGCACACCGCTGATGAGCGCGCGTGTGTCGGCAGGGTCGATGACGTCGTCGAGGCCAAACGAGAGCGCAGAGTTCAGCGCCTTCCCGCGCTCGTACGCATGGTCCACGAGCTCCCGGAATCGCGCATCGCGCTCGTCGAGATCCTCGATCGCCTCCAGCTCGTCGCGGGAGCCGAGGCGGACCATGCCTTCGAGGCCCATGGCGCCGAACTCGCCGGTGGGCCAGGCCACCGTGAGTTGCGTGGCTTTGAAGCTCCCGGCGGCCATGGTCATCGCGCCCAGGCCGTAGGCCTTGCGCAGGACCACGGTCATCACCGGCACCGTCACGTTGGCGCCGGTCACGAAGAGGCGCGACGAGTGCCGGACCAACGCGGTCTGCTCCACTGCGGGGCCGACCATGATGCCGGGCGTGTCACAGAGGAAGAGCAACGGGATGTCGAAGGCGTCGCACAGCTGCATGAAACGCGCCGCTTTGTCCGATCCATCCGAATCGATGGCACCCGACAGATGTAGCGGGTTGTTGGCGACAACGCCGATCGCCTTGCCCTCGATGCGGGCGAGGGCCGTCACCATGGTCTGGCCGAAGTCGCGGCGGAGCTCCAGCACGGTGCCGGTGTCGGCGAGCACCTCGATGACCTCGCGCACGTCGTAGACGCGCAGGCGGTTCTCCGGGATCACGCGGCGGAGCAGGCGCTGGTCCTCGCACGTCCAGGTGGGGAGATCCCCCTGGAAGTAGGAGAGGTACTGCTTCGCGACACGGACGCCCTCGGCTTCGTCCTCCACCACGATGTCGACCACGCCGTTGGCGCGGTGCATGTCGATGGGGCCGACCTCGTCCGGGGTGTACACGCCTAGCCCACCGCCCTCGATCATCGCGGGACCACCCATGCCGATGCTGGAGTTCGTGGTGGCGATGACCACGTCGCAGCAGCCGAGGAGCGCCGCATTGCCCGCGAACGAATAGCCGTGGTTGATGGCGACCGTAGGCGCGAGACCGCTCAGGTAGCCGAGCTTGCGCCAGGTCATGTTGCCCAGCCCACCGAGCGCGCCCCAGCCACTCTGCGGGGCGCCGGCATCCTCGAACGGTGAGCCGCCGCCGCCGTGGGCGCGACCGCCGCCGCCCTCGCTGAAGAGCACCACGGGAGCGCGCAGCTCGATGGCGATGTCCAAGATGCGGTCTGACTTGTTGTGGTTCATGAGGCCCTGCGTGCCCGCGAGGACCGTGTAGTCGTACGCCATCACCGCACAGCGCGCGGCGGGGTCATCGAAGAGGTCGCCGTTGATCGTGCCCAGGCCCGTGATCAGCGCGTCCGCGGGGTAGCGCTCGATCAGCGTCTGCAGCGGGCGGTTCACATCGCTGGGCACCGCGAGTGCGCCGTACTCCACCCACGACCCTTCGTCGACGAGGTCCTCGACGTTCTCGCGCCCGCTGCGCCCGCCGCGCTGGTGGCGACGTTCGATCGCCTCCGGGCGCGATTCATCCAGTGTGTAGCGATGACGCTGGTGCACCTCGGCGAGGTCAGGCCGGATCGCATCGAGGTCAACCTCCTCCTCGACAGCGGTCGCAAGGTCGCCCGCGTCCACCTCCTCGAGGAAGAGCAGCGGGACGCCGGGCGCGACCGTGTCGCCGATAGAGGTCGGGATGCCGCGCACGATGCCGGCACTCGGCGCGGCGATCACGTGCTCCATCTTCAACGCCTCCAGCACCAGCAACTGCTGGCCCGGGATGACCTCATCCCCCTCAGCGACATCGATGGCAATCACGGTGCCGTGGAGGTGTGCCTCGATGCTGACGGTGCCCTCGGGCACCGCGACCTGCACCGATGCGGAGCCGGCCGCAGCAGCAGCCTCGCCATGCTGCGCGAAGTAGCGACGCGGGTGAGCGGCGGGATCATCAATGACGAGTTCCGCCACGTGGTCATCGAGGAACCGCGTGTAGTACCGCGCCGCAGCGACGTCCGGGTGGGCGAGGATGTTGAGCAGGAGCGGCAGATTGACGGCGACGCCCTCCACGCGGAACTCGGACAGCGCGCGGTAGGTACGGGTCACGGCGTCCACGAAGTCGGACGAGGGTGCGTGCGCGATCACCTTCGCGAGCAGCGAGTCGAAGCGCACGCTGGTCTGATAGCCGGCGTAGCCGAAGGTATCTGTGCGCACGCCCGCACCGGTGGGGGGCTCGAACGCGGACAGCGTGCCTCCGGCTGGCAGCACCATGCCGTCCGCACGCATGGTCTCCATATTCACGCGGGCCTGGATGGCATAGCCGCGTGGGGCGGGCGCTTCCGTCTGTGTCAGTCCGATGTCCGCGAGCGTCTCCCCCGACGCCAGCCGCAGCTGCGCGTGCACCAGGTCCACACCCGTCACGGCCTCCGTCACAGTGTGTTCCACCTGCAGGCGCGGGTTCACCTCGATGAACGCGAAGGTCGACTCATCACGCAGGTCCGCGGCGTCCACGAGGAACTCGAAGGTACCGAGGTTGTCGTACTGCGCGGCAGCGGCGAGCTGGACGGCGGCACCGATGATCCGAGCGCGCAGGCCCTCGGGCAAACCGGGGCTCGGTGCGATTTCGACGAGCTTCTGGTTGCGGCGCTGGATGCTACAGTCGCGCTCGCCGAGGTGGGTGACCGCGCCGGAGCCGTCACCGAGGATCTGCACCTCGATGTGACGAGCGTGTTCGATCAACTGCTCCACGTACACATCGCCGTTGCCGAAAGCGGCCTGCGCTTCTGATTGGCAACGCGCGTACGCCTCGGCGACTTCGTCCGCGCGGCGCACGGCGCGCATTCCCCGGCCGCCGCCACCGGCGACCGCCTTAATCATGATCGCGCCGCCCCCGCCGAGCGATTCGAGGAAGGCGACCGCCTCGGCCTGGGTCACGGCGCCGGGCGTACCGGCGAGCACGGGCACGCCGCTCTCCGCGGCCAACCGGCGAGCGCTGAGCTTGTCACCGAAGAGATCGAGCATCTCCGGTCGCGGCCCGACGAAGGTGATGCCAGCCTCGATGCAGCGCCGCGCGAAGTCCGCGTTCTCCGCGAGGAAGCCGTAGCCGGGGTGGATCGCATCGCAACCAGTCTCGCGGGCGATGGCAATGATGCGGTCGCTATCGAGGTATGCGGGCACACCGACGCCGTTGAGCTGCCGCGCCTCGTCGGCGCGGACCGTGTGCAGCGAGGCGGCGTCATCCTCCGCGTAGACGGCCACAGTGCCGATGCCGAGCTCTGCAGCGGCGCGCATGATGCGGATGGCGATCTCGCCTCGGTTGGCGACAAGCAGGCGTTCAATCATCAGGATCGTCTCTCACTGATCGAGGGTCGGTGCGGTAGTCGGACGATCATGCGGGCGGATCTACGAGCACTGGCTGGCCGGCCACGCGCATGGGCACACGCACGATGGAACCGATGCGCGCCACGAAGAGCGTGCGCCAGTCCTCGCCGCCCCAGCAGAGGTTGGCGGGTCCACGCGGTCGCGCCCCACCGCCGTAGTACTCGCCGGCCACGTCGATGAAGCCCAGGTGCTGCCCGTCCGGCGCGAAAACCCAGATGCCATCCTCAGTGCCGCCAGCGACGTAGAGGTTGCCCAGCGCGTCCAGCTTCATCCCGTCCGGGTAGCCCTTACGCCCATCGTGCTCCAATCGGGCGAAGGTGCGGCGTTGTTCCAGCCCACCGTCTGGTGTGATGTCCCAGGCGTAGACGACGTTGTTGCGCGTATCTGCCACGTACAGCGTGGAGCCATCGTCAGTCATCACCAGGCCGTTGGGCGTGTCCAGCTCCCCGGCCAGCATGCGCAGGCCGCCGGTGGCGGGGTCGAGGCGGAAGATGCCGTTCTCCTCGTACTCCTTGCCAATGATCTTGCCGTCGTCCTGGCGCAGGCCGTACGGAGGGTCGGTGAAGAGCAGAGCGTCGCTGTGGCGATCGCGGATGACATCGTTCGGGCTGTGCAGGCGCGCGTCACCATAGTGATCCGCGAGCACAGTGACGGCCCCATCTGCCTCGATGCGCACGAAGCGGCGGTGGTGCTCGCAGACGATCAGGCGTCCCTGGCGATCGTACGTCGCACCGTTCGCGCCGTTCGTGGGGCGGCGAAGCACACGCGTGCCCTCGGCCTCCGTCCAGCGGTACTGGGTTCCGCCGTGCTCATCGTAGACATCGCTGAAGGTGAGGTGCTGCTCGTGCGGGTGCCAGACGGGACCTTCGGTGAAGACGCAGCCCCAGGCGACCACCTCGATGGATGCATCGGCATCAACGAGGTCCAGCAATCGCGGGTCGAGCGGTACCGGTCCCATGCGACATCCTTGTCTGCGCGCCTCGAGGCTGCCGGGGCGAGACCGGGCGACGGCGGTCAGTGTAGGCACAGGGTACCGGTAGCGACTGGTAGGTCCATGCGAAGGCAGCACGGTGACCGTGCAGTCTGAGCAACGTGACTATACGGTCGCGGCAATCTCCGCCAGCTGCTCGCGCAACCATCGATGTGCCGGGTCATTACTACTACGTGGGTGCCACACCATCCCGCGATGCAGCGGCTCAACCTCGAACGGGAGCTCAACGGCCCGCAATTCCAGCAGTTCGCCCAGGTGCCGGATCATCGTGTCGTACGTGACTGCCACCAGCGAGGTGCCACGTACGAGGTGCAGGCGCAGGAGGTGAGCGCGCGCCGAGATCCGGACCGGGGGATCCTCGGATGCCATCCAGTCTGGGAACTGCTCCCCGACACGCTGATGGCTGCGCGAGTAGTAATGCGCGCGAGGGAGGGACTCGAACTGCTCGGGTGTGAAGCGGTCGCCGACGTCCGTGCGCGGCGCCCACACCGCGCCCACCACGCGGTCCTCGTAGAGCGGCTGCTGGCAGAGGTGTCGGTCCTCGTCACCGAGCGACCAGAGGGCGAGATCAAGCGCCCCGGTCTCCAGGTGCTCCACGGTCTGACGTCCCACGAGGGGATCGATAGCGAGCGAGAGACCGGGCGCCTCGCGAAGGAACGTTTCATTCAACCGCTGTGCAAACAGCAGCGCCATACCGTCCGGCGCGGCGATGCGGAAGGTGCGTCGATCGCTCTCGGGGTGGAATTCACGCTCTGCGCCCAGCTCCTCGACCAGTCGCAGAATCTCCCGCACCGGCCCCATGAGCCCCTCCGCGACCGGAGTGAGCTGATAGCCGCGGCCAGCGCGCACCAGCAGCTCATCGTCGAAGACGATGCGCAGACGGTGGAGGGCGCGGCTCATGGACGGCGGGCTCATCCCCACGCGGTGCGCCGCCCTCGATACCTGGCGGTCTCGCAGCAGGGCATCAAGCGCGATGAGCAGATGCAGATCGAGTTGGCTCAGCGCCACCGCGTCCCTCGGGATTCATAGGTACTGTCGGAGCACGATGGCGCGTGCGGCAAGCGAACATCCGCAGCGTGATACCGCGCGTTCGCAGCATAACATCGGACGACGTCGTCCCCTCGCACGGGCTCGACCGCACTCATCACGCCGCAGGAGGGCCACGGTGTGCCCTCTACCGACGGCAGGCGGAAGTCGAGCGACGCCGCGGGCTACGTGCCCACAAGAATTCCGCTTCTTGAGGTACAGCAAGACACGTTCGGTCGGACCTCTGTGCAGCGTGCGGATTTCATAACCAGCATGGTGACCTTAATGGAATTTCAGCATCGACAACGTCAAATCTGGAATACCGAGCCATCACCGACCAGTAGAGTTCCTATTACACCTATGTGTACGCCGCACATCGAGCGACGTTCGCGATTGTTGCGGCACCGGGAACAACTTCATGGTGATAGGGAAACTGGACATGAACGAATCTAACTTCTGGACAAGCACGGCACGGCGCCGAACCTCCCGGCGAGGGTTGCTCCGTGCAGGCGCGATCACGGGCGCCGGGCTGGCCGGCGCTGCCCTCATCGGGTGCGGTGACGACGACGCGGACCCGGGGACCAGCACCCCGGGTGCGACCGGGACCGCTGCGCCCACGGGTACGACCACACCCGGTGCGACGCCCACTGCGCCGGCGGGAGGCCCGCGCCAGGGTGGCATGCTGCGGCTGAACGTGCAGTCGAACCCCTCTGACAACTTCAACCTGGTGACGAACACCAACATGGGGAACTACATCCTCACGCAGCACCTCTACGACACCATGTTCTCGCCTCGCGTGGGGCAAGACCGGAACGATTCGCTGGAGGCCGCCGAGAGTGTGGAGGTGGTGGACGACACCACGATCGTGTTCACGCTGAAGGAGGGCCTGGTCTACCAGGACCGCGAGCCGGTGAACGGCCGGCCCGTGTCGTCCGAGGACATCAAGACCTTTGGTGAGTACGTGCGCGACAGCGACACCGCCATCGACCGCTCGTTCCTGATCTCGGTGGTGGACAACATCGAGACGCCCGACGAGCGCACCGTCGTCTACAACATGCAGCGGCCGTATGCCTACTCCTTCTCAGGTGCTGGCTTTGGC
>JBJHDC010000010.1:6071-32659 GCA_050486345.1 Dehalococcoidia bacterium | reverse complement strand
GCTTCTCTCGACGTCACCTGAGCCCACGCCCACACCGTCACCTGCTGGCCCCTCGTTTCGGTCTCTCCAGTGGACCCCCCTCGCCCCGAACGCCTCCACCGCCACGCGTTTGCCGGATGGCCGTGTTCACATCGAAGGTGGACGGACGAACACCGACAATGGATACGAACACGTGGAGGATGCCATCCTCTATGACCCTGTGAGTGACACCATCAAGGTGATCCCGGGCTTGAACGAGCCGCGCTGGGCGCACGGGGCAACGCTGCTCGACGATGGACGAGTGCTGATCACGGGTGGCATCGCGATGGACGACGCGGGAATGCAGCGCAGTAGCGTCGTGACGTCCGCAGAGTTGTACGACCCCTTATCCGAAACGTTCCGATCCCTGCCGCCGATGACCATGGCGCGAGCCACACATGGAACCGTTCTCCTCGCGGACGGCCGCGTGCTCCTGGCGGGGGGCGTTTCGAACAATGAGAGCGGTGGGCCGTCCGATCCCTCGCAGGAGAAAACCGCTTCAATGGAGTTGTTCGATCCCATTGCCGAGGCGTTCGTCGCAGTCGGTGCGATGACAGCGGCACGCTCCACGGTACATCTCATTTCCCTCGCGTCAGGCTCGGTACTGATCGCGGGAGATGACGCCCCGATGGAGATCCTCGATCCATCCGACGGGAGCTCGCGAGCACTTCCCATTCTCGAAGGCTGGACCGGGTCGACGGCCACGCTGCTCCCGAATGGGCTTGTGCTGGTCGTAGGAGGCGTTCCGCCCGATGGCGACGGCAGCGCAACCGATAGCGTCGTGCTCGTCGATCCAGCGAGCGAGCAGGTCGTTTCTCATGGTTCTCTGCTAGACGCACGCTTTGGTCACGCAGCCGTATTGCTGACGGATGGCCGCGTGCTCGTGGTCGGGGGCGTAAGCCACGTGATGGAGGAAGGCTTCGTGCGTTCCTCGGAACTCTTTGATCCAAGCACCATGACATCCACGAGCACTGCCTCGATGAGCGCACCGCAGGTATCGTCTCAGGCCGTGCTGCTTGCGGATGGCTCTGTGCTGGTGCTCGGCGGTGCGGTGACCGGTGCTGCCGCACCGCCGGAGCGGTACCAGCCCTGACGGTCCTACAGCCCCACCGCCGCTGCGCCGGCGCGGCCGATCTCTTCGTCCTCCTCGGGGGTGGCGCCGGAGACGGCCACTACGCCTACGGTGTCGCCGTCGCGCTGGAGAACGATGGCGCCACGACCGGCGACGAAGCGACCGGCTGCGCGGGCCTCGAGGGCCGGGATGAGCTGCGGGAAGCGCTCGGCGACGCCCTGGATGCGCGAGGAGTCCACGCCGGTCAACGCGCTGGTGACGGCCTTCGCCTCGGCGAGGATGGCGGTCATGGGCATTGCACCCTCCATGCGCTCGAAGACGATGGGTACGCCGGCGGCGTCCGTCACCATGATCGAAACATTCTTCTCCATGCCCTCGGCGTGCTCCTTCGCGGCAGCGAGGATCTGTGCGGCTTCTGACGTCTTCATCGGTCACTCCTGTCGTGTGGCGCGCTCGTAATTACGATCTTCTCTCGCACCATAGCGCGCAGTGCTTGTCGTGGGGCCTATCCTTGCCGTGATGGGCATTCTGGACAACAGGCGGGCGCCCTTCCGGCATGGATTCGAGACCGGGACGCCGCGCACGAGGAGTGATGATTCATGACCACAGGCTTTCCTCCGTACAAGACGCGAAACCGAAACCCGTTCAGCGGCCGCACGCCCACCGAGCATCCGCCGGAGCGCATCCAGGGCATGCTGCAGCGCGCGGATGCACTGGTCGGCGAGCCGCATCGAGGCATCACCACGGACGGCACAGTCGTTCCCGGCCTGTTCCCGCTCCAATCGACGGGTGTCAGTACCGAGCCGGTGCGCCAGGCCGCGCTGGCCTTCCTCGCGACGCTGAGCGATGAGCAGCGGCTGGCGGTGTCCTTCGCCGTGGACGACGACGAGCAGTGGCGGCGCTGGAACAACACGCACATGTGGCTGATGCGCCACGGTCTGGGGCTGGAGGATCTCTCGGACGGTCAGCGGGAGGCGGCGCTGGCGTTGCTCCGTGAGGCGATGAGCGCCGGTGGCTTCCAGCTCGCACGCGACATCATGCGCCTTAACCACACGATTGGTGAGATGACCGGGAGCTGGGAGGAGTATGGCGAGTGGCTGTACTGGATCAGCATCTTTGGTGACCCGGCCTCTGGCGGACCGTGGGGCTTCCAGTACGACGGCCACCACTGCAACCTCAACTTCATGATCGTGGGTGACCAGCTGACCATGAGCCCGGCGTTCATGGGCTCTGAGCCGACGGTTGCGGAGGGTGGCAAGTACGAGGGCGTGCGCGTCCTCGAAGCCGAGGAGCGCGAGGGGCTGTCGCTGGCCGAGTCCCTCACCCCCGAGCAGCGGGCGAAGGCGGTTCAGCTCGAGTCCATCATGCCGGACGACATCCCGCCGGGACGCTTCCACGGTGGTGACGGGCTACTGGAAGGCGGCGCGTGGCAGGACAATCTCGTGCTCCCGTACGACGGCATCCGAGGGGATGCCCTCTCCGCCGGACAGCGTGACCTGTTGATGCAGCTGGTGGGCGTCTACGTGGAGCGCATGCGCGATGGACACAGTGCGGTGCGCATGGACGAGGTGCGCCAGCACTTGGATGAGACGCACTTCCTCTGGCTGGGCGGCATCGACGAGGAGGCGGTGTTCTACTACCGCGTGCACAGCCCGGTGATCATGATCGAATTCGATCACCAGCGCGGTGTGGCGCTGGAGATTGATCACCCCACGCGGCTGCACATCCATACGGTTGTGCGGACGCCCAACGGCAACGACTATGGCGCGGACCTGCTGCGCCAGCACTACGCCCTCCACCACGCCAAGTAGCGAGGGGCGACCAGACGAAGCAGGGTTCGACGCAAATACCAGGGACGGGTAGCGGGCTATCGCACCAGATCCCGCAGGAAGCGGAGTGAACATGACGGAACAGCTGGGTACATACGACGACATCGAGGTGACGCGGGACGGCTACGTCGCGCACATCCAGATGAAGCGGCCGCCGCACAACTTCTTCGGCTCAGAAACGGTCCTGAACATCGTGCACGCGGTGGAGCACATCGATCGGGAGACTGATGTGCGCGCCATCGTGCTCTCCTCGGAGGGGCGGTCGTTCAGCGCGGGGAACCAGTTCGGTGGTGGCCGTCAGCCCGGGGAGGAGCCGCCGGCGCCGGGCGACCGGTTCGGACGCTTCCACGTCTACGATCACGCAGCGCGCATCATCGCGAGCGAGACGCCGATCGTGGCGGCGGTGCAGGGGCCGGCCATCGGCGGCGGTCTCGGGCTCGCGCTGGTGGCGGACTTCCGCGTCGGAGCGCCAGAGGCGAGGTTCAGCGGTAACTTCTCCATGCTTGGCTTCCACGCCGGCTTCGGGATCACTGCGACGCTGCCGCGCATCGTCGGTCACCAGCACGCCGCGCGCATGCTCTACACGAGCTCGCGTCTGAACGGTGAGGAGGCGTACCGCATCGGACTCCTCGATGAGCTGGTGCCGCTGGACCAGCTGATGGAGCGTACGTTTGCGTTCGCGCAGGAGCTGGCGACGCCGGCACCGCTGGCTGTGCGCTCCGTGCGCCGCACGCTGCGGCGAGGCCTCGTCGACCAGTTCCGGCTCGCTACCTCGCACGAGAAGGGCGAGCAGGAGTGGCTGCGTGAGACGAAGGACTTCCGAGAGGGCATGGCGGCAATGAACGACCGCCGCACGCCGGAGTTCAATGGCGAGTAGCGAGGGCGCGCCGCACTACCTCGACTGATACGGAACAGGCCCGGTGCATCATTCCAGTGCATCGGGCCTGTTGGTGTGCGGAGTCCCTGGCGGCTAACTCAGTCCGCGGTCACGTACCACGCGAACCAGGGGCTCACCGCGGTACCAGCGCTCCAGTTCCTCCGCGAAGATTTCCTGCACGCGGTCGTCGTTACCGGACGAGGGCGCGGAGTTGTGCGGGCTGATGATGACGTTCTCCATGTCCCACAGCGGCGAGGACTCAGGCAGCGGCTCCTCCTCGAACACATCGAGGTAGGCGCCGCCCAGGTGGCCGCTCTGCAGCGCCTTGATCATCGCTGGTTCATCGATGATCGCGCCGCGGGCGATGTTGATGATGTGCGCGCCCTGCGGGAGCAGGCTGAGCGCTTCTGCGTTGATGATGTGGTGGGTGTCCGGGGTCAGCGGTGCGGTGATCACCAGCCAATCGGCGCGGGGGAGTGCTTCCGCCAGCTGGTCCGTGTGCATCCACTCGTCTACGCCATCCTCGATGCCGGCGGGACGGCGGCGCACGCCGATCACGTGGATGCCGAAGGCGCGCGCGAAGTTCGCGACGTAGGTGCCGATGTAGCCGAGGCCGAAGATCACCATGGTCTGGCCGCGCAGCTCCCGCGGCTGGTCGGAGGTACGCTCCCACGCGTGACGCCGCTGCTGCTCCAGCCACCGCGGGACGCCTCGATGCAGCGCCAGCAATCCGGCCATCACGCTCTGCGCGATGGGCTCGGAGGCCGCGCCGGAGGAGTTGGTGAGCGTGACGCCGCGATCCATCAGCTCCGTGTAGACGGGGGCGTCCGTGCCGGCGTGTCCGAGGTGCAGCCACTCCATGTTGGGCGCGCGGCGCGCGATGCCGAGGAACCGGCGGTTGCCCGCCGTGCCGGGGAAGTAATGCGGCGCCAGAAAGCCACCCCGGATCTTCGCCATCTCCTCCTCGTCCATCGGATCATCGGAGTCGGGAAGGATGATCGGGACGATGGGCTCGATCGCGGGATCGTCCGGGGCCGCCATGCGCTCGAACATCTCCCGGTGTCGCTCGACTGTTTCCTGCATCACGAGAAATCCGCGCACGCCGTACCTCCACCCCGTAGCTGTAGGACGGCGGTAGCGTACCGCAAGACGCAAACAGCCGCCCGAGTCATCGGGCGGCTGTCTTGGTATGGAGTGTTCCTGAGACCGCTGCGGGGCTACTCGCCCTCGTTACCGGCGGGGCCCGGCGGGCCCTCACCCTCGATGAACTCACCGTCCGGCGGGCTGGTAGGTGCGGCGAACTCGTCGCCTCCATCCGGCCGCGCACACACGGCGAGGATCGGTGTGCTCTCCGGGATGTCACCCTCGAAATGGCCCTCCCACGCGGCGTTCACGAATGAGGGCGCGCCCACGATGTGACCAATGAGGCCGCCATCGGAGGTGGTCCAGACCGAGAGCAGGTTGCAGCCTGCCTCGAGTGCGGTCTCATCGAGGAGCTCAACCGACCCGCCGCCCCAGACCAGCAGCGTGACGCCGCCCGCGGAGGGGAAGCCACCGCTGAGCACCTGGCCAATGGCGGAGGACTGCTCGAACTCCTCCTCATCGGCTTCATCAGCGGTGTCAGACTCGGCCGGTTCAGCGGCTGCGTCGTTGATTGGTGCGAGGTAGATGTCTGCGACCCAGCCGATCTGTCCGTTCACGCTGACCTGCCGCCACGTGTAGCCCGCGGCCTCAGCGGTGTCTTCCATGACGGTCACCATGGTGCCGTTCTGGAGGCAGGTGAGGATGGGTGCGCTGGTGCCGGGCGTCTCGCGGAGGTTGAGGCAGCCGCCGGTGTCGGTGGCGATCCGGGCGCTCTCACCGGCATTCATCGAGGCGGTGTGCTCCGTCGGGTCAGTGACCTCGCTCGCCAGCATGGCCGGGCTGGAGACGGAGGTGGAGAAGCGGTATGCGCGTGCGCCAAGCCCGGGATAGCGGTTTGCGCTCGCTACCGGGTCGTAGCCCTCGCGCATGCGCACGACGCCGTCCCATTGCGAGTTGGAGTCGATGACGTTGAAGGTGCTCGAACCCAGGCGCTCCAGCACGATCACCGTGTGCAGGCCGTTGTAGTTCACGCCGGGGCCGTTGTCGGTGGGGTGGGCGATCTGGATGACGTCGCCGCGTTGCGCCTCGGAGAGGGGGACTTCCACAGCGCCGCCCTCCAGGAAGCCGTCGTGGTAGCCGAAGCCCATGGAGACGCCGGTGGCCTCCGCGATCACGCGACGAACCCAGGGGAAGCACTGACCTTCGTTTTGTCCGAGGTAGGTCATGGCCACGCGCACAATACGTTCGGCTACGTCGACCTGAGCCGGCTCGGCTTGTTCTTCGGCGCTGACAGGGCGGGGTGCTGTGGTGAAGAGGACTGCTGCGAGCAACAGCCCGCAGAGAATGGCAAGAGGCAAACTGGCATGCCGGGAGGGCACGCGGGCGTAGTGCGCGGTCACGCTCACTCCGATCGATCCCGCCCGCCGTCAAACACTCTAGCCCCGGTCCCGCGCCAGCGGCTAGCCCCCGGGGTGTTGCAGATTTCGTTATGTATAGAACATTCATTCGCCTCTGGATGAGGCTTCGCGGCTATCGCGCGGGGAGCTGCGGTGCGCCCTCCGCGACGGGTACCTCCATCGCGTTCAGCACCGCGGCGAGCATGGAGTAATAGCCAACGAGCGCCATTACTTCGAGCACTCCCTGGTCACCGTAGCGTTGCTGCGCTGCGACGAATGCGTACTCGCTCACGCGGTGGTCGTTCATCAGCTCGCGGGCGATGCGCACGAGTAGGGCGTGCCCCTCCTCGAGACCTGCGAGGTCACCGCCGGTGGCCACAACCTCGAGCGTGGACTCAGGTACGCCGGCGTCGACCGCCAGCTGGTAGTGCGACGCCCACTCATAACCGCAGTCGGCTTCGCGAGCGGCAGCCAGCGTCAGTAGCTCGCGATCGGGAGCGGGGAGGAGCGACTCGAATCGGAGGTAGTGGCCCAGGTTGCCAGCGTGGAGGGCGACCTGCGGGCTGTGCAAGAGCATGGAGAATGGACCGCCAACGCGCCCGCGGCTGGAAGCGATGCCATCGAAAACCTCCTGCGTCTCCGGGGGGAGTCCGTCGCGGCTGGTGATTGGGTTGAGCCGGGTCATGGTCTGTGCTCCTCGCGTGGCAGCTCGCGCTGTGTGCGCAGGCCGGGGTGTGATTCGTTGACGCCTTGCGAACGCGCATGATACATGGCGCAGACTGGCCCGGCTCCCGTACCGGATGTGTGTACCCGGTTGCGATCGCTCCGACGAAGGATTGGCACGCCTGTGGATCGTCCTCTGAGCGGCGCGCGCGTGGTGGAGATTGGCGGCAGCCTCGCGGTGGCGGCCGCCACCAAGCCGCTCTCTGACTACGGCGCCGACGTGATCAAGATCGAGCCAGCCGGTGGTTCGCCCATGCGCCGCCTGCCGCCGTTCCCGGACGACCTGCCGAGCATCGAGACCGGCGCGTACCACGTGACCATGGACACGGGAAAACGCTCGATGGTCCTCGATGTCACCACGCCATCCGGGCGCGAGGTGATCTCACGCCTCGCGGCGACGACGGACGTCTTCGTGCTCCACGTGTCGCCTGAGGAGACCGAGCGCATCCGCGCGGCGATCTCGCGAGGTGCGGAGGCGGCGGGGGTGCTGGAGCCGTGCACGGTCGCGCTTGCGGAACAGGGGCTGGACGGGCCGTATGCGGGGCGTGTGGAGAACGATCTCTCCCTCTTCGCGTGGAGTTCGCGGATGCGCCAGCACGCGATCACCGGTGAGCAGCCCATGCGTTACGCGCCGAACATGATCATCATGCAGTGGGCCTCCTCCGCCACCGCGGCCGTCGTGGGCGCGCTCTGGGGGCGCGAGCACCAGCAGGAGACGCGCCACTTCGAGGTCGCCGGGGTCGAGGCACTGTTGGGGAACGTGGACACGTGGATCCTCGTGTGGCAGGCGCGAGGGGACGAGTTCGGGCGGGAGGCCGGTCGCGCGAGCCTCGCCTATCCCGCGGGCTGCTACCTCTGCCAGGACGGGTACATCTCGATCTCAAGTACCGGCGATGTCTTCTTCCGCCGCGCCTGCGTCGCCATCGGGCACCCGGAATTGGTGGACGATCCGCGGTTCATGAACCCGGTCGCTCGCGCCGAACATAAGGAGGAGTTCCACGAATACTTCCTCCCCTGGGTAGAGGCGCGCACGCGGGATGAGGTGTTCACGCAGCTGCAGGCGCACGGGGTGATGGTGGCGCCGGTGCTGACGATGGACGAGGTGCCGCTGGACCGGCAGGCTGTCGCGCGGGGCTCCTTCGTGGAAGCGCCGATGCCGGACGGCGGCACGACCACGATCGCGGGGCCGCCGTTCCACATGGTCGACGGCTGGACGGCGGAGGTTGCGCCTCACCTGAGCGCGCACACGACCGAGGTCCTGGACGCGCTCGGTTACACGCGTGATGAGCAGATCGCGCTCTTCCGTGCTGGTGTGACCGGGTAACGGGTAACGGGGTGACGCGATGACCAGCAGGCTGCTCGAAGGCATTCGTGTGATCGAGATGTGCGAGGTCTGGGCGGGGCCCATGGCCGGCTCCTACCTCGCGGACCTCGGCGCGGATGTGATCAAGGTGGAGTCCTACCCACGCAACTCGATGACCCGCCCCGTGGTGGAGAGTGCCAACGTGTGGCCGGGCGAGGGGCCGCCGTGGGAGCGGAGCACCACGCACCACCTCTCCAACCGCAACAAACGCAACGTGGCGGTGAACCTCCGCACAGACGAAGGCGCGGAGTTCTTCCGTCGCCTGCTGGAGACGACGGATGTGTTCCTCGAGGGTTACTCGTCCGGCACGGTGGAGCGGCTGGGTTTCGGCTGGGACGTGGTGCACGAGATCAACCCGCGGCTGACGATGATCTCGTTGCCTGGGTGGGGTCACGAGGGCCCGTACCGGGGCTACGTCACGCTCGGATCGGGCCTCGACGCCTCCGCTGGTCACACCGCGTTGCGTGGTGACCCGGCGCGGTCAATCGAGGACAGCGTCACGGCGTACCACTCAGACTCCACGGGCTCGCTCGCCTGCGTGATTGCGACGCTGACAGCGCTGCGTCGCCGCGAGCTGACCGGTGAGCCGTCCTGCATCGACCTCTCGCAGCTGGAGGCGATGAACTGGCACCTGGCCGGTCAGCTGGCGGAGTGGGCCTTCAACCAGCGGCTGCCGCAGCGCGTGGGGAACACGGAGCCGTACGTGGTGCCGCACAACGGCTACCGCGCCCACACCGGCGAGGGCTCTCCCGATCACTGGGTGGTGATGGCGGCCGAGAACGATGCGCAGTGGGCCGGCCTCGCACGCGCCGCCGGCCACCCGGAGTGGGCGGAGGACGGCCACCCATGGTCGACGGTCGTCGGGCGCCTAGCTGACGCAGCGGCGATCGATGAAGCGCTGGCGGAGTTCGCCCTCAGCGACACGGCGGAGGCGATCGCGGATGCGGTGGCTGCCGAGGGGGCGATCGGTGCTCCCGTGGTTGCGCCCTGGGACGTGCTGACCAGCCTCCAGTACCACGCGCGCGACTGGCTCCAGTACGTGGACCACCCCTGCGTCGGTCCGCACATCCGGCCCGGCTTCGTCTGGCGCATCGAGCCGGATCCCATCACCTGGGATCTGCCCTGCGGCCTCGTCGGCGAGTTCAATCGCGAGGTGATGGCGGAGCTCGGCTACAGCGCCGAGGAGATCGAGGCGCTGGCGGATGCAGACGTTTTCGGCACCGGCTACGGGCCCCGCGAGTAGGAACCGTCGCCGAGACTGGCTACGCGCCGAACCGCTCCCAGGACACGTACTCATCCATCGACATCCTCGGCTCGCCGCGGCTGATGGCGCGGCCGCCTGGGGGGTAGCCGAAGGTAATCGCCATCGCCACGATCATGTCGGACGGCAGTTCGAGGACTTCGCGCGCCGGGTTGTCGTGCTGGATGCCCACCGGGCAGCTGGCGATGCCGAGTGCGTGAGCGGTCACCATCATGTTCTGCGCGGTGCGGCCGGCATCGAAGGCGCGGCTCTCCTCGTGCCGTGCGATGACGATCACCAGCGGGCTGGTGGGCAGGTGTTCCGTGAAGTCTCCGCAGGCGGCGAGGCGCTGCTTCTGAGCCTCGTCGCGGATCACGATCAGCCGGATTGGCTGCGCGTTCTTGGAGCTGCCCGCCATCCGCGCCGCGCGCAGGATGCGATCGAGGTGCTCCTCCTCGATCGCACGGCCGTCGTACTCGCGCGTGTCACGCTTGGTGAGGATTGCCTCGTAGGCATCCACCCGCGCTAGCCCCAGACCTCGCGCGCGACGTCCACGGTGAGGCGGAGTTTCGCCTCCTGCTGTTCGGTGGTGAGCGCGTTGCCATCCGTGGAGCTGGAGAAGCCGCACTGCGGGCTCAGGCAGAGCTGGTCCAGCGGCGCGTACTGCGCAGCCTCATCGATGCGGCGCTTGAGGTCATCAGGCGACTCCAGGTCGCCGTGCTTGGAAGTGATGATGCCCAGCACCACGATCTTGTTGCGGGGCAGGAAGCGCAGCGGCGCGAAGTCGCCGGAACGCTCATCGTCGTATTCGAGGAAGAAGCCGTCCACGTCGACCTCGTTGAAGAGGATCTCCGCCACCGGGTCGTAGCTGCCCTCGGCCACCCAGGCGCTCTTGAAGTTGCCACGGCAGAGGTGGATGGCCACGGTCATGTCGTCCGGACGTCCGGCGATGGAGTCGTTGATCAGCTTCGCGTAGCGGTGGGTGAGCTCATCCGGGTCGTCCCCACGCTGGCGCGCACCCTCGCGGAGGTCCGGGTCGCAGAGGTAGGCGAGGTTGGTGTCGTCCAGCTGCACATACGTACAGCCCACCTCGGCCAGCGCCGCAAGCTCCTCCTGGTAGACGCGCGCGAGGTCCGCGAAGAATTCCTCGAGGTCCGGGTAGGCCTCCTCGGAAACCGCGCCGCGACCACCCCGGAAATGCAGCATGGTGGGCGAGGGGATGCAGATCTTCGCGGTCTTCGAGGTCACCGAGCGCAGGTAAGCGAAGTTCTCTGCCTCGATGCTTTGTGGGAGTTCCAGGGTTTCGTTGATGTGCAGGGTGGGCGGGGCGAAGTCGATCTCCTCGCCGGTGCGCGTGTGGAAGCGGCGCAACTGCCCGGGCGAGGAGGCGACACCGCGGATCTGCTCCAGGAAGTCCATGTGGAACATGCCGCGGCGGAACTCACCATCGGTGATGGCCTCTAGCCCCACCGACTCCTGCAACTGCACGGCCTCGCGGATGCACTCGTCCTCAACGGCGCGGAGCGCGGCGGCATCGATGGAGCCGGCGGCAAATTGGTCACGCGCCTGGAGCAGTCGAGGTGGTCGCAGCAGGCTGCCGACGTGGTCGGCGCGGAAGGGTGGTTCGGTGCGAGTGGTCATCAAGTCCCCCTGAAGCGGTGAGGTGCGGTGCTCGGGCCATCGAAGGACCCGCAATCACGCGCATCCTACCCCACACGGTCCAACCTCGATCGCTGGCCAGGAGCGGCGAGCCAGCTACAGCGGCAGACCGACGTAGTTCTCCGCGAGAGAGGCCTGAGCGGCGGGCGAGGAGAGCACGTATTCGAGCTCCGCAAGCCGTACGCGCTGGTCGAATGGGTCGTCCTGCGGGAAGTCGTGGAGCAGCATGGTCATCCACCATGAGAAGCGCTCCGCCCGCCAGACGCGACGGAGTGCTGTCTCCGAGTAAGCGTTGAGGAGCGCTTCGGACCCATCGACGTAGTACCTGGTCAGTGCGTCAGTTAGGTATTTGGCATCCGCGATGGCGAGGTTCAACCCCTTCGCGCCGGTGGGTGGGACGATGTGCGCCATGTCACCGGCGAGGAAGAGCCGCCCGTGGCGCATCGGTTCTGCAACGAAGGACCGCAGCGGGGTGACGCTGACGTCGAAGATCGGTCCAGGGCGCACCCGCGTTTCGGCACCTACCCGGCGCTGGAGCTCCTCCCAGATGCGATCGTGCGGCCACTCGGCCAGGTCCTCGTCCGGACGGCACTGGAGGTAACAGCGGGAGATCGATGGCGAGCGCATGCTGAAGAGCGCAAAGCCGCGGTCGCTGCGCACGTAGATGAGCTCCTCTGACGGCGGGGGCGACTCCGCGAGGATCCCGAGCCATGCGAACGGGTACGCTCGCTCGTAGGTGGTCAGTATGCCTTCGGGGATGCTGAGGCGGCTGATGCCGTGTGACCCGTCACAACCGGCGATGAAGTCGCAGTGGACCTCGTGCTCCTCGTCGTCGAGGCGGTAGCGGAGCCGCGGTCGCTCGCTGTGAGCGTCCAGCACGGTCACATCCTGCGCTCCGAAGACGATGCTCCCGCCGGCCTCGATGCGCGCGGCGATCAGGTCCTTCGTTACCTCGGCCTGTCCGTAGACCGTGATCGTGCGTCCGGTGGGCGCCCGGAAGTCGATGCGGTGGCGGGCACCGTTAACGGCGATCTCCACGCCATCGTGCGTGATGGACTCGCGATCGAGGCGGTCCGCCACGCCGGCCGCACGCATCAGCTCGACCGTGCCATGCTCCAGTACGCCGGCACGGATGCGGCTCTCCACGTATTCGCGGCTGCGGTGCTCGAGGATGACCGACTCGATGCCCGCGCGGTGGAGGAGTTGCGACAGCATCAGCCCGGCCGGCCCCGCGCCGATGATCCCCACCTGTGTACGGGTGATAGCCATCGCTACTCTCCCGCCTCCAACGCTCGGAAACCCGCCAGGGCGCGGTCGATGAACAGATCGTTAGCGCCGAGGTAGTGGAGCGGGTCGAGCGCGCCTTTGAGCGCGGCATCATCGAGGGCCGCGGTGATCTCCGGGCGTGCGCGGGCCGTCTCGGCGAGTGTCGTCCCGCGTTCAATGGCCTCGAGGACCGCGCCCTCCACGAGATGCTGTGCGGCGGCGCGGCCGAGGGATGGGGTGAGCGCGGCGGCGAGGGATTCCGCCATCACGGCGCCGCTGGTGGCATCGAGGTTCGCGCGCATGCGGTCCGGGTAGACCTGCAACGTCGCGAGGGAGGTGTGCAAGTGGGCAAGCGCGCCGGCGGTGTGGCGGAACAGATCAGGGAGCAGCGTCCACTCCGTTTGCCACTCGCCCACGGCGCGCTCGTGCGCCTGCGCCATCCCGGCGAGTAGGGTAGGGACGTGTCCAAGTGCGAGCCGGGATGCGCCCAGCGTAAGCGTTGCCTCCACCGGGTTGCGCTTCTGCGGCATCGCCGAGGAGCGCCCCTTGCCCTCGCCACCCTCGGCGACCTCGGCGACCTCCGTCTGCGCCATCAGCACGATGTCGCCCGCGATCTTCGAGGTCGCACCGGCGATTGTGCCCAGGAGCGATGCGATCTCGGCAATGCGGTCTCGCTCGGTGTGCCACGGCAGGTCTGGCTCGGGGAGGCCTAGCTCCTCGGCGAGGCGCGCGGAGACCTTCGGCCCGGCGTCACCGAGCGCCGAGAGCGTCCCGGCTGCGCCGCCGAACTGAAGCGCTACGGTGCGGTCGCGTACCTCGCGCAGGCGCTGCGTCTGCCTCGTGAGCATCGCCAGCCAGCGCGCCGCCTTCAGCCCGAAGGTGATCGGCACGGCCTGCTGCATCAGCGTGCGCCCGGACATCACCGTCGCGCGATGCTGAGACGCGAGCGTCGTGCAGGTTCGTGCGACCTCGAACAGCGCGGTCTCGAGGAGTGCGAATCCTTCGCGGACCTGGAGCATGGTGGCGCTGTCAATGACATCCTGGCTGGTCGCGCCCAGGTGGACGTGCGTGCCAGCCTCGCCGGCCGCGGCGCGCAGCATGCGCACCAGCGGCACTACGGCGGTGGCGGAATCGGCGCTCTCGTGGAAGAGCACGTCGAGGTCGATCGACTCGAGGGTGGCGGCCCGCGTGATCGCGTCGGCCGCGTCGTGGGGGATCAGGCCCGCATGGGCCGTGGCGCGTGCGAGGGCGGCCTCGAACCTCAGCAGCGCCTCGGCGCGGGCTTCGTCGGAGAAGACCGCGGACATGGCGGGCGTGGAGAAGAGCGCCTCGGATTCCCGGTTCATCGCTGGAGGAACGCGGTCTCGCCTTCGCCCCTCAGCAGGATGTCGAAGCGGTAGACGGGCACGCTGCCGCCGTCCTCGCGGTTCGCAATCAGCGTGCCCCGCCGCGCGGCTGGGACCAGTTGTAGCACCGGGTCGCCCTCGTTCGTCGGCTCGTCGCTGAAGTAGAGGCGGGTGGAGAGGTGGTGCAGGAGGCCGCGCGCAAAGATCGTGACCAGCACGTGGGGTGCCTGGTCCGTGTCGTCGTCGTACGGCACTGCGCCGGGTTTCACCGTCTCGAACCAGAACACACCGTTGTCATCGGTGCCGGCGCGCCCAAAGCCGGTGAACGCCGGGTCAAGGGGGATGTCATCGCGCACATCGAGCGGGTGGTGGTAGCGGCCGTGCGCGTTCGCCTGCCAGATTTCGATCATCGCGTCCGGGACGGGGTTGCCTTCGCTGTCGAAGACGTGGCCTTCGATGCGGATGCGCTCGCCCGCCGTGTCCGGGCCCGCGAGGACGTTCTGCTGGTCACGCAGCAGGGAGGGCGCAAAGAACGGCCCGACGGTTTGCGAGGGGGTAGGTGTGTGGGTGTCGCTCATCGTGCGGCCTCGAACGGTGTCGCGCCCGGACCGCGCAGCACGATGTCCCATCGCCATCCCAGCGCCCATTCATGCTCCGTCAGGTCGTGGTCGTACCTGGCGACCAGTCGCCCGCGGGCCTCGTCCGAAGGGAGCGACTGGAAGATGGGGTCGAGGGCGTGTAGCGGGTCGTCCGAGAAGTACATCTGGGTGATGAGGCGGGACATCGAACCGGGGCCCATCACGGAGAAGTGAATGTGGGCGGGACGCCAGGCGTTCTCGTGGTTGCCCCACGGGTAGGCCCCCGGCCGCACGGTCAGGAAGCGGTACTCGCCTTCCTCGTTGGTGACGCAGCGGCCCATGCCGAGGAAGTTTGGGTCCAGCGGGCCGGGCCACGGGTCGTTGCGGTGTGCATAGCGTCCGGCGGCGTTCGCCTGCCAGACTTCAACGAGTGTGTGCGGCACGGGCTCCCCGCGTTCATCGAGTACACGCCCGGTCACGATCATGCGCTGCCCGATCGCTTCGCCGTCGGTACCGGAGTTGCGGGTGAGGTCGGCGTCCTCGGGTGTGACGTTGCTGACAGCGGGTCCGGGCCCGGTCAGTTCCGTCAGGGTGAGCGGGACATCGATGACCGACTCAATGGGTGCGCGAGTGCGGGTCGACTTGTATGCCTCGTACAGGTACGGCGGGAAGGCATCTAGCTGCCGGTCCGCGATGGTGGTCAACGTCACGTTCATGCGGGTACCTCCGCTTTGCTACGGGCCGTCGTTAGGGTAGCCCGGCGTGACCGGTCCGTGTGGAGCAGAGTTGTAGCCCCCAGCGATCGTCGTGCCGGGTGACCAGACAGACCGCGCCCTCCGGTTCCAGCTCGTTCCCCGCCCGGTCGTAGCGCCGGATGTCGATGTCTACTACGGCCTTGTCACCCGCCTGCGGCGTGGGGATGTTCAGGCGCGCAATCTCAGAGCGCGCCCAGGGATCGTCTTCATCCGGCAGGGTGAGCTGGCCGGCGTCATCCAAGAACACGAACTCGTTGCCGGGGATTCGCACGAACGGGAAGTGGCAGAGCGAACGCAGGCGGTCGAGGTCGCGGGCGTTGATGGCCTCCACGACCCCCTCGATCACCGTGCGTGCGGCGCTCGTGACGCTCTCATCAGAGTCCTCCGCGGGGTGGTCGGGGTCGCGCAGCCCGCAGCTGGAGAGCACGCGAATCCACCAGCCGACCGCGTCGCGCGTACCGATGGTGAGCCGGGACAGGCCAAGGCCATACGCGGTGCCGTCCGCAAGGTTGCGGGTGAAGTCCGAGAGCACGTGCGTCTTCGATGTGGTGAGCTGCATCGTCTCCTGGCGGAGGATGATCGAGTGGTCCCACTGCTCGTCGCGGTAGAGGACACCCTGTCCCCGCTGGTCGTTGCCCCAGTCGCCGGCCTCGTGGCGGATCGCCACGGATAGGTTGTCTCGACCGGTCCGCGCGCCCCCGAAGGAGACGAGCGGGAACTGGATCAGCGCCCGATGGGCGGCGCCATCTACATCGTTGTAGGCGATGAACCAGTCGTCGACGAGCTTCTTGCCCGCCTCATCAGCCTCACGCAGTGCCTCGTCAGTCGTCATCAGTTCCCCCTGTCGCAGTGCTCGTCGCTATGCCGCTTCGGGTCGCGCGCCGGCGGCATCCAGGCGGCGCTTCGCCTCCTCGTACACGTCGGCGGGCAGCGGCCCGGCGGCGGCGGCGCGCACGTTGGACTCCAGGTGGTCCGGGTTCGAGGTGCCCACGATGGTGGTGTGCAGGTGGGGGTGGGAGAGCGTGAAACGGAGGGTGAACTCCATGCGGCTCATGCCGTCCAGCAGCTCATCGAGGTTGGACGCCTCCCACCAGCGCTCAGCGTTGCCGGTCTTGAACGGGTCGTTGGGGCCGCCGGCTGCGCTGCCCGTGCGCCCGCCGTCCCACGGCTTCTCATCGGACGGGGTGCCCTTCGCCGCGCCGCCACGGATCACCGTGCCCGCGCCGCGCTCAGCCGCGAGCGTGATCAGATCCTCGTGGTCGCGTTGCACAGCGGAGTAGGGAATCTGGAACTCGTCGAAGACGCCCATCTCGATCTGCTCGCGCAGGTTTGGGAGGATGCCGGAGACGCCGATGAAGCGAATCTTGCCCTCGCGCTGGAGGTCCTGCAGTGCCTCGACCGCGCCGTGCTCCTCGAGCTCCGCCTGGGACGGGCTGGCGTGGAACTGGACGAGGTCCAGGTGGTCCGTGCGCATCCGCTGCAGGCTGCGCTCTACTGCTGCGACGATGTTCTCGCGGGTGAACACGTGGCGCGGCTCCGGCGGGAGCTCCGGCAGGGCGAGGCAGCCAGCCTTGGAGGCGAGGAAGAACTCGTCCCGGCGGTGCGAAATGAAGCGGCCGATGAGTTCCTCGCTGTTGCCGTAGTCCGGCGAGGTGTCGATGAAGTTGATGCCGGAATCAAGGACGGCGTTGAGGACGCGCTCCGCGCGCTCATCAGGGACTTCGGGACCGCGAGGGGCGCCGCGCAGCTCCATGGCGCCGTAGCCCAGGCGCGTCACCTCGAGTCCGGTGCGGCCCAGCGTGGCGGTCGGCAGGTTGGCAGGCATGATGTCTCCTCGGTGCAACAATTCGGTGCTATCCAGCGCATCATACAGAAGCGGCGCAGGTGGCCTGCCGCGAGACGCCGGATCACTCGCAGGTCCCGGTGTAGGCTGAGCGGCGTGCGACGTGTCGGGCACTGTGCCGGGCAGCCTCGCCGGGAGCGGGCGCCGTCAGCCAGCGGGTGATCACGAGAGAGCCAGGCGAACGTGACCGGATTGCGTGCGCATCCTCGCTACCCCTGGCTGGTCGCCTTCACTGCGTTCCTCTCCTTCGCCCTCACGGTGGGTATCACGCAGTACGCCTTCGGCGTCTTCGTGGCGCCACTGGAGGAGGAGTTCGGCTGGTCGCGAGCGCAGGTGATGGGCACGTTCTCGCTCCTGGCGCTTTCGGGCGTCGCCGCGCTGCCCACGGGGTGGCTGCTGGACCGTTTCGGTGTACGACCGGTGATGGCAGTAGCACTGCTGATGCTGGCTGTCAGTCATCTCCTGCGCCCGCTGGTCACGGAGCTCTGGCACTTTTATGCACTGAGCGCGCTGCAGTTCGCCGCCTCGCCGGGGTCAACCGTGATCGCGGGCGCGCGGCTGGTGGGGATGTGGTTCGACCACCATCGAGGCCGCGCGATGGGCATCACTGCGACCGGGGCGAACGTTGGTGGGATGGTGTTCTCGGTGCTCACGGCTGTCCTGGTCGGGTGGGTCGGCTGGCGCACCTCGTACTTTGTCTACGGGTTGCTGTTCGCGGCGCTGATTCCGATGGTGCTGCTCATTGTGCGCGAACGTCCCGCCCGCACGGTGGTGAACAGTCGCGGCGATGTGGTGGCTGCGCCCGCAGAGACCGGGCTGCAGCTTTCCGATGTTCTGCGCCTGCGCGTCTTCTACCTGGTTGCCATCGGGCTGGTGCTGGCGCAGCTGACGTACCAGGTGTTGCTGCCACAGCTGCAGCCGCACCTGGAGAACGTGGGCATCGAGACCCGCACGGCGGCGCTGGGGCTGAGCGTGCTCGCCTTCTTCGGTGTGGTGGGCAAGGTGGTCCTCGGTGCGTTCTGCGACCGCTACCCGGCGCGGTATGCGCTGCTCATCAGCCTCACGATGCAGATCACCGGCATCGCCATACTGCTGCTTGCAGGATCATCGAGGATCGTGTGGGTGTTCGTGCCCGTGTTCGGCTTCGGGTTCGGATCCCTGGGGGCGATCATGCCGCTGCTGGTGCAGGAGACCTTTGGCCTGCGCTCGTTCGGCACGATCTTCGGCACACTCACGTTCCTCACGGTGAGCACTGCCCTCGTCGCGCCGCCACTGGTGGGCGCGTCGTTCGATGCGACCGGGTCGTACCAGCTGGCGTTCACCATCGTCGGGGGGCTCTTCGTGGTCGCGGCGATCTCGATCGCCCTCACCCGGCCGGTGATGCGGCGCCTCGATGGCGGCATCGCCGAGGCGCCACCCGCACCTTAGCCTTCGAGGATGGGTGAGCTAGTACCCCGCCTCGAGATCCACGACGCCCTGCAGCGGCTCGCCGGCCATGTAGCGGCGGAGGTTTTCGATCGCCGGGTCCAGGATGCGTTCATGGACGTCCGGCCGCATCCAGGAGATGTGCGCGCTCAGGCGCACCTGCGGGTGGGTGTAGAGCCAGTGCCCGGCGGGCAGGGGCTCCGGTTCCACTGTGTCGAGGGACGCGCAGGCCACCCGTCCGTCCTCGAGGGCTTCCCGCAGCGCCTCCTGGTTGACGAGCCAGCCGCGCGACACGTTGACCAGGTGCACGCCCGGCTTCACTTGCTGGAGCGTCTCGAACCCGATGATGTGCCTGGTGGCGGCGGTGGCAGGTGCGGCCACCACCAGGTGGTCCGCCTCCCGCAGCAACTCGCCGAGGTCACGCACGAGCTCCACGCCGGGTACCTCGCTGGGGCGGTCGCTGTGGCGCGTCGCGATGACGCGCATGTCAAAGGGCAGCGCGAGGCGGGCGATGCGCTGGCCGATGCCGCCGAAGCCGATGATCCCGAGCGTGCGGCCCTCGAGAATGCCGAGCGAGGCGAGAGCCCACTGCTCGGGTGGCTCGCTGATCCACGAATCGGGCAGGCGTTTCTCGAACGCGAGCATCATCGCCACCGTCCACTCGGCGATTGCCACCGCGCTCGCGCCGCGCCCGCAGGTCACCACCGTGCCCGGCTGCACGAGGTGGAACGGGAACTGCTCGATGCCCGTCCCGATGAGGTGCACCCAGCGGGGCCCGAGGGCGAGGACCGCCTCGAGGGCTGGGGTCGGGCGCGCGTGGCTGATCGCGACTTCGCCTTCGAAGTCGTCGGGTACCGGGCCATCCAACGGGATCTGGCGCGCCTCGATGCCCTCGACGGCCGCCTCGAGGATGCCCGCGGCGTCACGACCGGCGGGGCGGGCGATGGAGTAGACGCGGAGTCGTGACACGCGTGCTAGCTCTGCCTCAGAAACTCGACGAAGTTGCCGTCCGGGTCCTCCACCATCGCGATAGTGACACCGGGGCGCGCCTCGCGGATCGGGATGGGGATGTTGTAGCCCGCCGCCTCGCACTTCTCGATGATTTCCTCGAGGTTGGAGACGGAGATCGTCCAGTAGCGGACGCCGATCGCAGCGGTCGGTCCACCGGGCGGGTTCTCGGCGGCCGGGGGCTCGTCCATCGCATTGATCTTGATCAGGCTCGTGCCGCACATCAACCGGTGCATGGTGCCGGCGGCGCCGCCCGGTAGGGGAATCGAGGCGACGTGCTCGAAGCCCAGCGTGTCGCGGTAGAACTTCAGCGATGCCTCCGCATCACGCACGTTGATGCCGAGGTCGATCGAGTCCTTGGTGAGTTGAAGCATGCGGTATGTCCTGTCTGTGTGTCTCGGGTTTCGTGTGCTCCGAGTGCAGCGGCCACATGGTACCCGCATCCTGCCCCGGCGCGGGTTCACGGAGATCGTTATGATGGCGCGCGAAGCCAGGGCGGATGAAGGAGAGCATCAATGGTGACCGCGGCGGAAGCTGAATACGTCCGGCAGCAGGCTGAACGCCCGGCGCGCAAACGAGTGCACCTGATTGCTGGCGGGTTCCCGCCGGGCAACCCGGCCGGGCACGATCACGATTACGCGCGCCTGCAGCTGCTCGACATCCTGCAGCAGCACGAGCACGTGCACACGACGGTCGCCGGCGACTTCACCGACCTGGAGAAGTGGCTGCCGGAGAGCCAGTTCCTCGTCACCTACGTCGCTGGACCCGTCGCCGACGACGAGCAGAACAAGGTGCTCGCCGACTGGATCGAGGCTGGCGGGCGTTGGCTCGCGCTTCACGGCAGCAGCGGCGGGCGCGCGGCGCGTGTGCCGGATCAGCAGCGCCGCCGCATGATGAAGCAGCCGTACCACGAGACGCTCGGCGGCTTCTTCATCAACCACCCGCCGATTCGCCAGTTCCAGGTCGATGTCGCAGACCCGGACCACCCGCTCACCCGTGGCCTGCCCGCCTCATGGGAGACCATCGACGAGCCCTACATGATCGAGCTCCAGGAGCCGCCGGAGTGTCACGTCCTCCTCACGGCAGAACTCGGTCCGGACAACACACCGGAAGGGCGGGGCTTCCTGTACGAGGAGGACACCGCGCTGATGGCGGATGGGAAGACGCGCGTGATCGGCTTCGTGCGCCCTCACGGTCAAGGTGCTACCGCGTACTTCACCCTCGGCCACTGCCACACGCCGACCACGAACACGCAGCGCTCCGTCGATGAAGGCATCTCGCCGGGCGGCGTGACGCCACTCTACCTGCGCGGCTCCTGGGAGACGCAGGAGTACCGGCTGCTCCTGGCCAACGGCATCGCCTGGGGCCTCGAGGACCGCTAAGCACGCACGGAAGCGAGGTCGCAGATGGCATTCGTACGACTGGACCACGTGGGGCTCGTCGCCCCGACCATCGAGGAGGCGCGGGAGATCCTCGGCGATCAGCTGGGGCTGGTAATCGACAAGGACCGTTCGAAGTGGCCCACGGGCTCCTACTTCGCGCCGGAAGAGACGTACAACTTCTTCTTCAACGTGGGAGAGGGTGAGACGCAGGTGGAGGTCCTCATCCCCGCGGAGGGCGCGACCAGCGGCACCGCGCGCTACCTCGAACGCCGCGGCGCGGGCCTGCACCACATCTGCTACGCGTGCCTCGACGTGCACGAGGAGGCTGAGCGGCTGCTGTCGAACGGCCTCACGGAGATCGAACTGCAGCGCACCGAGGATGGCCGCCGCACGGTGGCGTTCTTCCATCCGAAGAGCACGGGCGGCGTGCTGACGGAGCTGGTGCCGCTGCGGGAGCGGTAGCCCGTCTTGATTTCCGCTCGTCCTTCGACGGGCTCAGGGTGAGCGGAAATTGAGGCTGCTCGATCGCCTCTTATCCCGACTGCTTCGGACGGGTGGAGCTCGGGACTTGTGATTGCCCATCCCCGTTCATCCTGAGCCTGTCGAAGGACGCCGCCACCGACGACCGCGGGGAGGGGCGCCGCCGCGCCTACCGCAAGATCGTGATCAGCACCGTCGCGGTGAGCGTACTCAGCAGCGTTGATGTCACGACCACGCGCGTCACGAAGTCCGGCCGCGCGCGGAACTCGGTCGCCACGATGGTGGCGATGACCGCCGTTGGCATCGCGGAGAGCACGACCAGCGTGGCGCGCGTCACCCCGTCCAGCCCGAGTGCCGTGGCGGCGAACCATGCGACCACAGGTGCGATCAGCAGGCGGCCTGCGTTCGCGATCGTGGTGTCCATGTACTGGCCGGGGCGGGCTGCCGCCTGTAGCTGCAGGCCAAGCACGACCAGCATGATCGGAATCGCCGCGGACGATAGCGTCTCAACCGGCGACCAGATCGTGAATGGTAGTTCGGTATCCGTCACGTTCAGCACCACGCCGATGATGGCCGCATAGAGCGCGGGGTAGCGGAACGGCGCCCGCAACGCCCCGGCCGGGGACCCGCCGGCCATCGAGGCGATCGCCACCCCGGCGGTGTTCGCAAGCAGCGCCCCGATCACGAAGTTGAGGACCGCAATGTCCAGCCCGGCCTGGCCGAAGGCGAGGAACGCCACCGGCAGGCCCATGTTCCCCGTGTTCGGTGTCGTCACGGCCAGCGCGAACCCGGCGCGCATGCGCTGGTTATGGTCCACCGCGAGCGACCAGGCGGTCGAAGCGATGTACATCGCCACAAACACTGCCAGCATCGCACCCACGATGCGGAACGAGACGTCCGCGGAGAGATTCGTCGTCGCCATCGAATGGAGCACCAGTGCCGGTGCGAGCAGGTAAAACGCGAGCGCGGAGATGGGGCCGACCGGGATCTTGCGCCAGCGGCCGACGATTCCGCCCGCTACCGAGACCAGCACCACCGGCAAGACCACCTCGAAGAAGACGCTGAGCATCGGCTCACTCCTCGGGCGCGTTCGGGGCTCGTTGTGCGGCGTAGGAGTCGCGCGGGAGGCGGTGGACGAAGACCAGCGCCGCGCCCGCGATGGCGACGGCCGTCGAGAGGTAGAACACGGCATTGATGTTCACCGCGTCCGCGATGATCCCGGAGATGATCGGGCCGCCCAGCATGCCGATGGCGTAGATCGCCTGGTAGATTCCCATCGCCGTCGCACGATGCGCCGGCGCGACCGCAAGGACGCTGAGCGTGATCAGCACGGCGTTGGTCGAGCCGCGCCCGAAGCCGTTGAGGACCTGGCTCGCGCCAAGCACGGTAACGTCAGTGATGAAGGGCACGATCACGGCGGCGAACGCCATGGTGGCGATGCCGATCAGCAGCGTGTTCGTGTAGCCGATGCGCACCACCATCGGCGGTACCAGCACGGTGCCGGCGACCGTGGCCGCGAACATCGCCGTGGTGATGTAGCCGACGCCGGCCTCGGACGCGCCGATCTGCTCCGCGTATACGGGCACGAACCCGAAGCTGGTGGCGAAGGAGACGAACTGCACCGAGATGCCGATCGCCGACACCGTCAGCAGCAGCGGTGTGCGGGCGACATCGAGGAAGAGTCGTTTGGAATAGGCCGCTCGCGTGCGGTTGACCGGCTCGGGCGCCATCAGCAGCAGCACCGTGCCGATGCCTCCGGCAATCAGGCCCGCATAGAACGTGCTCTGCGTGCCGAAGAACTCCGCCATCAGGCCGCCCGTGAGCGTCGCGAGCACCAGCGCGATTGCGTTCGTCGCCATGATCCGTGACATCGCCCGTGCGAGATCCTCGGAGGCGAAGTAGGAGGCGTAGAGGACGCTGATGGCGACCCAGCCCGCGCCAGCGATGCCGGTGACGGAGCGCGCGAAAAAGAGCGACAGCGGCGAGGGCGAGAGGGCCAGCCACAGCGCGCCCACGGCCGCCGCAATGAGAGCCAGCACCGCGAACGGCTTGCGCCGTCCAATGATGTCCGCACCCACCCCCATGGGGATACGCAGACCCACCTGCGCGATGGCGTATGCGGCGATGACCGCACCGACCATCGTGTTGGACGCGCCGAGTTCCAGGGCGCGCAGTGGCAGGTAGGGCACATAGAAGTAGAGCGAGAGCCAGAAGATGAACGTCGCAGCCATCACCAGGATGGCTCCGCGGCGGCGCTCCGCTTCGGTCATCGTGCTAGCGGGTGTGCGCTCGGCGATGGAGTGCCTGCCTAGTCTGTGCGCACCGCGAGTCCCAGTCCCCGCGCGCCCGGAGGGCGCGTCCTTCGACAGGCTCAGGATGAACGGCGACTGGGATTCGCGCATCCGAGATGCAAGAGTGGCTCTGCATATCGGCGGTTGGAGATCCTCGTCCTCACGAACGCTTGGCGCTGAGGCGGAGTGTAGACTGGCGAGCCATCATGAACCTCCGCACTGCACTCCCGTCCGACGCCGCAGCGGTCGCCACGCTGCACGCGGAGAGCTGGCGTGCAACGTATCGAGGCATGTTCAGCGACGACTACCTCGACGGCGACATCGTCGAGGAACGCACGGCGATCTGGTCGCAGCGCCTGCAGGCTCCGGCTGACAACCAGCTGGTGCTGCTTGCTGTTGACGAGGATGACCTGCTTGGATTTGTGTGCGCGTACGGCAACGACGACCGCAGTTGGGGCACGCTGGTCGACAATCTCCACGTGCGCGGAGATCAGCAGGGGCGCGGCCTCGGTCGCCTGCTGCTGGGTGAGGCGGCGGCGTGGAGTCAGCGCTTGTACCCGGCTGTTGGCCTGTACCTCTGGGTGCTTGAGGGCAACACACGCGCGCGGCGCTTCTATGAGTCGCTCGGCGCCCGGCACGAGGACAGCGAGACCACCGAGTCCCCTGGGGGCACCGTCACTGGCTTGCGCTACGTCTGGCCGGACATCGATTCGCTTGTCGCCCTCGCTACGGATCGATAAGCACCCCGGGGTTCAGCATGCCGTTCGGATCCAGCTCACGCTTTGCCGCTCGGAGGACACGCGCGAAGGCCTCCGGGCGCTGCTGGTCGTACCACGGTCGGTGGCCACGCCCCACGGCGTGGTGGTGGGTGACCGTCCCGCCCGCGGCGATGAATGCGTCCAGGCCCGCATTGCGTACCGCTTCGGCGTCCGCGCGGGTGAAGCCGGGGCGGTAGAAGCCCGCGTAGGTGTAGTAGGGCGCGGGTCCGTCCGGGTAGACGTGTGTGAAGCGGCAGTTGATCGTGCCGCCGCCGCAGACCTCGTCCATCGCGCCCTGGAGCGCCGCTCGTACGCGTCGGTCGAGGTCCGGCCAGCGGTCCCAGGTGATCGCGGTCTCGATGGTGCCGCTGATGGTCCCGATCCCGAGCACTGCCTCGCCGCGCGTGATGAAGGCATCGCGCCACGCGCCCACCGCACCGCCGCGGCCAGTCGGCTGCCCCTCCCCGGAGATGGCGACGTCCTCGTCATCGACCTCGCCGCCGGCGTCACGGGCGATGGACACCGCCTGCTGGATCAGCCAGTCCTGTGGCAGATCGGCTGACTCGAAGCCGATGATCAGCAACGACCGCCCACCTTCGAGCCCGGCCGCGGTGCGTGAGAGCTCGGGGTCGAGGAGCCGCAGGTTCGCTGGCCAGAGCTTCGCCTGCACGATACGGCGGGTCGCCTCGTAGCCCGCTTCCCACGAGGCGAACGTGACGCCCGCGGTGGCCCGGAACTGCGGGCGCGCCTGGATGCGCATCCACGCTTCGGTGATGATGCCTAGCGTGCCCTCGCTGCCAATCGCGAGGCGGTTGGGATCCGGCCCGGCACCCTCTCCCGGTAGCCGCCACGTATCAAACCAGCCGGTAGGCGTGAGCATGCGTACGGACTCCACGAAATCATCGATGTGCGTGTGGTTCGTGGCGTAGTGCCCGCCGGCACGCGTCGCCACCCAGCCGCCGAGGGTGGAGCCTGCGAAGCTCTGGGGGAAGTGACGCAACGTCAGGCCGTGTGGCCGCAACTGGTCCTCCAGCGCCGGGCCGTAGACTCCCGCCTGGATGCGCGCGGCCCTCGAGGTCTCATCGATCTCGAGCACCTGATCGAACTGGTCCATATCGATAGAGACGACCCCGTCGTATCCTGCGGGAACGGAGACGCCATCCGCGACCGAAGAGCCGCCGCCGAACGGGATCGCGATGTGGCCCTCGTTCGAGCACCACTCGAGGAGCCGCTCCAGTTCCTCCTCGGTGCGTGGATGGGCGACCAGGTCAGGCGGGTGGTCGAAGATGCCGCGGATCTCGCGGAAGCGGTCGCCCTTCGTGTGCAGGGCGCGCTCGTACGGGTCAGTGAAACAGAACGCCGCGATGGCGTCCGGCGGGGTGATGCGCGGTGGCCGCAGCTGGAGGTCCTCCACCCGGGGGATGGGGATGAGCTCTACCTCCACACCGAACTGCTCGTGCAGGCGGGCCGCCTGGGCGGTGCGTTTCTCCTTGGTGGGCTCGTCTGCCTCGAAGCCGAACATCCACAGGCTGCGGCGGGGGTGTTCCTTGAAGGGCGGGCTATCCAAGGGCATGTGCGGCTCCTTCGTCTGCGTGCGGGCACCGGCAGTATGTCGCCTCGCCGGTCTCCCCGGCCAGTGTGCTTGAACGCCCGTGCCCGCGGCGGAATGGCACCGTCACGAATGTGCAAACGTTCACCGTTCCGCCACGCCTGCGGTCCCCCTAGGCTGAGCAAGTGCCCGCGGGCATCCCGTCGAGGTGCCCCCGAACCAGAGAGGCCTCGCCATGCAACGCAGCACCGATCGCATCCTCACCACGCACACCGGGAGCCTCCCGCGCCCGCCGGACCTCGTGGAGCTGGTGCGCGCGCGCGAACTGGGCCAGCCACACGACGCGGACCTTCTCCAGCAGCGCATCCGCGAGGCGGTTCACGAGGTGGTGCAGAAGCAGGTGGATGTTGGTATCGATGTGGTGAGCGACGGCGAGCAGAGCAAGCCGTACTACGCCACCTACATCCACAATCGCCTCACCGGCTTCGGTGGCGAGCACCGCATGCCGGCTCGCGTGACGGCCGAGGCGCGCGACTTCCCGGAGTTCACGGAGCGGCGGGTCGGTCGCGCGTCGAACCTCATCCAGCGCCCGTTCGTGAACGCGCCGATCGAGTGGAAGGACTTCACTGCCGTCGAGGCAGACGTG
>JBJHDC010000010.1:0-6061 GCA_050486345.1 Dehalococcoidia bacterium | reverse complement strand
GCGCCGCGGTGGAATTGCTCCAGCCCGTGGATGCCTTCGTCCCATCCGCCTCGCCCGGCGTGGTCTCGCACTTCATCGTCAACGAGTACTACGCCACCGATGACGAGTACCTGGAGGCGCTCGCCAACGTCATGCGCGAGGAGTACGAGGCGATCGCACGAGGTGGGTTTGTGCTGCAGCTGGACTGCCCCGACCTGGCGATGAGCCGCCAGAGCGAGTTTGTGGACTTGAGTCTGGAGGAGTTCCGCCGCGTCATCGCGCGTCACGTGGAGGTGCTGAACGAGGCGACGAAGAATATCCCGGCCGAGCAGATGCGTATCCACCTCTGCTGGGGCAACTACGAAGGCCCGCACCACGCGGACGTGCCGCTGCGCGACATCATCGACATCGTGCTCACTGCTCGCCCGAATGGCATCTCGTTCGAGGGCGCGAACCCGCGTCACGATCACGAATGGAACGTCTGGCGGGACGTGACGCTGCCGGACGAGAAGGTGATCATCCCCGGCGTGATCGATTCGGTGACGAACTTCATCGAACACCCGGAGCTCGTCGCGCAGCGCCTCGTGCGGTACGCGGAGCTGGTGGGCAAGGAGCGCGTGATCGCGGGCTCGGATTGCGGATTCGGGACCGATGCCGAGCGTGCCACCGTGGACCATCGCATCGCGTGGGCGAAGCTGGAGGCGCTGGCGCAGGGCGCGGAGCTGGCATCGAAGCAGCTCTGGGGGCGCTGAACCAGGGGGGCGACGGGGGCGACGGGGTCGATGGGTGCCCGGCGTCTGGATGCGGTTTGCTGCGGGTTTGCTAGGGTAGGGACAATCACGCGGTGCGGCGTCTGCCGGATGACTGGATGCGAATCGGGCGACTGAAACCGCTCCTTCATCTCGGCAGCACACGTTCGCGATACGATGGCGACTGACCGAGCAACGAAGTACCGTGTTGCACGAGTCTGCAATACGCTCCGTTACGACATTCTGGAGGTAGAACTATGGTGGTGAGCGAACCGCAGAGCGAGCAGTCGTCGAAGTACCGCATCGTCGGCACGCGGCCCGTGCGTCCGGACGGCGTCGACAAGGTGACGGGGCGCGCCCGCTACGGTGCAGACGCCCGCCCGGCGGGGCTGCACTGGGGCAAGGTGCTCCGCAGCCCGCACGCGCACGCACGCATCAAGCGCATTGACACCTCGAAGGCAGAGGCGCTTCCCGGTGTGACGGCTGTCATCACGTGGAAGGACTTCCCGGAGCTGGGGAACGAGGCGGTTCCCACCATTCGCGGGCCGATCCCGAAGGCCTGGACGATGGAACCGTTGATGGCCAGCACGCGCGTGCTCTACCGGGGCCATCCCGTCGCCGCTGTCGCCGCCACCGAATCGCACATCGCCGAGGACGCGATTCAGCTCATCGAGGTTGAGTACGAGGTGCTCCGCCCGGTGCTGAGCATCCCGGAGGCGCTCAGCCCGGAGGCCCCGCTGCTCTTTGATCCGGAGGAGACGGCTCACATCGACGGCCTCTTCGACCCCTTTTACGAGGGTCGCCAGACGAACATGGCGCGTCACCTGGAGATGCGGGTTGGTGACGTTGAGGTTGGGTTTGCTGACTCCGATATCGTCATCGAGCGGGAGTTCACGACCGCGAGCGCACACCAGGGCTACATCGAGCCGCAGACCGCAACCGCGCACTGGGGCGCGGACGGCCACGTGATGGTGTGGACCTCTTCTCAGGGCGCCTTCGCGATGCGAGCGCAGACTGCTGAAGCGCTTGGTATCCCGGTGGGGCAGGTGACCGTTGAGCCGATGGAGATTGGCGGCGGCTTCGGTGGCAAGCTGTCCATCTACCTGGAGCCCCTGGCCGCGATGCTGTCGAAGAAGTCCGGCTACCCGGTGCAGCTGAGCATGTCGCGCACCGAGGTATTCGAGGCCACCGGGCCGACCTCTGCCACCCGCTCGCGCGTGAAGATTGGTGCGAAGCGTGATGGCTCGCTGATCGCGGCTGAGGTGCACCTCGGCTTCGAGTGCGGAGCCTTCCCCGGCGCCCCGGTACCGGGAGCAGCCCGCTGTGCGCTCTCCCCGTACGAGATCCCGCACCACCTGGTTGAGGGCTTCGAGGTGGTCGTGAACAAGCCGAAGGTGGCTGCCTACCGCGCCCCCGGCGCGCCGCAGTCCGAATTCGCGGTGGAGTCCGTGATCGATGAGATCGCGGAGGCGCTGGACATGGATCCGCTGGAGCTGCGCCTGAAGAATGCCGCGCACGAGGGCACCCTTCGCTCGGAAGGTGTGGGGCATGGCTCGATTGGTGCGGAGGATGTGCTGCGCGCCGCGATGGAGAGCCCGCACTACCGCTCCGAGCTACACGGGGAGCGCGTTGGCCGCGGCGTCGCCTCCGGCTTCTGGTTCAACGGCGGCAACGAGTCCAGCGCATACGCGTCTGTGAACCCGGACGGCACGGTGATCCTCACCACCGGATCGGTGGACATCGGCGGGCAGCGCGCCGGGCTGGCGATGCAGTTCGCGGAGACGATGGGCATCCCGTACGAGTCAATCCGCTCGCTGGTTGGGGACACAGACTCCATCGGATTCACGGCTCAGACGGGCGGCAGCCGCACCACCTTCGCCACCGGATGGGCGGTGTACGAGGCCGCCATGGACCTCCAGCGCCAGCTCGAGGAACGCGCGGCAAAGATCTGGGAGGTCGATCGCAGCGCGGTCCGATACCAGGACGGTGCGCTCCATGGCCCGGACGACCAGGTGATGACGTTCAAGGAGATGGCCGGTCGCCTCCAGCGCACGGGCGGCCTGCTGCAGGGGCAGTCGGACATCAGCCCCAGCGGAGTGGGCGCGGCACTGGCCACGCACATCTGCGACGTGCACGTGGACGCGGACACCGGCAAGGTGCAGGTCCTCCGCTACACGGCTGTGCAGGACGTCGGCACCGCCATCCACCCCTCCTACGTGGAAGGGCAGATGCAGGGTGGCGTGGCGCAGGGCATCGGCATGGCGCTGAATGAGGAGTACGTCTACAACGAGGACGGCATGATGCTGAACTCGTCGTTCCTTGACTACCGTGTGCCGGTTGCGAACGACCTGCCGGAGATTGAGTGCATCCTCGTGGAGAACGCCAACCCCGGCCACCCCTACGGTGTGCGCGGGGTGGGCGAGGTGCCGATTGTGCCTCCGATGGCTGCGGTGGCGAATGCGATCTACGATGCCATTGGCGTACGTGTTCGTGACCTGCCGTCCACGCCATCCCGCATCCTGGAGGAGCTGCTTCCGGACGAGTAGTCGGTAGTAGCAACAAATCCTGCAACCTAATCATCGAGGGCGCGTGATCAACTCACGCGCCCTCGATTGTGTCTGCTATCCGCCCGGCGCGAGCGCGAAGCTGGCCGCGAAGAGGCCGATGCCAACGCCGATGCCGATGGCAAGACGAGTCTGCCGGACCTCGTCCGAGAGCGTGCCCCGGAAGATCCACGCGATGTAGGAGATGCTGTAGAGCGCGACGTGCATCACGCCGGATGCGCCGAGCCATTCCTCGATCCACTCGGGCCCCGCGCTGCCGATGGTGTAGGCGGTTGCGAACGCGAGCACGACGCTGATCAGGGCCGCACGGAAGCCGTAGCGGCTGACCGCCATTCTCGCGAGTTCGCGGCGGATTGGGTGGTACGCACGTTTTTCGGCCTCTGTGCGCTCGAACAGCCACACCTCCGCTCCCGCAGCGCCGCTGAACGCCGGGGATGGCAGGCGAACCGCGACGACCAGGGTCAGCAACCACGTCACGCCGAGGCTAGCCGCGGCGGTGATGCCACCCATCCAGGTGTCGACGACGGTGCGCTCCGTGGTGCAGTAGTAGGGTGCGCTCTCGCCCCGTACGGCGAGGTCGAAACAATGCTCGACCCATGGATCATCCGGCGTGGTGATGCGCTCGTGCGTCACTCCCGGATTGCTGGTGCGTATGGTGTAGGTGACGGTGCCGTCTGCGTGCGGGTCGGATTCCATCTTCCACTGCACGGTCCCGCCGTCCGCACACCCGCCGATGAGAAGTGCGCTGAGGAGCAGCAACAGAACAGCAGCGGGGCGGACCGTGATCATCACGGGCATGGTAGCGCTGTAAGACCGGTCGGCGGGGGGTACCCGTACTGACTCGGCGATCTCTAGAAGATATCCGTGACGAACGGGGCATAGGCTGTCGCGAACATCGCATCGGCGAGACGCAGCGTCTCCGGGGAGCCCTCGATCAGACCGGCACGCGCGAGGTGCGTCGCGGAGCGGTAGCCGGCGACCAGCGATGCGAGCGCCGCAACCGAGAGTGTCAGGTCAGGCTCTCCCGACGTACGCGAGACCATGCTCTCATCGCCATCCGTCTCCAACTGGTACGTTCCATCGTTCCATGCCAGCAGGTCATCGATCACCCGCAGCGTGAGCGCACCCGGCGCACCGTACGGGCGTCGAGCGAGCAGCGACTCAACATCAGTGATGCGCATCCAGAGCGCGTCACTCTTGCCGACGTGGAGCTCGCGAGGCTCCAGCAGGAGGTCCGGTGTGAGGTCATCCTCCGGCACGTACCCCCAGCGCACACGCTTCACGAGGTCGTGCGCCCGGATGTAGTCCCAGAGCGAGCGGTGCGCCTCCACATCCAGCGCGTAGAACGCCGAGATGGTCATTGACTGATCCGGGCCGGTGGTTCCCCAGCCGGTGAGGTCCTCGGCGGTGTCATAGATCAGAAACCCACGTGGCTCCCCCCGGGCGTCGAGGTAGACCGCGAAGTAGCGCCGGCGATCGCCGAACTGCTGGAAGCGGCTTCGCCACCACGCATCCGGGTAGTCGAAGGCCATGTTGCGAGGTGCCAGCCATGCAGCACGGACCCGTTCCGCCAGCGGTCGTGCCTCATCGGGTGGCAACAGGCGCACGGCGCCGGGTGAGGGCAGGTGCTCGCGCAGGGCGACCTCCCGCGGGTTGAACTCGTACCGTACGTGCGCGGAGGCGAGGCCGTAGCCGAAGCGCTGGTAGATCGCGGCATACGAGGCCCACAGGATCGCGAGCGGCCGGCCCTCGTCTCGGTAGCGGGTGAGGGCCGCCGTCATCAGTCGGCGCAAGAGCCCGCGCCGCCGGAATTCCGGGTACGTGCCGACCTGCGTCACGCCTGCGGCGGGCACCGGTCGGCCGTTGAGCTGGACCGTGAACGAATGGGCTGCCAGGGACGCGGAGATGCGACCTTCGACGAGCGCCATCAGCGTCTGCTCAGCAGTCACCGGGACCCATGGTGAGGGGTGCGTGGGGTCGTTCTGGGCGGCGTAGTCAGCGGCCGATGACCCGAAGACATACGAGGAGACCGCGTTGAATTCGGGTAGTTCGTCCGGCGTTGCCGGACGGATTTCGATGTTCATCTCGCGGACTCCACACCGTCGGTGACGGGCACGCCAGGCTCCGACCACACGATGCTGCGCGCGCGCAGGTCGGCGATCGCGTCGGCGTCGAACCCGACCTCCGCGAGGATCGCATCGGTCTGCTGGCCGGCCATCGGCGCCGGGCGGAACGACGCGTCGGCGTTACGTGTGTGTACCACCGGGCTGTGCCGCAGGAATTCGCCGTGCTGCGGGTGCCTGACGCGCATGGTGTAGTTGTTCGCACGCATCTGCTCGTCCCTGAGGAAGAACATGCCTGGCAGGTGCTCGTCAGCGCGCACGCAGCCAAGGCCGGCGCCCGCAGCGAGCCGCGTTTCCCATACGGTCGCGTCGTCCGCGGAGAAGAGCGCTTGCAAGGCCTCGGTGAGTTCGCCTGCGTGCTCCCGCCGCACCTCCGAGGAGGCGAAGCGCGGATCGGTGGCGAGATCCGGACGTTCGATAGCCTCGCAGAACCGCTCCCACTCGCCGGGTTGCGGCAGCGCGAGGAAGACCCAGCCCTCGCGACACTCGTACAGGCGGTAGAGCGGGCCTGTACCGTAGAGGTCCGCATCCACCGTAGGACGCGTCTCGCGGCCCTCGTACCAGAAGAAGTCGTCGTGGTTGGCGTAGGCGTTCGCCCCCATCATGTCCACGAACAGTTCCTGTCCCACGCCGGTGCGATGCCGCG
>JBJHDC010000009.1:25313-35621 GCA_050486345.1 Dehalococcoidia bacterium | reverse complement strand
GAGCAGGCCCCCGAGGCGCGCAGTGGCATCCTCGTCCGCGTCCACGCCCAGGTACAGCGTGATCAGCTCAGCCTGCCCTGCACCCCCCGCCTCCAGCCCCTCGACGAGCGCACCGTCGAGCTCATCCGCGCGGGCGACCAGCTGGCCATCGAGGAAGGCGATCGCATCGCCCGGGCGTACCGCGATGCCATCAACCGTCGCTTCTCGCGAGGCGCGCGAAACCTCTACGCAGCGAGCGAGGGGGACCGCGGCGGTCATCTCTTCGAGCAGCGTCTCACGGTCATAACTGCTCATGTAGGCGGCGGCAGCGGAGATGCCCTGCGGGACCGAGCGTGTGGGGATCACCGTGATGAAGTCCTCGGACGCTCGTGCAGCCTGCTCCGCTGCCATCAACACGTCCTTGTCGTTGGGCAGCACGAAGACGTGCTCGCGGCCCGCGTGCCGTGCAGCCTCGAGGATCTCGCCCGCACTCGCCTTCCCCTGCTCGCTGGCATCGATGACACGCCCAGCGCCAAGGTCACGGAAGGCCAGCGCAATACCGGGACCGGGGACCACAGCCACAAGCCCCACTGCGGGAAGATTCTCCGGGTCCGGATCGTCGCCGTTCGCGGCGTCCGCCCGAGCCTCGGCCCAGCGCTCGTGCTGTGCCTGCATGTTCTCGGTCTTCACCTGTTCGAGCGTGCCCATGGTTGCGGCGATCGCCAGAGCAGACTCCGGATCCTCTACGTGTACGTGCACACGCATGGTCTCGGCTGTGCCGACCACCAGGATGGAGTCGCCACCCGCATCCGCCAGCGCCTGCTCCAGCGCGTCGCGATTGATGCCTTCGCCCTGCACGATGAACTCCGTGCAGTATCCGTGTCCCTCGTGGGCTACGCCCGTAAGGTCCACCTGCTCGCCAGCGCTCACCAGCGGCTCGTCCGGCAGCGGTTCCCCGCTGAAACCGTATGCAAGGCCCTGGACGAGCACCGCGATACCCATCCCGCCCGCATCCACCACGCCTGCCTCGCGGAGCACGTAGAGGAGATCGGGGGTGCGGCGGACGCTGGCCTGCGCGGCATCGGTCGCGGCGGCGAGGACAGCGGCGAGGTCGGTGGTCGTGGTGGAGGCGGCGTGTGCACCGGAAGCCGTGTCGCGCATGACGGTGAGCATGGTGCCCTCAACGGGATTCGTCATCGCGGCGTGCGCGGTGGTGGCAGCGTTCCAGAGCGCACCGACCAGCGCGGCCGTGTCGATCTCCACGTTACCTTCGAGCGCCTCCGCGAGGCCCCTGATCATCTGCGAGAGGATCACGCCGCTGTTGCCGCGCGCACCCATGAGCGCACCGCCGGACATCGCGGCCAGGAGGTCGCCGACGTGGGTGGGGTCTTCGGGCGCGGCGCGCAGGGCAGCGCGCCAGGTGGCCAGCATGTTGGTGCCAGTGTCACCGTCCGGCACGGGGTAGACATTGATCGCGTTCACACCCTCGCGGTTGCGTACGAACCACATCTCCGCGACCTGGCAGGCACGCAGCATGGCGTCGGCAGTGATTGAGGTGTCCGTCACCATCAGCATCCCCCGTCTCGGGCGTGCGCCCGGCGGCAGGGGAGTGGTGCCCTACCCGCAGGTGTCGCCCTCTGGGTGTTCACAGAGTATACGGGGCTCGCATAGACGTAATCGCACCGCCGCTGCTACCCTGAATGCCTGCCGGTGGGCGCCCGTGGTGTGCTTCCGGTGTTCCACCAACACACAGTGAACTTCAACCGCGATCCTCGATGATCGCCGTGAGCGGGAATGACCATGGCTTCAGGCAAGTGTGACCTCTGCGACAAGCACACGATGTTCGGTCGCAACATCCGGCACAAGCACTCCGGCAACTGGGAGCGCAAGGCCCCCAAGACCAACCGCACCTTCCGCCCCAACGTGCACCGCAAGCGCATGTTCGTGGACGGCAAGTGGCAGCGCCTGAACGTCTGCACGCGCTGCATGCGCACGGAGATGAAGGTCATGCAGGCCGCGGGGGTTCCCTACTAGCCACCCGCCCATCCCCGGATACGAAAACGCCCCGCGAATGCGGGGCGTTTGTTGTTGGCGGAACCTCACCCCCGGCCCCTCTCCTCCTGCGAGGAGAGGGGAGGCAGAGCGCAGAGATCCGCACCTACTGAGCCGGCGAGAAGGCGGCCGGAAGCAGAATCTTGGTGGACTGCTCCAGGTAGAGCTCGGCGAGCGGCGGCGGCCAGACGCCGGACTGCACCGCCTCGCGGCGGATGCGGTTGCGATCCTCGATGCTGGCGTAGGGCCAGATGTGCATGAAGCTGTTGGCGCTGGGGCCGAACTCGACGTGGCCCAGCAGCTTGAGCGGCGAGAGCTCCAGGCGGCCCGGGAGCATCTCCTCCCACGCACGCTGAATCTTCGGCAACGCGCCGGTCTTGAAGCTGTACTGGCGCAGCTCGTACACGGGCCCGTCCGCACCCGGCTCCCAGGCCGGCATGAATGGGAACGGGTGCACGATCTCCACCTTCTGGTTGACGATGAAGTCCGCAACGGCCGGCGGCCACTTCCCGCTGGCGCGCGCCTCGCCACGGACACGGTCACGCTCGTTGACATCGGCGTAGGGCCAGATGTGAATGACCTCGTTCAGCGGGCCAACCTCGGTGTGAAAGAAGCCGGAGAGCGTCGAGAACTTCTCCCGCTCCGGGTACGCCTCAGCCATCAGCGCCTCCAACTGAGCGGTGCTGCCGGGCCGGAGGGTGTAGGTGCGGACTTCGTAGATCATCGGGGCTCCTCAGTGGTGTGTGCGGCGTGTCGCGCGGGGGGAGGATACACGAAGCGCGAACGCCTGGCGGGACCTGACGGCGTAATTGCAGCGCTTCTCGGGTCACGATAGACTGTGCATCGAACATCAGTTCAGTATCGGTGAGTAATCTGTTGCGTATATTTGACAGTTTCCAGAGGCATGACGCACATCCGAAGCGGCGCACGGAGCCTCCATTCACATTTCTGAATCGATCCAGTCGGCCGGCGTTCGAAGCAACTCGGGCGCTCTTGGAGGCGTGGTTCGAGCGATATCCGCAGGAGCACAAAGTCGAACTCGTATCCAGACTTCGGAGCGAGAACGAGACAGAACATTCCTCCGCGATCTTCGAGCTGGTCCTCCATGAAGTGCTCGTCACCTCAGGATGGACGGTGACCGTCCACCCCGAGGTGAACCGCACGAGCAAGAAACCGGACTTCTTAGCCGAGTGTGGCCAAGACCGCGTATACATCGAGGCCACGACCGTGCGGCCCTCTGGACCATTACACAGTGACGATCCCCTCGAGGAGACGGTACTAGATGCGATCGACGACCTGAACTCTCCCAATTTCTTCCTACACTTGGAGACCGAAGGCCGCCTGACCTCAGCCTCCACCTACCGGAAGGTAGTGAGCCCGTTCGAGCGATTCATGTCGCAACACGATCCTCTCGAAGTTCGAACGACCATGGAACTGAAGGGATGGGATAGTCGACCGTCGCTCGATGTGGTCCACGGGAGCTGGCGGCTCCGCGGATACCTCCATCCCAAGTCGAAGCCAGGAAATGGCGCAACGCGGACAATCGGTGTGGGGCCTATGAAGGTGGGTAGAACCGACGGCTCGCGGCTCCTTCGGAAGGCCATCGTTGACAAAGCGGGGCGCTACGGCTCGCTCGATGCACCGCTTGTAGTCGCCGTCAACGCCCACAACCTGAGCGACCGGATCGATGAGGTAGACGCCCTCTTCGGAAAGGAACGATTCTCCTTCCTCGTCAACAACGAATCCGGCTCACTTACCCCGCAGGCTCCATCGCGTGAACCCGATGGCGTCTGGATCAGAGGCGGATACCAGCCTAGATATACACGACTCTCCGGGGTCCTTTCGATTCGTGGGAAGTTACCCTGGGACCTGCACAATCCAAACTCATGCCTGTATCTCAACCCGCACGCCAGGCTCCCCATCCCAGACCATCTGTTTAGCTTCCCTCAGGGAATCGTTGTCGATGAGGAGATGACGTGGAGCGAAGGCGAGAGCCTCGGTGAGATCATGGGCCTGTCGCCCGATTGGCTTCCCCCACAAACACGCGGCTAACGTGTGACGACGCGGAGACCATCGCCCCCTACCCCACCAGCTCCCGCCCCAGCACCTCGTACAGCAGCAACGTCGCGGCGACGAAGAGGAGGCCGGTGTAGGTGAGGTCTTCGAACCAGTCGATGAGGCCCGGCTCGCGTTCCAGCATGATCTTCGGGTTGTAGTAGAAGATCGATACGAGGATGAAGACGACCGAGAAGATCAGCCCAACCCACGCCGCACCGGTGACGCCGAGGAAGAGCAGCGCGATCACGATGACGGCCATGACGTACAGGATCAGGTCCTGCTTGAGGAAGACGTCCATGCCATCGTGGCGGGTAGCGCCTGCCTTCGCGGTGGCCCGCCACAACTCATAGACGAGCGACAGTGTATATGTGGCGACCAGCACCCACGCGGCGTGGGTTTCCAGGACCGTGGGACTGTCCACGGATGGCTCGACTTTCTCTACCGCTGCAGCTCCGCGTTGAGCTGACTCAGCGCCTCCTGCGGGGTCTGCTGAGCGTTATACACCGCTGAACCGGCTACGAGAATAGCGGCGCCCGCAGCCGCGCATTGGGCGGCGTTGGTGGCTTTGACGCCGCCGTCTACCTCGATGGGCAGGGTGAGGCCCTCGGCGGCGATGCGGGCGTGGAGGGTGGCGACTTTGTCGAGGAGGTTGGGGCGCATCTGCTGGCCGCCCCAGCCGGGGCGGATGAGCATGACCACGGCTTCATCGATGCGGTCGAGGAGCGGGAAGAGGGCCTCGGCGGGGGTTTCAGGATTGATGGCAATGCCGGCCTGGCAGCCGAGCGCGCGCACCTGGGCGATGCATCCCACGGCGGCAGCGAGGGTGGCCGCGGTGTCCTCGACGCCTGCGGGGTCCATCGCCTGCACGGCTTCGTAGTGGAAGATGAGGCGCTGGGCGCCGGCGTTCGCCATGTCCTCGAACTGCTCGGCGGGGCGGGCGACCATCATATGCGCTTCGATGAACATCGAGGAGGCCGCACGGACGGCGGCGATGACTTCTTTGCCAAAGGAGATCGGCGGCACGAAGTGGCCGTCCATCACATCCAGGTGCCAGAGGTGCGCGCCACCCTCCTCGGCCGCGCGGAGCTGATCGGCGAGGCGGCCGAAGTCAGCAGTGAGGATGGAGGGGGCGATCTGGATGTCAGGCATGGGGGCGCGCCCTCATCGCTCCGCCTCCAGCCGCGCACGTGCTGCCTGGCGCGCCGCGTCCACCCGGGCGGGCGCAGTCCCACCGGGAACGTCGCGCGCCGCTAGCGAGGCTTCGAGGTCGATCGTGAGCACGTCTGCCTCGAACGCCGGGTGCGCGGCGCGGTAATCGTCCAGCGTGAGGTCGTCGAAGGTCTTGTTCTCGCGCTCGCAGCGGGCGACGAGGGCGCCGACGGCCTCGTGCGCCTCGCGGAAGGGGACGCCGCGCGCGGCCAGGTAGTCCGCGACGTCCGTGGCCAGGGCGAAATTGGCGACGGCGGCCTGGCGCATGCGATCGTGGTGGAACTGCAGTGTGGGGAGCATGGCGGCCGTGACGCGCAGGGTGATGAGCAGCGTGTCGACGGAGTCGAAGAGCGCCTCTTTGTCCTCCTGGTTGTCAGTGTTGTAGGCGAGCGGCTGGCCTTTGAGCATGGTCAGCGCCTGCACCAGGTTCCCGATCACGCGCGCGCTCTTGCCTCGCGCGAGCTCGGCCACGTCCGGGTTCTTCTTCTGCGGCATGATGCTGGAGCCCGTCGAGAACGCGTCATCGAGGCGGACGAACCCGAATTCAGCAGTGGCCCAGAGGATGAGCTCCTCGGCCAGCCTCGAGAGATGCACCGCCGTGAGCGCAGCCGCGGCGTGGTAGTCGACGATGAAGTCGCGGTCGGAGACGGCGTCGAGCGAGTTTGCGGTGACGGCCTCGAACCCCAGCTCGCGCGCCACCGCCTCGCGGTCGATGGGATACGTGACGCCAGCGAGAGCGCCCGCGCCGAGGGGGAGCACGTTCGCCCTGGCTCGCGCCTGCGAGAAGCGCTCGGCGTCGCGGGTGAACATCTCCTCGTAGGCCTGCAGGTGGTGCGCCAGCAGCACCGGCTGCGCGCGCTGGAGGTGGGTGTAGCCGGGAATCACAGTCTCGCGCTCACGCTCGGCCAGATCGAGCAGTGCGCCTCGAATCTCACGCAGGGCATCGAGCGTTTCATCGATAGCGGCCCGCACGAAGAGGCGTGTGTCCGTGGCGACCTGGTCGTTGCGGGAGCGGCCGGTGTGGAGCCGCCGCCCAGCATCGCCGATGCGCTCCGTGAGGGCAGCCTCGATGTTGAGGTGAATGTCCTCGCGATCCGTGCGAAAGGCGAACGTGCCAGCGTCAATCTCATCGCGGATCGCCTCGAGGCCGGCGACGATGGCATCGAGGTCCTCGGTGGTGATGATGCCCTGTGCAGCCAGCATGCGGGCGTGTGCGATGGAGCCCGCGATGTCCTCGCGGTAGAGGCGGCGGTCGAAGTCGATGGAGGCGTTGAAGGCGTCGACGAGCTCGTTCGTCTCCGCGCTGAAGCGCCCGCCCCAGAGCCGGGTCGAACTGCCGTCGTTGCTATCGGTCACGCGCGTCTCCTCGATCCCGTGTACGGAGCGTAAACCGCGCCGGCGAAACCGTCACCGTGGTGGCGCCGGGCGGTACGATCAGACATCATCCCGTCCCGATCCCTTCCTCGAAGGGCGGGTATGGCCCCCGCACGGAGGCGCGCCATGATTCCCACGGTGCTGATTGTGGGCCTGCTGGTCGGTCGCTGGTGGTACGTACCGTTCGCCGCAACCTCGTGGGCGGCGGTCGTGTGGATCGAGGGCAGCGTGACCGATGCTGGCGGCTTCTTCGCCGCTGCGGGCCTGGCGCTGGTCAATGCCCTGGTGGCCGTCACGATCCGACAGCTGCTGTCGCGGTGGATTCCAAATCCGGTGCCGGGGCGATAGGCAGGTCAGACTACCTCGTTACCCCCACGGCAGCACAAGCGGCTTGATCTCTTTGAATGCGCGCATGTCCTGGATCGCCTCGTTGATCTGGTCCAAGCGGTAGCGCGTGGTCAGCATCGCGTCAAAGTCGTAGCGATCGGTGGTGCGGCGGACGAAATCGAGCGCCTTCCAGAACTGGCCGATGTCCGCCGACTGCACGCCGATGATGTTCGCCTGCTTGCGGACGATGAGCGCCGCCTGCACCGGGGTCAGCGGCCCACCGAGTTGCCCGACCACCGCGTAACGACCGCCGGGCCGCAGGAAATCCATGCCCTCTGCAAAGGCGTACGGGGCGCCGGAGAGCTCCATCACGACATCGGCGCCGGTGCCATCCGTCAGTTCGCGCACGGCCTCCAGGCGCTCCTCGGCGGTGCCGTACTGCTCGACATCCAGGACGGCGCGCGCGCCCCATTGCTGCGCGAGGTTGAGACGCCGCTCCGGGCCACCGACCACGATCACGTCCTCGATGCCCGCGTAGTTGGCCATCGCCGTGGCGAAGAGGCCGAGGGGGCCCGCGCCCTGGATCAGCAGCTTCTGGTGCGGCTGGATGCGGCCGATGCGGTCGAAGGCGTTGATGATCGTGCGCAACGCACAGCTGGCGGCGGAGGCAACCCCATCCGGCACCTCCTCCGGGATGCGTACACGACCGGAGGGCGGGAAGACGTAGCAGTACTCCGCGAAGCCACCCACGAGGTACGGGAAGCGCTCACAGTTGGTGCGCATGTACTGCTTCTTCTGGCGGCACATGGTGGGCATGTTCAGCACGCGGCACTCATGGCACTGCCCGCAGTAGACGTGGGTCCAGAGCAACCGGTCGCCCTCGGCGAGCGGCTGACCGATGGAGTCCACGCGCGGGCCGGGGCCGAAGGCGACCACGGTACCCATCATCTCGTGGCCGAGGATGATCGGCAGCTCGGCCGGCGCCAGCGCCTGCGTGAGCCCGCTCCACTGGTGCACATCCGACCCGCAGATCGAGGCGACATCGACACGGACGAGGAGCGATCCGGGCTCCATCTCATCCTGCCGCGGCACGGGGATGTCGCGGATCTCAATCGGCTCGCCGTAGGTGTGGATCACAGCGGCGCGGGCGGTCTCGGGCAGGGTGGTCATCGGGTGCTCCTCTTCGCAGCCGCGCGAGCATAGCAGGCGTTCGACGCTCAGCCGAAACGGCTCAGTCCTCCGGCGCTGCGAGGTGCAAGAGGTCGCCCTTCTCGCTGAGCAGCTGACGCTGCGCCTGGACCTGCGACTGCAGGCCGTGGAGGCGGATGAAGCCCTGGGCGTGTGACTGGTCGAAGAGATCGCCGTCCTTGTTGTAGGTGGCGAGCTCCTGGCTGTAGAGCGAACGCTCCGCACGGCGACCGAGGACGGTGATCGTGCCGTGCCACAGTCGCAGGCGGACATCGCCGGTGACGTGGCGCTGGGTGGAGATCACGTACTCCGCGAGGTCGCGGTGGTGCGAGCTGAACCAGAGGCCGTTGTAGACGAGGTCCGCGTACTCCTGCGCGACGATCTGCTTGAAGCGCGTCTGCTGCTTCGTGAGTGTGAGCTCCTCCAGGATGCGGTGGGCCTCCAGGAGGATGACGGCGGCAGGCGCCTCGTAGATCTCGCGTGACTTGATGCCCACGAGGCGGTTCTCAACCATGTCGATGCGGCCGAGGCCGTGCACGCCACCGAGGTCGGAGAGGCGCTGGACGAGCTCAACCGGCGGCAGTTCTTCGCCATCGAGAGCCACCGGGATGCCGGCCTCGAAGCGGATCTCAATCTCGGCAGGGGTCGTCGGGGTCTGATCCAGGGATCGCGTCCACTCGAACACATCCGCCGGCGGCTCCTGCCACGGGTCCTCGAGCACGCCCGCTTCGATAGAGCGGCCCCAGAGGTTCTCGTCGGTCGAATAGGGCGAGGCGGTGGTCTGGCGGACCGAGATGCCGTGCTGTGCCGCGTAGGCGAGCGCTTCGTCGCGGGAAACAGAATGCTCACGGGTGGTACCGACTATCGTGAGGTCCGGTGCGAGGGTCTGCACACCGACATCGAGGCGGACCTGATCGTTGCCCTTGCCGGTGCAGCCGTGGGCAACCGCCGTCGCACCGATCTCGCGCGCCTTGTCGACCAGCAGCTTGGCGATCAGCGGCCGACCGAGCGCCGTTGCGAGCGGATACCGGCCCTCATACACCACGCCCGCTTGCAGCGCGGGGAAGACAAAGTAGCGGAGGAAGTCGTCACGCGCGTCGACGATATCGACCTCCGCTGCGCCGGCCTCCTGACCGCGCTGGCGGATGGACGCTGTGTCGCCGAGGTTGCCGAGGTCCACGGTGAGGCAGTGGACCTCGTACCCGCGTTCAGCGCGCAGCCAGTGCGCAGCCACGGAGGTATCAAGGCCGCCGGAAAAGGCGAGAACGATCTTGTCTGCCATGCAGAGCGGTCCTGTTCTGGGACGAAAGTCCGTGCGGGAATAAGTAACGCGCCGCTGTCGCCTGTGACTGAGCGCTAGCTCGATCCTACCGGCTCACGCGGCAGGGTAAAGATGAACGTAGAGCCGCTCTCCCCGTCCGACTCGCAGCGCATGGTCCCACCATGCAACTCCACAATAGCTCGCGCGATCGGCAGACCCAGACCAGCCCCGCTGCTCATGCGGCGTCCACCGGGCGCCCGATAGAAGCGCTCGAAGAGCGAGATCTGCTCCTCAGGCTTGATGCCAATGCCGTTGTCGGCGACAGACACGGCCACGTGATCCCCGCCATTCTCAACAAGCACATTGATCTTTCCGCCCACCGGCGTGTACTTGATGGCGTTGGTAACGAGGTTGGTCAGTACCTGCCGGATGCGATTCGGGTCAGCCACAGCAATCGCCTCCTCGGACACTTCAACTGATAGCGTGTGCTCGCGAGCGATCGCATCCGGCTGGAGCGACTCCACGATTTCGTCAGCGAGGTCTGCGATGTTCGTGGGGGCGACCCGGATCTCGAGGCGGCCGGGATCGAGCACTGACATGTCGACCAGGTCATTGATCAGGCGAGTCATCCGATCGGCGTTGTTGCCGAGCACCTGCACCAAACGCTCCTGGGTTGGGTTCAACTCGCCTGCATCTCCCTCGCCGAGCAGGTCCACGCTGGTGCGGATCATCGTGAGGGGTGTCCGTAGCTCGTGACCCACGATCGAGACGAAATCACGACGCACCCGTTCCACCTCGGCCTCCGCGGAGAGATCGCGGAGGAGGAGGATCATGCCGTCCTGACCGGACTCTGCGTCCGG
>JBJHDC010000009.1:0-25303 GCA_050486345.1 Dehalococcoidia bacterium | reverse complement strand
GTTCTGCAGGATGACCACGGGAGCGGTGGATGCCTCCGGGAACTCGACCGTGCGTTCTCGCATCGATTCGATCACATCCACATCGAGGTCCAGATACTGCGCGGCAACCTGCCCTTCGATCTCTTCTCGCTCTCTCCCGAGCAGCCGCGCTGCAGCAGGGTTGCAGATACGGCAGCTGCCGGTGTGGTCCAGCACCAGCACGCCGTCCGACATCTCCCGAAGCACTGATTCGGCAATCTGCCGGTTCTCTTCGACGGCGCTTTCGAGCTCCCGTCGCTGGAGGGTCAGTGTGACCTCACGCGCGACAGTACGGAGCACGGCTTCGCGTTGCTGGGTCAGTGTGAGGCGCTGGATCGCCGTGACCCCGGCGAATCCCACCACCCCTTCAGAGGTACGCATCATCTCCACGGCGAACCCCCCGATTCGCCGCGAGGCGAGGCGCGAAGCGCCGGGGACATCGAGGGAGACGGGAACGTACCAGCGCTCCATGTCCGGTTCGCGCCCGAGCTGCAGGTTGACCACGTCGACGAGGTCAACCGTTGCGCCCGGCGCCAGCCGCGTGCTGGCCACGACCCTCAGCGGACCGTCCGTCCCGCGGAGGGCAACCACCACCCCGTCAACCCATTCGAGGTCCGCAAGTGCCGCGGCAATGCCGCTGAGGTCCCCCGTAGGCGCCTCCTCAAGCTGCGCCAACAGGCGCTGCACCGTGACCAACTCGTTGGTGACGTCCGAGAGGTTGCTCACGGACAGGTCGACTCGGTCCTCGAGTTCTCGATTCTGACCGAGAAGCGATTCTCGGCTCTGACGGATAGCGACGCGCATCTCTTCGAGCGCCTGTCCGAGCTCGCGAATCTCACCGGTACCTGACACGGTCACCGGTCGGTCCAACTCGTTCGTCTGGATGCGGCGAGCGCTGGTAACCAGATTGCCGACCGGACGCGTGGTAAGCCAGACCACACCGAATGTCAGCAACACGGCGACCACCGAGGCGATGATGACGTCACGTACCAGCGTCTCACGCGCATCTGCCACGCCCGCCGCAACCAATGCCTGCGGAACCCCCACGTAGAAAGCGCCGGGGAGTGTACCGTCATGACCAACCACTGGAAGCACCGCGACCAGCGACTGGCCCCCAGTTGTCTCCACCACCTGAACCGGTGCTTGATCGTCCGGCTGGGGCCACCGCTCCGCGTCAAACTCCACTGTGGACGACGTGAACATCGTGTGTCCATCAAGCGCGAATGCGACCGCTGCTCCGTACTCCGATGCGTACCCCGCTGCCCAGTGGTCGTCCATGGTGAAATGCAATTCGAGCGCGCCGAGCAGCGCTCCGTCCGTGCCGACCAACGGCGCTGCAGCGCTGAAGACCATCCCCAGTGCGGGATCGATTCGGATGGTTCCGGCGGATCGACGCCCCGTGAGCACGTCCAGCACCACGTTGGGAGTGGAGTCGGGTATCCCCACTAACGGACCCGCACGGGGCTCACCATCGGGGTCGAATACGGATGCACCCACCTGGACACCCACCGCTGCGCTGAGGCCGAGGAAGAAGAGGCGTGCCTCCTCTATGAGTGCATCCGGATCGTCTCGCTCTGCCGCATCGACGATCGCATCGATCGTCGTCATCCACGCGACGCTCAGCTGCAGGAGCTCCCGGTAGATCAGCAACTGGCGCTGGAACTGGTCCGCTGTGCGCTGGAGGTCCGCGCGAACCCGCCCTTCCTCATTGTCAGAGAGGGATTGGTTGATGCGCGATGTCGCAACAAAGCCAACCACGAGGATCACGAGCATGCCACCCAGCGCGACCTGCACCGCCAGGCGGCCAAAGATCCTGCGGAGGATATGGTCCATGACCTACTCTTGCTCGCCCGACGACGCGTCCGCAGAGAGTTCCGCGGCACCTCTAAACGCGTGGGCGTGCTCAGGTCGCGAGATCGTCTAGCACAGACGCGATGATGTCTACTGCTTCGTCGATCTCTGCGTCAGAAACGGTGAGCGGGGGCATGAACCGGATGGCGTTCGGACGCACCGGGTTCACGAGGAGACCACGGGCGATGCACTGAGTCGCCACGTCCACGGCGATGTCGGTGTTGAATTCGAGCGCGCGTAGCAGTCCCGCGCCGCGCTGGTGGCGGACGTGCGAAGAGCTGTCCTCGAGGCTCGCGAGGCGTCGCTCGAGCTGCTCACCACGGGCCTGCACGTTCTCAACGACGCCACCCTCGACCAGCTGACGCATCACATACGCGCCCGCCGCCGTCGCGAGAGGATTGCCGCCGAAGGTGGATCCGTGATCGCCCGGCTCGAAGATGGAGCAGTGGTCCTTCGCTAGCACCGCGCCGATTGGCACCCCGCCTGCGAGGCCCTTCGCGAGGGTCATGATGTCCGGCTCGATGCCGGCCTGCTGGTAGCCCCACAGGGTGCCCAGACGCCCGCAGCCAGTCTGAATCTCATCGAGGATCAGCAGAATGCCCTGCTCGTCGCACCAAGCACGGACCAGCTTGAGGTAATCCGGTGAGGCGACGTTGACGCCACCCTCACCCTGCAGCGGTTCCAGCAAGATAGCTGCCGTGCGGGGTGTCGTGGCGGCCTTGATAGCCTCGATGTCGTCGAAGTCGACGAAAACGAAGCCCGGGAGCGAGGGACCGAAGGGTTCCCGATAGCGCGGAGTGCCGGTGGCCGCCACGGTGGCGAGTGTGCGTCCGTGGAAGCTGTTGTTCGTGGAGATGATTTCGTAGGCGCCATCGCGGTGCTGAATGCCCCACTTACGCGCGAGCTTGATGGCGGCCTCATTCGCCTCCGCACCGGAGTTCTGGAAGAAGACCTTGTCGAGGGCAGAGTGCTCTGTAAGCAGTTCCGCCAGCTCGATCTGCGGTTCGGAGTAGACGAGGTTGGAGACATGCACCAGCGTGCGCGCCTGCTCCGCCAGCACATCGGCGAGCCCGGGATTGGCGTGACCGAGGGAGACCGTAGCGATGCCTGCGATGAAGTCCAGATAGGACTTCCCCGTGTCATCCCAGAGTCGTGTGCCCTCGCCACGCACCACGGTGATGGGGAGGCGGCGCGCGGTGAACATGTGTACCTGGGATTCTCGCTCAGGGATGTTCCCCACGACCGTCTCCTTCATCATCCTTCTGTGTGCGCCCGTGTCGCTACCGACCTACGGCGCCTGCTGCTGGTTCAACTGCTGCTCGATGGCATCAAGGATGCTGCGCAGCTCATCGAGTTCACGCTGGGTCGCCTCGGACGACAGGCGCGCCCGATCCAACAGTTCCTGGATGGAACCGATGGGCGGGAGCGGGGTGGGCGTCGTGGGTGGCAGCGTGGGCTCAGTACCCGGCGTTGGCGTGATTCCCGGCAGGTCCGGCAACTCACCACCGGGGAGGCCTTCGATGTCGGATGGAGCCCGCTCGCCCATCACAACCTCCAGCGCGCGGTCGAAGGTCTCCTCCATGGCGACATTATTGCCGTTCGCGACGATCACGCGTCGGAGCTCCGGCAACTGACCACCGGCTGCCTGCAGGTAGACCGGCTGCACGTAGAGGAATGAGTCACCCACGGGAATCATCATCAGCGTGCTACGGAAGATCTCCGAGCCAGTGCCCTCCCAGAGTGTGAGCTGCTGAGAAATCCGCGCATTCTGATCGATGCGATTCTCGATCTGCTGCGGACCAAAGACGAGACGGTCCGTGGGGAAGCGGAAGGCACGCATGGTACCGAAGTGATCGCCATCGGACCGGCCCGCCAGCCAGCCAACCGTGTTCTCACGACCCTGGGGCGTAAACGGGATGATGAGGATGAACTCGACGGCATCCTCGCCCGGCAGGCGCATCGTGACGTAGTACGGCTCCATGGGGCGAGAGTCGCCCGGCCGCCGCGAGGGAATGCTCCAGACATCCTCACCGAAGAAGAACACTTCCGGTTGGGTGATGTGATACGTCTGGTAGTGCCTCGCCTGGATCGTGAACATGTCCAGCGGGTAGCGGAGCTGCTGGCGGATCGCTTCGGGCATCTCGTCACCCGGCGTGAAGAGATCCGGGAAGATCCCCGCCCACGTCTGGATGATCGGATCCTGATCATCGATCAGGTAGAAATCCATGTCGCCGGTCTCAGCATCGACGACGATCTGAACGCTATTGCGAATGTAGTTGATGCCCGATTCGGGCTGTGAATACGGGTACCGGTCCGAGACCGTGTACGCCGGCTGCATCCACTTCAACTCCTCATCAATGATCATCAGGTACGGATCGCTATCGAGACGCAGGAACGGCGCGACCTTCTCCACACGCTCGCGGATCTGGCGGTGCATGAGGAGCCGCGAGTCATCATGAATCTGGCTGGAGATCATGAGCCGGTAATCGCCCAACTCCCAGGAGAGCAGGAACCGGCGGAAGAACCCGCCCAGTCGAATGCCGCGGTCCGGCTGGTAAGTCGTAACCGTGTTACTGGTGCCCTCGGGGTAGTCGAATTCCGGTTCGTTTGAGTTCACGATCACGTAGTAGTCCGTGAGCTCTCCAAAGTAGATTCGTGAGCCCTCGATGGTGATCGGCAGGTCCTGGCTGCGTGGCGGGATGTCCTGCGTGAGGAGGACCGGGAGGCCTTCCTCCTGCACCTCGTTCACCGGCGTCACCACCGCGCCGAAGCCGTGCGTGAACTGCAGGCGCTGTCGCGTCCAGTTCACGTCCGCCGCCTGGCCTATGTCGAGTTCACGGGCCGCGATCAGTACCTGCCGATCGTGGTCGTCCGTGATCGGGTAGCGGGAAATGTCCAGGTCACGGAAGCGGTAGAAGGGGCGAATGGCCTGCAGCTGGTTGACGGTGTCCAACAGTGGCACGGGGTCGAGCAGGCGGATGTTCTCCAGCGTCTCCGGGTTCGCATCCAGCTCGTCATTCGTCACATTCGCCTCGGCCGGGTGCTGGCGCACGTCGATCGCATCCAGCATCCACGCCTCCCGCGTCGCATCCAGGTTGTGGAGGATGTACGGAACCTCGCGCTCGCGCTCGTTCGGTTCCACCTGGAAGGACTGGACGGCCTGCGGGTAGATGACGCCGCCCACGAGACCCACAAAGGCCCACACACCGAAGGCGAAGAGTGGCAGGCGGTAACTGGGGCTGTTCATCACCGCATTGGCGACTGCTGCGACACCTACGAGCAGTGCCAGCACGACGAGTACATAGCGAATCGGCAGACGCGCGTTCACGTCCGTGTAGGTGGCTCCAAAGATCAGGCCACCTTCAGAGGTGACGAGATCAAAGATGCTCAGGTAGGTGCTGATCGCGATCAGCAGGAAAATGATGCCCACCAGCACACTGAGGTGGATCCGCATCCCTCGAGTGATGTTCAGCTCGAAGCGCTGGAGGGAGTACGCGAGCCCATACACGGCGCCCGCGGCGAGCGTCGAGACAATCGTCAGGCCCAGCACCCACCCATGGAAGAAGTGGTAGGCGGGCAGGTCGAACATGTAGTAGGCGACATCGCGATTGAACTGTGGGTCAGTGATGCCGAACTCCACGCCGTTCATCCAGCGCAGGACGGTCTCCCAGGAGCCACCCGCGACGGATCCGAAGATCACGGCCATGAAGAGCACACCGGCGATCAGAAGGACATCCATGATCCGCCGGATGGCGGCCGGATCGATCTCCTCGATGAATGATTCTTCGGGGGCCTTCGGTGCGAGGCGGCGGGCCAGGTAGATGTTGAGGCCCAGCACGCCCACCGTGATCACCGCACCGGCCACGAAGAGCACGATGCGCGTCCACACGGCGGTACGGAAGACGCTGGCATAGCCGACGGAATCGAACCACAGGTACTCGACGTACAGCGATTTCAGAGTGCTGATGGCCAGGTAGGCAACCAGTACCGCGGCGGCGACTCCCACCCATTTCAAGGGAATCGGCGATCGCGGCTCCGAGGTCCTCATGCGGAACGGCTCCGGCGGGGGCCCGAGATTTTCGCGGTCGTCGAAGAAACCCATGAGCTAGCCTCTCACCCGGGTGCCCAGTGGTGCGCCGGATGCAATCCGATGCACCGTGCCCGGTGTTGTGCCATTAGCAATGTACGCGTCTGTGCCAACTTCGGTGGCGCGGAAACAGGCGTCAACCTTCGGGATCATACCCCCCGCGAGCACGCCCTCGCCGCGCAGCACTTCCGCGCGGTCACGATCGAGGTCTGCGATGACGGCTCCGGAACCGTCCAACAATCCCTCCACGTCGGTCAGGAAGATGAGCCGCGAGGCTCCAACCGCGCGGGCGACCTCGCCCGCCACGGTGTCAGCATTGATGTTCAGTGGCTGTGCCGGCGGCTCCAACCCGATGGGCGCAATCACGGGGATCACACCGGCATCGAGCAGAGCGGTGATGAAGTCGCCGTCGACGGCGGTCACCTCGCCGACGTAGCCGAGGCGCTCGTCGTAGCGACGGGCGGTGATGCAGGCGCCATCGACGCCGCTGATGCCCATCGCACGCCCGCCGTGCGCGACGATCTGGGCCACCAGCGACGCATTCACCACCCCGCGCAGCACGCCAACCACCACGTTGAGTGCAGCCTCGTTCGTGGAGCGTAGGCCATCCACGAAGGTGGATTCGATCTCCATGCGGCTGAGCCAGTCCGTGATCATCGCACCGCCGCCGTGCACCACCACCGGACGCGCGCCGGCGTTGTGCAGGTCCACGAGGTCCCGAAGCGATGTGTCCCCGGCGCCGAGGGTCGAGCCGCCGATCTTTATCACGGTGATCGATTCTGATCCCGAGGCGTTCGTCATGTGGTGTAGTCCGCGTTGATACTCACGTAGTCGTGCGTCATGTTGCAGCCCCACGCCGTGGCAGTCGCCTCGCCGACGCCAAGCGCGGCGCGAATGTACACGTCCGCACCGGCCATCGACTGCGAGACGAGCTTGAGATCGATGGTGGTGGGAGTGCCCTGATCGAGGACGCAGTGCTCACCGATCCAGACGCTGGCCCGGTTCTGATCGACACGCGCACCAGAGCGCCCGGCAGCCATCATCACCCGGCCCCAGTTCGGGTCACGCCCCGTGATCATCGTCTTCACGAGCGGCGAAGCCGAGATAGTGCGCGCGGCAATGCGGGCGTCTTCCACGCTGGCCGCGCCCTCCACGGTCACCTCGACAAGCGCAGTAGCGCCCTCACCGTCGCGCGCGATGGCGCGGGCGAGGTGACGGGCGACAGCCTCGATGGCACCGGCCACAGCACTCGCTGCCGGGTGGGTGGAGGTGATCGGTTCGCCACCAGCCGCGCCGCTGGCGAACAACAGCGCGGTGTCGCTGGTGGAAGTGTCCATGTCCACGTCCACCATGTTGAAGGTGCGGTTGCCCACAGCGCGCAGAGCGGCCTCGAGCCATGCCGAGTCGGCAGGGGCGTCCGTGGTCATGAAGCCGAACATGGTGCCCATGTCCGGGTGAATCATGCCGGAGCCCTTCGCACAGCCACCCACGTGGTACGTGCGACCGTCGACTTCGAGACGCACCGCGACGGACTTCATCACCGTATCGGTGGTCATGATGGAGCGCGCGAATGCCTCGCCACCGTCGGTCGCGAGCTTGATGGCCTCGACACCAGCGGCGATGCGGGCCATCGGCATGAGCCGCCCGATAACGCCGGTCGAACAGACGAGCACCTCGCCGGGCGAAACGCCAAGGCGTTCCGCGGCCAGCGCGGCCATCTGCTCACAGTCGCGGCGGCCCTGCTCGCCAGTCACGGTGTTGGCGTTGCCAGAGTTGCACACGAGGGCGCGCACGACTCGACGCTCGCCCAGCTGGCGGCGGTTCCAGACCACCGGCTCCCCGACGACGGCGTTGCGGGTGAAGATACCGGCCACAGTGCACGGTGCCTCGGCGACAAGCAGACCAACATCGAGGATGGGTTCTGGGCCGTAGTTCTTGATGCCCGCGTGGGCACCCCCGGCGACAAAGCCGGCAGGCGTGGTGACGCCTCCGCCTTCGATCCACTCGAGGGCCAGTGATTCCGGTGCAGTTGAGGTCATAGAAGGCTCCGCTACGCGGTGGAGATCGACGTGGAGTACGGCGTGCCGGTCACAACCGGCCGCGTACGACGACCCAGACGCACCTCGATCAGGCGGAATCCTTCCGTCCGTGGCGTCCATGCCGTCATGTGTCCAACGTCCCTTCATGCCGAGGGGCTGTGCGACCACCGAGCCCGAAGGCGACCGGTAAACGCGTGGTGTTGCGATGCGCTGGGACGCACCGCGTTGTACAGAGCGCCGAGTATACGGACTCCCGGCGTTGCACGATATGGCCGGTTGAAGACCTTCGAGTAGTACGGTGCGCCGATCCTCGTTGGCACGGCATACTCGGAGGCATGACAGCAGTGCCCCATCACCCACTCGTCCACATCCGCCCTGCCGTGGAGGCAGACCTGCCCACCATCAACGCGATCTACAACGAGGAGATCCTGCATGGTGTCGCCACGTGGGACATGGAGCCGTGGCCGCTGGAGCGGCGGCAGGCGTGGTTCCACGACCCTGCCATCGAGCTCTACCTGGTGGTCGCAGAGCTCGATGGCAGCGTTGTGGGCTTCGCATACCTGTCGCTGTACCGGCAGCGAGCGGGATACCGGTTCACCCGCGAGGACACCGTATACATCGATCCACGCTTCCAACGGCGCGGCATCGGCCGTGCACTCCTCGCGCATCTGCTCGAACACGCACGCGCGCTGGAGGTACATGCCCTCATCGCACGCATCGAAGCGAGCAACGAATCGAGTATCGCGCTGCACCGGGCGTTCGGGTTCGAGGTCGTTGGGCGGGAGCGGGAGATCGGACACAAATTCGGACGCTGGCTCGACCTGATCACCATGGAACTTCTTCTAGAGAATTCATACTAAATCTCATCGAGATTTGGCGAATGTCCAGAGGTGATCCATAGCGAGCGCGCCCTGGCTGCGCGAATCTGTGCATGTGACCACAATCGCCCCACCGCCATCCCGATGGGATCCACGTACCTGGCCGATTGACCCTCGGGTGATGCTGGGCGGGTTGCCGCTCGTGGCGTTCATCGCCGGACACCAGGTCGGCACGGCAGTCGCGATCCTCGCGGGCCTCGGGGCGAGCCTGTTCGTCTATCTGATCGGGAGCCGCCGGGGTGCACTGGGGCTGCTCGCGCTGTTCTTCTTCTTCACGACACTGGTGTGGGCCGTCATCGGACTGATCATCGGTGATGAGAGCGCCTACCTCCGCCAGGAGGGGATGCGCGACTTTGTCTCGGCGGGCATGGCTGTTGTAACGGTGCTCATCGGAAGGCCGTTGTTCGCGCTGGTCATCCGGGAGCTGGTGCCCTCGCTGGAGCGTCGGCTACCCATGGAACACCCGGTGTTCATGTGGACCACGCTGTTCTGGGCTGCGGTGAACGCAATACAGGGTGTCGTGCGCATGATCATGCTGGACAGCGACCTGAGCGTAGGCCAGTACCTCTTCTGGAGCCGCATGTTCGCGTGGCCCACCACCCTGCTCATGTACGCAATCATCGTGCTGGTGGTGTGGCGGGTCACGGTAAGTCAGCGCGAGCGCACCAAGAGCCTGAACGCCTCGGTCGTCGAGGAGCCGCGAGGCCTCGAGGTGGAAGCCGCAGGGTAACTGCTACCCCCTCGCGCACTCACAACTCAGGACCCCACGCCAACCTTCGGACAGCGCGCCGCGAGGACGCACGTGTTGCACTGAGGGTTTCGCGCGTGACAGGTGCGGCGGCCGTGCTGGATGAGGTCCACGTGGAACGGGTACACCTCGTCCGACTCCAGCATCGCCTCCAGCACGCCGTGCGCGCGGTCGGCCGGCATCTTCGGCGGCACCAGGCCCAGGCGTTTGGAGACGCGCTCCACGTGCGTATCCACCGGTAGGGCGGGGCGGCCGAGCGCGAACAGCAGCACGCACGCCGCCGTCTTGGGGCCCACGCCGGGCAGCGAGGTGAGCCAGGCCTTGGCTTCCTCCAGCGGCAAATCGCGGAGGAACTGCAAGTCAAAGTCCGGTCGCCGCTCCTGCACCTCCGCCAGCAGCTGCTGCATGCGCTTCGACTTGGTCGGCGCGAGGCCGCCGGGACGGATGGCGTCCTCGACGGCCTCGACGGGTGCGTCCAGCACCTCGACCCACGTGGGGAAGCGTTCGACCAGCCGGTGCATGGCCTCGCCGGAGTTGTGGTCCGAGGTGTGCTGCGAGAGCAGCGTGAGCACGAGCTCGAAGACCGGCGCGTTGGAGCATTGCTGCGGCGTACGCACGTAGTACTCGCCCAACAGCTCGATGAGCTCAGCGGGTGTCCAGAGCGGCGGCGCACCCCGCTTCGCCCGAGGTGCGGGCGCGGGCTTCGTGCGCTTGCCGGCGCTGGATGAGGGTCGTTTCGTGGTCATGTACCCATCCTACCGGGTGTCGGTGCGGTACACCTCCACCGCCGGCTCAGGCACCGCGGGCCCATGCGACCGTGCGGCGGGGCGGTTCACCAGCACAATGCCGACGAGGATCAATACCAGCCCCGGCACCGCGAGCAGCGCGATGCGCTCATCGAGGATCCACGCGCCCCAGCCGAGCGCGCTGACCGGGATCAGGTAGGTGACCATCGAGGCCTTCGTCGCGCCGACGTTCGAGAGCAGCCAATAGTAAATGAGGAAACCGATGCCAGACGCGCCGAAGGCGAGCATGGCGGCGGCGAAGATCACGATCGGCGAGAGCGCGGTCGGGTTCGGGATGCCCTCCGCGATGGCGAACGGTGTGACGATCACGAACGCGAGCAGCGCCTGCGCCCCGGCGAGCACCGTGGACTCCACCTGCACGCGTCGCACACGCACGAGAACCGCACCGAGGGCGTAGCAGAACGCTGCGCCCAGGATCGCCGCCTGGCCCTGAAGACCGCCGAGACCGACCTCGGAGGCATCGGGTCCGATCACCAGCACCACCCCCACGAAGCCGAGCACCACCCCCACCGCACGCATGGAGGTCAGGCGCTCCGCGGGGAGGAGGGCGGTTGCGAGGATCGCGACCCACAGCGGCATGGACCCGATGAGGACGGCGGTGATGCCGGAGTCGATGTACTGCTGCCCCCACGGGATGAGCATCACCGGGACGGCGCTGGCGAAGGTAGCGATGAACCCGATCCACGCCCACTCGCGCCAGTGGTGGGGCCATCGTGCGCGACGGTGAAAGACGACTGCCGCGATCAGCAAGCTGCCGCCTCCCATGCGCACCCAACCGATGGCCACCGGCCCCATCTCGTCCAGCGCGATAGCGACGAGCAGGTATGACGCGCCCCAGATCAGTGAGAGGGCAACCAGGCCCACCAGGTGCTGGGGACGCACACGCGGCTCCGATCACGTCGACGGGGTGCGAGGTGGCCTCGGCGAGCATTCGGAGTATAGGGGCGTGCGTAGCTGGAGGCTTAGCGGCGCTCGCGCAGGTAGGTGGTGGCCAGGGCGTCCGCATACTCGTTCCAGAGGCTGCCGTCGTGCGCACGGATCCAGCGGATGTGCGCCTTCGGCCGCTCCTGCGCCAGTGCGTATGCCTCCTGCACCAGATCGAGGTTCTTCACCTCGCCGTCGCGACGTCGCCAGCCTCGCTTCGCCCAGCCGGCCGCCCACTGAGTGATGGTGTTCACGACGAGCTGGCTATCGGAATAGAGGTCCATCTCCTCATCAGGACCGAGGAGCTTCAGACCCTCGATCATCGCGGTGAACTCCATGCGGTTGTTGGTCGTGGCCGGGTCGCTGCCGTGTAATTCGGCGAGGATGTTGCCCTCGATCACGTACACGGTGCCCCAACCTCCAGGACCGGGGTTGCCGGAGCAGGACCCGTCCGTGAACACGCCGGTGCTGGGGCCGCCGCTGAAGCGCTCCAGCACCTGCGTCGGGGTCAGCAACTGTTCGCGGGTACCAGAGTCCCCACCGCGCGCTCCTCGTGAGGATCCTCGTCCCCTTGGGGACCCATATGGGGTCACTCGAGCGGTACCCCGTTGTACAGCATCACCGGATCGCCATCGAAGACATCGCTCTCGAGGTTCGCAATCACGACCACAGGGCGGTCTGAGACCACCACGCCGGTGCCGACCCACGCGTCCGGTAGCTGCCGGTTCTCCCACTGGCGGAACGTGCGCGAGCCCACGATGTTCGTGGCGCCGGGCGGGTAGAGGCCATCCTGGAACGCACCGGAGTAGTAGACGACGTACACATTGGCGTTGGAGCCATCAAAGGTCTGCACGCGGAACCAGGAGTTCCAGCCGCGACTGCCGCCGAAGGGGCCGTAGTTCTTGTTCAGCACGGGCAGCACGACCTGCGTGGAGGCGTCGTCCGCCGTGAAGCCTCGATAGTCTGCGAGCGAACCATCGTTCGAGGTGCGTTGCGCGACGACCGCGATCGGCTCCACGGACTGCATGCGCACGGTGCCAGTGAAGGTTGATGGCAGCGGCTTGTCGGACGGCAGGCACCCGGCAGCGCCGTTCGAGGCCTGATCACACGTGCGCGAGCCAGACACGGTGACGGTGTGTTCGATCTCCACCTGGTTGCCGCTGCCATCGCGCCCCGCGAAGAGCAACGTAACCTCGGTCGAGGTGCCCGGGGTCGCGCTCATCATGCGGAAGCGGGTGGTGAAGCGGCTCTGACCCTCGGTAGCGTTGCGGTCCACCATCGGCAGCAGCACCACCTCGGCGACCTCGTCGCTACCGATGCCACGATAGCTGGCGAGGCCTGCCCCACCGCGGTCGCGCGTGTCCACAACGACCTGCAGCTGCTGGCTGCCAGCGGAGACGCCCGCTCCGGTTTCACGCGCACGCACGATGGCGGAGCCGTTGAAGCCGAAGCTCGGGTCGATGTTGGTTTCATCGCGGATCATCGTGCCGCGCGGCGCGATGCGCTCACCACCATTCGGGCAGCCGGAGCCACCGGACGACGGCGAGACCGTGGCGGCCGAAGACTGGCCGTCCGCGTAGTAGGCGATCTCGACGCAGGCGTAGTCATCCTCGCTGGTGTTCTCGATCACGATGCGGGAGACGTAGGTGGTCTCATTCACCACCCAGGGGAGGAAATGCGTGGAGGTGCCGGTGCCGATACGCAGGCTGTCGCCCGCAATGCGGAACGTGCCGTCCGGCTCAAGAATGTCGCGGGCGAGGAGTGCCGTAAACGGCTGGTCCGCGCTGATGTACGCGGAACCTCGATAGCCCCGGGGGAGTTGGTCGAACGTCTGCTGGAAGAAGGACCGCCCGAGGCCCGCGCGCACGGCCGGACAGCCGCCGCTGCGTGGGCATTCCTCAGAGGCGACAATCGCGCCGGCGGCGTTGTGGTAGTCGATCTCCACGTTCGCGGCCTGGTTCCCGACGTTCTGGATGCGGATCCACGAGTTCTCGTCGCCCAATCGCGAGGACTGCGCGGTACCCGGTGCGGCGCTGGAACCCAGCACGGCCGCGGCAGCGATCAGGATCAACGCAAAGAGGAGGGCGCGAGCACCATGCCCGCGCCAAGGGAGTTCCGGCACGTCCTCCGTGGCCTTCCTCCCCCGCCTGCGGAGCATGATACGTGACCGGCCCGCGGCGCGCGACAAGCGGCGCGGCAATCGTGATTCAGCTGCGATCGGATGCGCGGTCGATCGCACCGAGGAGCGGTGATACGATGCGTCTCCCGGCCCCTGCGGCCGGTTTCCGGGGTGTAGCTCAGCTTGGCAGAGCGCTTCGTTCGGGACGAAGAGGTCCCCAGTTCAAATCTGGGCACCCCGACCACACATTCCCTGACTCCACTGCCCCTGCTCTGAACCCTTCGCCCCTACTCTGCCGAGGATGGCGGGGTAGCGCCGCGCTTGCGGCCAATGATGAGGTAGCTGAGCGGGCCCACGTAGTTCGCGAAGAGCACCGGGTACCAGGCGAACTTGCGCCCTCGGACCTGGTAGTTGGGCCGGCGGATGAGGTCGACGAGCGCGTAGAGGAACAGCGCTACCTGGACAACAGCCAGAACTGTAACGCCGCGCCGGAGTGGCGTGGGGAGGTCTTCCCACGTCCGCGCGCGCAGCTGCTGCGTCACTTCTTGCACTCGGTTCTGCATCGCGGGGCCTCCTCCAACGGGTGCTCGGTGGTCTCATTCCACTCTACCCGCTGCAATCCACCAACCTCCGACTCTGGCAGCGCGAGACTGCCGATGTGGCTACGATACGTCGATGACTGAGCTGACTGACCAGAGCACGGGGCGCCCTCGAATCATCATCACGCGCGCGGAGGACATCACCAGCGAAAGCTGGCAGGACTACGCCACGTGCGTGATCAACGCCGGTGGCGAAGCGATCGCCTTTGATGTCGACGACTTCACCAGCATCGATGAACTGCCGCCGCACGATGGGATCCTGATCACGGCCGGTGTCGATGTCGATCCCTCGCGGTACGGTCAGGTGCAATCGGAGCGCGTCACCGAGACCAACCCGCTCCGCGATGAGGTGGAGGAGGCGTTGATCGCGTACGCGCTGGCCTCGGATGTCCCGATCTTCTGCATCTGCCGCGGCGCGCAGCTGCTGAACACCAGCCGCGGGGGGCAGCTCCTCCAACACCTCGAGGAGCGCGAGCCGCATCGGGCGCGGCTGGCGGAGGATGGCGTGACCGTGGACTCCGGGTGGCACACCGTTGCGGTGACACCGGGTTCGCTGCTCGCCGACATCGCCGGCGCGGAGACGCTGTGGGTGAACTCGCGCCATCACCAGGCCGTGCTGCCGGAGTACGTGGCGCCGAACCTGCTGGTCACGGGCGTGTCGCCAGACGGGGTGATCGAGGGCCTCGAGGTCCCCGGGGCGGCGTGGGCGCTGGGGGTGCAGTGGCATCCCGAACGTGTCGAGATGACCGAGAATCCGGAGTGCCAGAACAGTAGCGTGCGGATCTTCGAGGCGTTCGTCGCCGCGTGCAGGGACAGGGATGGGGAGTCCTCGACATGATGCTCAGTAACGAGTCGCCCACGCCGATCGATGACCCGGTGGGGCCGTTTCTGTACTTCGCGTACGGATCCAACCTGGATATCGACCGGCTGCACATGCACTGTCCCAGTGCGCAGCTCGTCACCATCGCGCAGCTCGCCGACTTCCACCTCGCGTTTACGAAGGAATCCCGTAGCTGGCGAGGCGGCGTAGCGGACATCCGGCGATCACCTGGCTCTGCCCTGTGGGGGGCGCTGTGGCTCATCGATGGGAGCGAATCCGAGACTCTCGATGAGCAGGAAGGCGTTTTTCGGGATCCGCCGGCCTACCAGCGCATCCGTGTCGATGTCACCACACCTGCCGGGGACACCGTGAACTGCCGCACGTACCAGGTGGTGGACCCGGATAGCGGCGGCTTCCTACCCTCCCCTGCCTACCGCGAGACGATCCTGCGCGGCGCGGGACGCCTCGGTCTGCCATTCGCGTACCTCGCGCTGCTGCAGGCGCTGGAGGACAACGGCGTGGAGGGCGGCGGACCAGCCTGAGCCCTCCACGAGGCGCCAGTAACGGAACCGTGACCGCTCTCGTCCGGAGCCCTGCCGTACTGGTAAACTGTAAGCATCGCAACTCCTCCCGGCGCCCTCCCCCGCCGACTGCTCGGAAGGCCTCCGCATGGTTCAAGAACCCCCCGATCCCGACGTACACGGCGTACGCAGCGTGCGCGTCGAGGACGAGATGCGCGGTTCGTACCTCGACTACGCGATGTCTGTCATCGTTTCGCGAGCACTCCCGGATGTGCGCGACGGGCTGAAGCCGGTCCAGCGCCGCATCCTCTACGGCATGCAGGAGCTCGGGGTGGGGCCGGCCTCCGGCTACAAGAAGGCTGCCCGCATCATTGGCGATGTGATGGGCAAGTATCACCCGCACGGTGACAGCGCGATCTATGACGCGCTGGTGCGCATGGCGCAGCCGTTCACCATGCGTTACCCGCTGATCACCGGGCAGGGCAACTTCGGCTCGGTCGACGGCGACCCGCCCGCGCAGATGCGCTACACGGAGGCCCGCCTGGCCCCGATCGCTGCGGAAATGCTCGCAGACATCGATCGCAACACGGTCGACTCTCAGACGAACTTCGATGATTCCCTGCAGGAGCCCGTGGTGCTGCCGGCGCGGCTGCCGAACATGCTGCTGAACGGCGCGAGCGGGATCGCCGTGGGGATGGCAACGAACATCCCACCGCACAACCTGAACGAGATCTGCGACGCCATCTCGCTGCTGCTTGAGAACCCGGACGCCGGTGTCGATGAGTTGATGGAGATCGTGAAGGGGCCCGACTTCCCGACCGCCGCCATGATCTTCAACCGCGCTGAGATCCGGAACGCTTACGCCACCGGCCGCGGCCGCGTGACCATGCAGGCGCGCATGGAGGTGGAGGAGACCCGTAACGGTCGCTTCCAGATCGTGGTCACGGAGCTCCCGTACCAGGTCAACAAGGCCAACCTGCTGGAGCGCATCGCCGAGCTTGTGCGAGCGAAGCGCATCGAGGGCATCTCCGACCTGCGCGATGAGTCGGACCGCCACGGCATGCGCATGATTATCGAGCTGTCGCGGAGCGCGACGTACGCCTCGGTCCGCGCGCAGCTGTACAAGCACACTGCGCTGCGCAGCACCTTCGCGGTGAACATGCTGGCGCTGCACGATGGTCAGCCGAAGACCCTCAGTCTGAAGGAGGCGCTGCTCGCCTTCGTCGACCACCGTCGCGTGGTGATCCGCCGCCGGTCTGAGTTCGACCTGGAGAAGGCGCGGGAGCGGGCGCACATCCTCGAGGGGCTGCTGAAGGCACTGGATCTGCTGGACCAGGTCATCGCGACCATCCGCGGCTCCGCCTCCGCGGAAGCTGCCAAGACCGCGCTGATGACCGCGCCGTTCGACCTCTCCGACCGGCAGGCGCAGGCGGTGCTCGATATGCAGCTCCGCCGGCTGGCGCAGCTGGAAGCGCAGAAGATCCAGGACGAGTACGACGAGCTGATGAAGTTCATCGAGTACCTCGAGGACCTGCTCGCGCACCCCGAGAAGATCGATGCGCTGATCAAGGACGACTGCGCCGAGCTCAAGGAGAGCTACGGCGACGAGCGCCGCACGCAGGTCTTCCCGCAGCCCGTGGAGGACATCGCGGAGGAGGACCTCGTCGCCCACCAGCAGGTGGTGGTGACGCTCTCCGACCGTGGCTACATGAAGCGCGTGCCGCTGGAGACTTACCGCGTGCAGCGGCGCGGCGGGCGGGGCGTGACGGGTCAGACCGTGCGCGAGGAGGACGCGGTGCGTCACCTCGTGGTCTGCGACACCCACGCGGCGCTGCTGCTCTTCACGAGCGCGGGCAAGGTGTACTCGCTGAAGGGCTACGAGGTCCCCGAGGGCTCCCGGCAGGCGCGCGGCATCCCTGCGGTGAACCTGGTGGAGATGGACCAAACCGATCGCATTACCGCGATCGTGGTGGTGGAGGATTTCGACCGCGATTCCATGCTGCTGGTGACGCAGCGCGGCGTGGTGAAGCGCACTCCGCTGAAGGAGTTCGAGACTGTGCGCCGCAATGGCCTGATCGCCATGCGGCTCGACGATGGCGACGGCCTGGTGGAGGCGCGCCCGGCGCAGGAGAGCTCGGACGCGATCATCGTGAGCAGTGACGGCCAGGCGATGCGATTCAACGCAGGAGCCCTGCGTGTCGCATCGCGTACCTCGGGTGGTGTGCGCGGGATCAACTTGCGCAACGACGCCCGCGTGATTGCGATGGTGATCGACGAGGACGGCGAGGACCTGCTGGTGGTCTCGGAGAAGGGCATCGGCAAGCGCACCCCCGTCGAGGAGTACCCGACCAAGGGCCGCGGCGGCGCGGGCGTGCAGACGTTCAAGGTGACCGAACGCAGCGGCCCGCTGACGGTCGCGCGCGCGGTGAGTACAGACCACGAGCTGATCCTGATCTCGCAGCACGGCATCGTCATGCGCACCTCGGCGGCCTCGATCAGCCAGCAGGGCCGGTCGACGCAGGGGGTGCAGATCATGAACGTCGGCGACGACGACATGGTCGCAGCGGTTGCGCGCATCGACCTTGCGGAGGGGCCTGACCCGGCGGCAGAGTCGTAAGGCTAAGCGTTCGCTTCACTGAATCTGCGCGGTCCGAATCTGCGGGGAATTTTTCTCGCCCCGGGTTGAATCTGAGCTCTGTGATTTGCTCGACCGTTTGTGCGCGCTCGTGACGAATGTCACGAGCGTTGCTGTGTGCGGCGTGGGTGTCGTTTCCATGTTGACGTTGTAGCGCGAAGCGGGTGGTGGTCTCAGGTAGGCGTGGCACGGGGAACCTCACCCCCGGCCCCTCTCCTCGTTCGAGGAGAGGGGAGTCGGAAGGCGGCTCGTGTCGGGTGCGCGTTCTACACTGGGAGCCGTGAGCAACGAATCGGCCCTCAGCGACCTGGGTGAGTTCAACCTCATCGCGCGCATCGTGGAGCGTCTGGGTGACGCGGCGGCGCGCAACATCGTGGTGCCGCCGGGGGACGATGCTGCCGCGTGGCGCACGGAGCCGGGGGTGGCTGTCGCTACCATCGACGCACTGACCGAGGGCAACCACTGGCGCGAAGACACCATGTCTATCGCGGATGTGGGCTGGCGCACGGTGGCGGTGAACGTCTCCGACCTCGCCGCGATGGGAGCCACGCCGGACTACCTCCTCGTCGCCGCGCAGTTCGCGGACCGCATGACGGTGGCGGACATCGACGCGTTCACCGAGGGGCTGGCGGCGGCGTGCCTCGCGCATGGCGTGCGGGTGGCGGGCGGCGATGTGGTGCGAGCACGGCAAACGGCGTTCACGGTCGCCGCCTACGGGCATGCTGTCACGTCGAGCGACGGCGAGCCGGTGATCCTTCGGCGCAACGGTGCCCGCGCGGGCGACCGCGTTGCCGTCTCCGGGACGCCGGGCGCGTCCGCGGCGGGGCTCATGTTGCTCAATACGGGTCAGCCAGACCTCGCAGGCGCCGAGGGGCTCTACCAGACACACCGCCGCCCGCAGGCGCGCGTCGTGCTGGGGCAGGCTGCCGTCGCCGCCGGGGTGCGATGCGGGATGGATGTCTCCGATGGATTGCTGCAGGACCTCGGACACATCGCGGCTGCATCGGGCGTCGGGATCGAGGTGGAGATCGACGCGCTGCCGTTGCACCCGGCGGCTGCGCACCTGCTGGGGCGCGGGGCCGCGATCGACCTCGCGCTGGGCGGCGGGGAGGACTTCGAGCTGGTGCTGATCGCACCCGAGGAGGCGCTGGCCGGGCTGGCGACATCGGAGGTGCCTGTGACCGTCATCGGCACCATCACGGATGAGCACCCGGGAGACGTCATAGCGCTGGACGCGGAGGGAGGCGCGTACGAGCCGCCCCTGCGAGGCTGGGATCAGACACGCGCATCAGGAGAGCGGGAGCAGTTCGAAGCGTGAACACAGCGAATCGAGCAGTGATCGAGACGACCAGCGTGGCGAAGACGCGCGCCCTAGGGCGGCGCGTGGCCCGCTTCCTGCGACCGGGCGACATCGTCTTCCTGCAGGGGACGCTGGGCGCCGGTAAGACGGCCTTCGCGCAGGGCGTGGGCCAAGGTCTGAAGGTGGAATCGACTGTGAACAGCCCCACCTTCGTATTGATGACCCGCCACGACGGCCTCACGCGCCTCTACCACGCCGACCTCTACCGCCTCACCGACCCTGACGAAGTCGCCGACCTAGCGCTGGACCAGCAGGCCGTCGATGGCGTGCTGCTCATCGAGTGGCCCGAGCGCGGACTCGAGGTACTGCCGAGCGATCACCTGCTGGTGGTACTCGACCAGTTCGATGACCGCCCCAACGACCGCCGCATCACCATCGTCGCGAACGGGGAACGCTACCGGCGCGTGCTGGACGGGCTGGGTGCCCGTGGCTAGTCCCTTTCGCCTCATCGACGCCAGTCCCCGCGCCGCCAAAGGCGGCGTCCTTCGACAGGCTCAGGATGAACGGGGACTGGAACTAGGCTCGAGCTCATGACCTTCGACACCACGAACTCTGCACCCCTCACGCTCGCCATCGATTGCGCCGCGGACGCCGCGTCGCTGGCCCTCCTACGCGGCGACGAGGTGATTGCCACCCACGAGTGGACCGCCACCTCCAACATGTCACTGGAGCTGCTCGCCGCAATCGCCGAGTTCGTGAGCAGCGCCGGGGTGGAGCGCGACGCCATCGAGCAGATCGCCGTGAACGTCGGCCCGGGACAGTACGGCGCGTTGCGCACTGGCGTGGCCACTGCGCAGGGGTTGGCGCTGGCGCTGGGCGTGCCGCTGGCGGGCATCGGGCGCTTCGAGGCAGACGTGCTGCCACATCTCTCTCCAGAGGGGGCCAGCGCGCGGCCGGTGGTCGCGGTGCACGAGGCCGGGCGCAGCGGGATCGCCTGGGGCGCGTATCTCCCTGGTGAAGCTGGATTGCCAGCGATCCTCACCGAGCCGCGCCTTGACCCGGTGGAGGAACTCCCCGAGAAGGTCCCGGCGGACGCGCTGTGGTGCGGCGAGGTCACGGAGGCGCTCATCGAGGTGGTGCGGCCCGAACTCGCGCCGCCTGCAGAGCAACCGCGTGCCGTGAGCCTCGCGCGGATCGCGATCGCGCGGGAGGCGTTCGGCGACCCGGCGGGTGTGGACGCGGTATACCTGCGGCCGCCGCCTATCACCCAGCCGAGGGTTTGAGGCGTGATCTCAAGCGTGCGAGGCCGTAACAAGAGAGACAGCAGCAACCAGACCAGAACCGCGGCGCGGAGCCGCGTATTCGGAGGACACAACTGATGGAACGCACCCTGATCCTGGTGAAGCCGGACGCCATGCAGCGCGGACTGGCATTCGAGGTCCTGCGCCGCCTGGAGCAGCGCGGCCTGCGCATCGCAGCGCTGCGGCTGCTCCACGTTGATGAGGCGATGGCGAAGCGCCACTACGGCGAGCACGAAGGCAAGCCGTTCTTCCAGGGGCTCGTGGACTACATCACCAGCTCGCCGATCATCGCGGCGGTCTTTGAGGGCACGGATGCCGTGGCCGCTGCGCGCCAGACGATGGGCGGCACACGCCCGACCGAGGCTGCGCCGGGCACCATCCGCGGTGACTTTGGCCTGGAGATCGGCCGCAACCTGGTGCACGGCTCCGACAGCCCGGAGAGCGCTGAGCGCGAAATTGGCATCTTCTTCGAGGGACAGCCGGTCCTCGACTGGGCGCGTGACACGGACCGCTGGGTGTTCGAGGGGTAGCCGCCGACAGCCAGTGAGTCGATGACGGGGGAGGCCGGTGGCCTCCCCCTTCATCATGTGCTGCTAGCAGCAGGTTTCCGGGTCGCACTCCGGACCGCAATCGCAGTCGTCGTCGCACTCACCCGCAGCTGCACTGAGCATGGTCAGCAGAATCATCGGTGCTTGTCCTTTCGGAACACAGGCTGGGTTGCGGCGTCCCGATCTTCAGCGCTTGCTCGAGGTTCGCCAGCTCCGTGTCGAGGTGATCAAGTTCGGCGCGAGCGCTCGCGACCTCCGCGCGACGCTGGAGGATGCGGGACAGGAGGTCGGCCGACATGTCGTCACAGCGGCCTTCACCGCACATGGCAGCCAGGCGACCGGCCTCGTGAAGGTCGATGCCGAGCGAGCGGAGGGCGACCACGACCCGGACGCGACAGAGGTCTGCCTCGTCGTACTCGCGGTACCCTGCCGCCGTGCGGGGAGCCCGTGGCAGGATGCCTTCCGCCTCATAGAAGCGAACGGCGCTGGGGGCCAGACCGGCACGTCTTGCGAGCTCGGAAACCTTCATACGCATGAGGCTAGGCCTTCAACTTACTTGAATGTCAACAGCGTAGGGCGCGGTGGTCCGTCAGGTGAAGTGGACGCGCAGGCCCGGGATCGGCAGGCCCTCGATGCGGGTCTCCCAGGTCTGTCCCGGCTGAGCGGACAGCGCGGTGGTGAGGGTGCCGGTGGTGATGATCTCGCCGGCCTCCAGCGGCGGGTGGTCGGGCAATGAGGCCAACGTCCGCACGAGGTAGGCGAGCGCGTTGAGCGGACTGTCGAGGACCAGCGCGCCGCCGCCCGTCGCCTGCGTCACGCGATCGCGCGTGAGCTCGATCTGGAAGGTTGCGAGCCGGTTGATGACGTCCTGGTGCTCGCCCGGCTCGACGGCGAAGCCACCGCTCAGCAGGTACTGCCCGTGGAGTCCACCATCCGCGATGGTGTCGGCGACCTGGAACGTCCAGTCCGGGAAATGGCACTGCACTACCTCGAACCCGTGGCCGATCCACTCGATGGCATCAAGCAGCTCGACGGGATCATCCGTGAGAGGCGGGGCAGAGCGAAGACGAAAGGCGATCTCGGGTTCGATGAGCGGCTGCGCCATGCCGGCGAGGGAGAGCGAGCCTTCGCGGGTGGTGGTGAGGCTGAGCGTGCGGTCGTACATGTAGCCAACGATGGGCTCGTATACCTGATACTGGTCCCAGATGGTGCGGTTGGTAAAGCCGATCTTGCGGCCGACGCGCCGCCAGCCTGCGGCCTCGCGGGCGTGTAGCACCTCGAGCGCGACGGCGTAGGCATCATTGATGCTGAAATCAGGGTCACGCTCGCTGAAGGGTGAGGCGAGGCCAGCGGTATCCTGCAACGCGATGATCTCGTGCGCGTACTCGGTGATCGTACCGGGGCTCATGCAGCTATCCGTCCGCGCCAGCTTCGGCGCCCGCTACTGCACGCGCACCACTTCTTGTGCTTTGTGCCAGAGACCTTCGAGGTTGTAGTAGATGCGCGCGTCCAGCGAGAAGAGATGCACATACACCCCTTCGCCCGCATCGATGAGGATCCAGCCGCTCTCCGCATCACCCTCGGCGGCCATCGGCTCGCCGCGCCCGCGGATGGCCTCGGTCAGCGTATCGAGGATCGCGCGCGCCTGGCGGACGTTGTCCACGGTGGCGATCACGAAGTAGTCAGCGAAGGAGGCGAGGCTGGTGAGGTCGAGCAGCACCACATCGGTGGCCTGGCGGTCGACGAGGATGTCGAGCAGTTCGTGGGCGTACTCGGAAGAACGTTCTAGCTGAACCAGGGCACCCTCCAGCGTGCACCGTGCGCGGGCACTCACCCGTCGCCACGTGTGCAGGGAGTATACCGTCCCCCGCCTGCCCGCACCTTCGCTGCCGAGAAGCCGCGTCTGACGTTCGGGTGTCTCCCGTCTACACTGGACCGATGAACGCACACCCTCGTGAACGCGTCCTGGTAGCCATGTCCGGCGGTGTCGATTCCGCCGTCGCCGCCGCTCTGCTGCACCAGCAGGGCTACGACGTGGTGGGCGTGACGCTGCGCCTGTACACGGAGCCGGACGACACCGCACTGCGATCCGGGCGCACCTGCTGCGGCATCGAAGACGTCGCCGATGCTCGCGCGGCCGCGCAGCAGATCGGGATTCCGCATTATGTCCTCAATATGGAGGAGGAGTTCGAGCAGCACGTGATCTCCGCGTTCGTCGACTCCTACCAGCAAGGCCGCACCCCGAACCCCTGCCTGAACTGCAACCAGTACGTGAAGTTCTCCACGCTCCTCGACCGTGCGATGGCGATGGGCGTCGATCGGCTCGCGACCGGCCACTACGCGCGTATCGAGCCTGACGGTGAGACGCACCGCCTCTACCGCGCCGTGGATGAGGCGAAGGATCAGTCGTACGTCCTCTACACGCTGGACCAGGACGCGCTGAGCCGCACGATGTTCCCGCTGGGCGGGCTCACCAAGGCGGAGACACGCGAGGTTGCACGCACGGCCGGGCTGCCGCTGGCGGAGAAGCCCGACAGCGTCGATATCTGTTTCGTCCCCGGCGGCGATTACCGCAAGTTGCTCGCCTCGCGCGGGGTGCAGGGTGCCCCCGGCGAGATCGAGCGAGAAGACGGCAGTGTGGCCGGCGCACACGGGGGCATCGAGCGCTTCACGGTCGGTCAGCGCCGGGGGCTGCCCTCCACCGGGACCGAGCGACAGTTCGTGACCGGCATCGATGCCACGCGGAACGTGGTGGTGATCGGCGACGAGGGCTCGCTCTACCGGCGCCGCACCACGATCTCGGCACCGCACTGGGTGGTGGAGCCGCCCGCGCTGGGCGAGCCACTGCACGCGCGCGTCCGCTACCACGCCGAGGACGCTGCGGCCTCGGTGGTCGCGCTGTACAACGACTCCGCGGTAATCGAGTTCAGCGACCGGGTGCGCGCGCCGGCGCCGGGACAGGCGCTGGTCCTCTACCGTGACGACGAGGTCGTAGGCGGCGGGACGATCGAGTCTTCGGAGCGGTAGCGGCGCGTGGACGTTGGCCTGCGTTGTGCGGGCCCTCGCGAGCACGCTACGATGAGGAGGATGGCGCAAGCGCGACGAATGGCGCTGCCCATCGCCCCTCGGTCCACCACCAACGTGCCTCTGGCCGCGTCATCGAGGGAAGTTACCGAAAGGTCGCCCCACCAATGAGCCTTGAGAACATCCGCGACATCGTGATCATCGTCTACGGCGTGATGGGCGTGCTCCTCATGCTGGCGATGGCGGTGGCCGCGTTCGGGCTCTGGTTCGCGGTGCGCGCACTGACTCGCACGGTGATGGAGCTGATCAACGATCCGGTGAAGCCGACGCTGGAAGAGGTGCACCAGACGGTGCAGCACGTGCGCGGGACTGCGGAGTTCATGAACGACACGGCCGTGCACCCGCTGATCCGGACCGTGTCGACCGTGCGTGGCATCCGCCGGGGCGTGGCCAGCGTGTCCGGCATCCGCAACCGTCGAAAGTCGTAGGCCCGCCTCATGCGTTTCACCACCGTGCTCGCCATCAACGCCGGGGCCGCGCTGGGCTACATCGCGGCTCGCCAGCTCCTCTCCCAGGAGGGAGCTGTGCAGCTGGAACGGCTGCCCTCGGCAGCACGGCAGCCGCTGACCAGCGCACGCCACGCCCTGGAGCGCGGTCAGCTACGCCTCGCAACGGCGTGGGATGAAGGACGTGCCGTGCGAGACGAGACCGAGCGTGGGCTGCGCCGCCAGTATCACGAGCAGACGCACCCGAAGCCGCCCTCCCCGGCGGATGGGCTGAAGTCGCTGATCTAGGTACATCTCCAGGTACATCCTCGCGTCGTGCCGATCGGGCACCCAAACGACGCCGGGCACCCCCGTTCCGAGCCGTGTTCGCGGCGTCCTTCGACATGCCCAGAATGAACGGAGCCGGGGTGCTGCGGCCGTGACCCTCCTGGGAGTGGTCCCCCTGTCGCGTGCCCACTGGCTCCGGTAGACTCGATCCCGGAGAGGTGGCCGAGTGGTTGAAGGCGCTCGTCTCGAAAACGAGTAGACTCACCGTCTCGCGGGTTCGAATCCCGCCCTCTCCGCCAGACTCACTTGCAG
>JBJHDC010000008.1:9344-36774 GCA_050486345.1 Dehalococcoidia bacterium | reverse complement strand
GGCCCGGACGACTTCGACGCGATCGACGGCTCCAAGGTGCGCTGCCTCGACGCCGACACCGAGACGCGCATGGTCGCCCGGATCGATCGCGCCTACGACGAGCACGACACCCTCGGCGGCACCATCGAGGTGCTCGCCTACGGACTGCCGCCCGGCCTGGGCAGTCACGTGCACTGGGACCGTAAGCTGGACGGACTGATCGCGCAGGCGTTCATGTCCATCAATGCGGTGAAGGCGGTCTCCATCGGAGACGGGATCGAGGCGGCAGCGTTGCCCGGTTCCGAGGTACAGGATGTGATTCTGCCCGCGACCGAGTGGCGACAGCGTCCATGGGAGCGCGCCACCAACCACGCGGGCGGGCTTGAGGGCGGCATGACCAACGGTGAAGACATCATCGTGCGCGGCTTCATCAAGCCGATTTCCACGATTCCGCGCCGCATGCCGACGGCGGACCTCCTGACCGGGGAGGAAACCGCTTCGTTCTATGAGCGTTCAGACGTCGCCGTGGTGCCGGCGGCCGGAGTGATCGGGGAAGCGATGCTTGCGATCGTGCTGGCAGGGGCGGTGCTGGACAAGTTCGGCGGCGACCATATCGACGAGATTCGCCGCAACCGTGACGCGTTCTGCGCCACGGTGGGACCGCGGGAGCCAGCATCATGACTGCAGCAGGCGAGGGCGCGCACGCGCCGCGACAGATCGTACTCGTAGGCCTCGCGGGAGTCGGCAAGTCCACCGTGGGCCGCGCCCTGGCGGAGCGCCTGGGCTGGCCGTTCATCGACACGGACGAGGTGATCACGGAGCGCGAAGGCAAGACTCCGGCTGACCTGATCACCGATCAGGGCGAGCCAGCCTTCCGGCGCATCGAGGAGGGCGTGGTCACGAGCGTGGCTGAGAGAGCGCCGGCCGTGATCGCGACCGGCGGCGGTGCCTTCATCAGTGCGCGCAACCGGCAGGCGCTGGGCAAGGAGGGATTCCTCTGTTTCCTGGACGCCGCGCCCGCAGAGATCGCCCGCCGTCTGCGCGCGAACCCGGACGGCGCCGTGCGACCGCTCCTGGGCGATGACATCGAGACACGGCTGGAGGAGCTCGACGACGAGCGTCGCCCCTATTACCAGCACGCTGACCTCTGGGTGCCTGTGCAGGGTGATCCCGCTGATGGCACCGGGAATCTCCAGGAGACCGTCTCGCGCATCCTTCGCGCATGGTCTGTGGATGCGCCTGAGCTCACGCAGCGCCCGCGCCGCCTGGAGCGGCTGGGCAGCGACAGTCCGGCTCGCGGCCCCGCAGCCATCGTGGACACCGGCAGCGAGCGCTACCCGATCTGGGTAGGTGCGGGTGAGTTGTCGCGGCTGGCCGATCGATTGCGCCAGGTGGACCTGGAGTCGCGCCGCGTCTTCCTGATTTCGGACCACGCGGTGATCGAGCGCCACGGGCAGACCGTTGCGGAAGCGCTGGACGCGGCTGGCATCCCGGGTGCTTCATACGTGATTCCGGCCGGGGAGCAGTCCAAGACGCAGCGTGTGGCCAGCGAGATCTACCGCTGGCTGGCCGAGGAGGGAGCGGAACGCCGCGACGTGATCCTCGCGCTGGGCGGGGGTGTGGTGACGGACCTCGCCGGATACGTCGCTGCCACATACCTGCGTGGCATGCCGTTGGTGCAGCTTCCGACGTCCATGCTCGCGATGAATGACGCCGCGATCGGCGGCAAGGCCGCGGTCGATCTGCCCGCGGGAAAGAACCTGGTCGGCGCCTTCTACCAGCCACGCGCGGTGATCTCGGACATCGATACCCTGCGAACGCTCCCGCGACGGCCCTTCATCGAGGGCTTCGCGGAGGTGATCAAGCACGCATTCATCCTCGATCCGGCGCTCCTCGCGCTGCTGGAGGAGCATGCTGCGTCGTTGTCCTCCACGAACCCGGATCCGGAGATGCTCGCGCACGTGATCTCGCGCTCGTCGCGGCTGAAGGCGCTGATCGTCTCCAGCGACCCGACCGAGCGCGGCCTTCGCGCGGTGCTCAATTACGGGCACACCATCGGTCACGGGATTGAGCAGGCGACGGGCTACTCCGAATACATGCACGGCGAGGCCGTCTCGATCGGCATGATGGGTGCAGTCCGAATCGCGCGGGAGCTCGACATGGTGGATGACGCCATGGTGGAGCGCCACGCGGATCTGCTCCGCGCGTTCGGGCTGCCGCTGGTGGCGCCGGGCGTGAACAGCTCTGCCATCCTTGATGCGATGAAGCGCGACAAGAAGGTGGAGCAGGGGACGCCGCGGTTTGTGCTTCTGGAGCAGGTTGGACGCGCGATCGTGCGCGCGGATGTGCCGGCAGATCTGGTGCAGCGCACGGTACAGCAGCTGGTGCGAGGCTAGTCGAGCACACCGATGATGCGCCCAACTCGTCAGATTGTGGCCGTGGCATCCGGCCGGGTGCAGGGCGTGGGCTACCGCGCCTTCTGCGCCGACGAGGCCATGCGCCTCGGTCTTCAGGGATTTGTGCGCAACATGCACGATGGGCGAGTTGAAGTGGTGGCCGAGGGCGACGAGGGCGCGCTGCGGCAACTGGTGGAGCTGCTCCGCGAAGGCCCACCGCTCGCGGTCGTGCGTGATGTCGTCTACCGCTGGGAGTCACCCACGGGCGAGTACCAGGGCTTCGAGGCGATGATCTAGTCCTCGCCCGCACCGATCCTCGATGCGTTGGTGGCAGCGTTGGTACACTCGGTGCATGACGAGTCACCATCATGAAGAACTGACCTACAGCGCGACCCGTACGGGTAGCCGCAGCATTCTCCCCGCGGAGATGATGAGCGTGGAGGAGGCCAGGAGCCGCATCCTCGATGTGTTTCCCGTGCTTCCCGCGGTCGAGATGCCCGTCGTTGACGCGCAGGGGCTGGTCCTCGCGGACGACGTCCATGCGGGCTTCAACATCCCGCCGCATGCGAACACCGGGATGGACGGCTACGCGGTCCATGCCGCCGACACCGAAGGCGCGACGTATGACTCGCCTGTCTCATTGCGGGTGATCGGCTACCTCCCCGCTGGCACGGTCTTCGATGGCACCGTCGCACCGGGTGAAGCCGTGCGCATCATGACCGGCGCACCGATGCCGGCCGGGGCGGACGCCGTCGTGCCGTTCGAGGAGACCGACGAGTACGACTGGGCAACGCGCGAATCGGCCCGTGATGCCGGCGCCTGGCAGGAAAGTCCGCGCGACACCGTGCGGATCGATGTCGAAGCGCGCCCCGGCGCGAATATCCGCGAGGCCGGCGAGGACGTGCGCCAGGGTGAACTCGTACTTCCGGCAGGCACGGTGATCGGGCCCGCGCAAATCGGTGTCCTGGCATCGCTCGGCCTGGCTACGGTGCGCGCGCATCGGCGGCCCGTGGTGGCGATCCTCTCCACTGGTGACGAGCTGCTGAGGCCGGGCCAGCCGCTGGAGCCCGGCAAGATCTATGACGCGAACGCTTTCTCGCTGGCCGCGCAGGTGCGCGCGTTTGGCGGCGTCCCCCGCGTGCTCGATGTCGCCCTCGATACCATCGAGGCGCTGACCGCGCGGATCCAGGAGGGGCTCTCTGGCGCGGACCTGCTGGTGACCAGCGCGGGCGTCTCGCGCGGCGACTTTGACGTGGTGAAGCAGGTGCTCGCCTCGGAAGGTGAGATCGGCTTCTGGACCGTGCGCATGAAGCCTGGCAAGCCGCTGGCGTTCGGCGTTTTCCCCACGGACGAAGGCCCCGTCCCGCACCTTGGTCTGCCGGGCAACCCGGTGTCCGCCATGGTGACGTTCGAGCTCTTCGGCCGCGCCGCGATGTTCAAGATGCTCGGCCGCCTGCAGCACGACGCAGACGCGTGGCAGCGTCCCACTGTGCGGGCCGTCGCGCAGGACCGCATCGTGAACACTGACGGGCGCCGCTTCTACGCTCGCTGCTTCGCCACCGAGGAGAACGGCAACTGGGTCGCGCGCCTCACGGGCCCGCAGGGGAGCGGCGTGCTGACATCCATGTCCCTCGCGAACGGGTACGCGGTCTGCCCCGAGGATGTCGACGCGATCGAGCCGGGGGAGATGTGCGACGTGATCCTCGTCGACCGAGAGCGACCGCAGCCGCCGGTCGTGCGGGCCAGCTAGCCGACGCAATCGCCGCGAGGCACAGGAAGAGACGCGCATGCCGAACGTCGTTCGGGTGGTAGGCCCGCCGGGTTCCGGCAAGTCATTGCTGATCACCTCACTGGTGGAGGCGCTGCGCTCGCGTGGCTATCGGCTGGCGACCGTGGTGCGCCGCGAACGGTTCGAGGTCTCCCTCATGGACGTCACCGCGGCCGAGCACCAGGCAGCCGGTGCAGCGATCACCGTGATTGCCCTCTCCACCGGCGGCCGCATCACCATCGAGCGCCCCGTGCAGACGGGCGACCTTGGTGCGCTCGTGGGATCCATCGACCCCTCAGTCGACCTCGTGCTGGCGGAGGGGTTCGACGATGCGGGCTACCCGGCCATCGAGATCGCGCCGCCCGGCGGTCCGCCGCTCTCCGTCGCGGAATCAGACCTGCTCGCGGTCGTCACTTCGGCGGAGATCGCCGGGGCGTTTGCGCGCGTGGGTCCCGGCGAAACTGGCGGGCTGACCGATCTCATCGAGCGCGACATACTCGGGCAGGAACGCGACGTGACGCTCGACCTCGAGGTGGACGGTCAGCGCGTGGAGGCGGTGGGATTCGTCGAGAGCATGATCGCGCGCCCGGTGGTCAGCATGGTGGAGCAGCTGAAGGGGATCGGTACGCCCCGTTCCATGCGGCTTAGCATCCGCCGCCGCAACCGACAGACGCCCGAGAGCCCACAAGCACGCCCCCCGGAGCACGAGGATTGAGTCGCGACCGGGCAGATGCTCGCACCGGCGCGACTGCTAGAATGATTCCCGTAGCCGGTATGGTGGTCCTCGGAGGTGCGCAGGTGCCTCCCTACACGAGGAACCATCGAACGGGCCCCCGTAGCTCAGGGGATAGAGCACTGGCCTCCGGAGCCAGGGGCGCAGGTTCGAATCCTGCCGGGGGTACCACTAGCTCCAGTCTCGACGCCAATCGTCCGCCGTCGCGACGATGGCTCCTCAACCGCTCCCCCCAGGCGAAACACCGGACACGTCTGATCTCTAGACGATCGGTCCGAGGGGCACGATGACATTTACTGGACCTCCAGCAGCACTCGATGAGGCGCACTACACCGAGAGCGTGCCCGCGAACCGCTGGATCCTCGTGCTGTTGTTCCTCTCCTCAGCTGCTGCCGGACTTGGGGCCGTTGTTGCCGCCACCTCGGAGGACGGGTCGGCGGGGTGGGTTGGCTTCGGGGTGCTGGCGGGCGTGAGCATCCTGCTGTTGTTGGTGGGCTACTGGTTCGCCTCGCTGCGGATCCGCGTGGATGCGGACGGCATCGAGGCGCGCTACGGTCCGTTCCGGCACCGCACCCGGCCTGCGGAGGTCACATCGGTGGAGGTCGAGCGTTATCCGTGGCGGGTCTACGCTGGTTGGGGCATCCGCTACAGAACCGGCGGGCGCCGAGCGTGGTCGGTACCGTTCATCCCCGCTGGTGTGGCGATTGCCACCGCGGACGGGAAGCGTTATCACCTGTCGAGTCGCGAACCGGAGCGCCTCCGGTCAGCGATCATGGAACTGCTGGACTGAGCGCGGCCGGACGCGAGAGTCAGGCGAAGGACATCAACGTGAAGCAGAGGGGGGCTGAGTGAGTCGCGAACGCCGTCGTCGGGAGCGCCGTCCGCAGCGCCAGAATCAGTCCCAGTCGCGCCGCCGCAACCAGCGGGGTCACACGACGTACGAGCCGGCAGGGCCGATCCAATTCCCCGGCATCATGGGCTGGCTCCAGCAGCACACGAAGATCATCGTCGTGGGCGGCATCATCTTCCTGGTGGTGAGCCTGGGCGCGGGGTCGCTCTTCGCGACCGGGCTCGGCGGAACCACGCAGGTGCCCGATCCGACTCCAATGGCCACCGATACCCCTGACCCCTCAGAAACGCCCGATGTGACGCCAACACCCGATCCTGACGCGATTCAGCGCAACTACGATGCCGCACCGCCACTCACGATCGACCCGGACGCGACCTATGAAGCGATCATCCACCTCGAGGGCGGCCGCGAGGTGCGCATTGAGCTCTTCCCGGGCGAGGCTCCCGGGTTCGTCAACAACTTCGTCTTCCTCGCGGAGAATCGCTTCTTCGACGGGCTGACGTTCCACCGGGTGGTTCCGGGCTTCGTCGCCCAGGCCGGCGATCCGGCGGGTGACAACACCGGCGGCCCCGGCTACTGGCTGGAGGATGAGGCGAACGACATCCCGCTCAGTACCGGGGTGCTCGCCATGGCGAAGGCCGGGACATCCGTCAGCGGCTCGCAATTCTTCATTACCCTCACCCCGCAGCCGGTCCTCAAGCAGCAGGGATTCACCGCATTCGGACAGGTCGTCGAAGGCTTCGAGCACATCGAGGGCCTGACGCCGCGCGAACCGGTGCCGGGTGCGGCTGAGCAGCCGGAGCCGGGTGACGTCATTGAGCGCATCGAAATTATCGAAACGAACGGGGCGTCTGACGACCCCGAAGGGAGCGACTAACATGGCGAAGCAGTACGACCAGGCGCCAGAGATGACCATCGACACGGAGAAGCAGTACACCGCCGTGCTCAAGACGGAGCATGGTGACATCTCCGTCAAGCTCTGGGCGGACCTGGCCCCCACCACCGTGAACAACTTCGTCTTCCTCGCGCGCGAGGGCTTCTACGACGGCTGCACCTTCCACCGCGTGATCCCCGGCTTCGTTGCGCAGGGGGGCGACCCCACCGGGACCGGCCGCGGCGGCCCCGGCTACCGCATCCCGGACGAGCTCTCGCCCACGCCGTTCGAGGCTGGCGTGCTGGGCATGGCGAACGCCGGTCCGAACACGAACGGCTCGCAGTTCTATCTCATGCTGGGTGACGCCCCGCACCTCACCGGCCGCTATACGGCGTTCGGTCGCGTTGAGGGCGGCATGGAGGCTGTCGAGGCCATTCGCCCGCGTGATCCGGAGCGTGACTCACAGCCGGGCGACGAGATCATCAGCGTGGAGATTATCGAGGCCGCCTAGCGCCTCGGTTCCGCTGCGCGCTCGGCCCGCCTAGTCCTGGGTCTCGGCCTCGGCCGCCTCTTGCTCGGCCGCTTCGCGGGCCTCCTTTGCCTCGTTCGCAGCGGCGAGCGCTTCCGAGGCGTGCCGTTCCACGACGGCGAGCAGGCCGAACGAGGGGATGAAGAAGAGGAACGCGATCACCGCCGGGCCGATCCAGCCGCCGATCAGCATCAACAGGCCGATCGCCAGCGAGAACGACATCCCCAGGATCGAGGTGATCCGGGCAACCAGTACGTAGGGCGGTATTCCTTCTGGCATCGAGGCCCGATGCTATCAGAGCCCCTCATCCCGGACAATGAATTGGCCATGCGCCGCCGCGGCCACCTAGCAATACGGCATTGGCAACGTGCCTACGCGGCTTCCACCAGCATCTCGCGGAGCGTGTTCTGCCAGTCGGGCGTGATGCCGCTGGCGCGCAGGTATGCCTCGGGCGAACCGAAGCGGGCATCGATCTCCGCCAGCGTCAGCGCCATCACCTCGGCGTGTGTGGGAGGAATGGCCTTGAGCTCCAGCTTGTCACCGTAGATCTCACGCAGGCGCGCGATGCGGTGTTCGGGGAACGAGAGGTACCGGGTGGTCAGCGCGTAGTCGTCGGCGATTACCTTTCGAGGTACGCGGAGCATGCTCAGCAGCAGCGCTGCCACCAGCCCCGTACGGTCGCGGCCGCCAGTGCAGTGGAACACCAGACCGTCCTCCGGCGCATCCAGCAGCGTCTCGAAGATCAGCCGGATGCTCTCCCGGCCGTTGTCGAGGAGGTCGACGTAGGCGCGGGCATGCTCCAGGTGATCCTCTTGCCCCACCAGGCGGGCGGCCATGCCGCCCGGGTCGCGCACGTCCCGCACCATGGGCACGTGGTGCAGGCTCACGCCGTGCTCCGTCAGCGCACACGATCCGAACGCCTCCACCTCATGCAGGCTGCGCAGGTCGAAGACGTTGCGGATGCCGCGCGCGAGGAGAGCCTCGATGTCCTCCGGGGTGAGGTCCTGCAGCGCGTCCGAGCGGAAGACGCGGTGCCACCGGACCGTTCGCCCGTCCTCTGTGTAATAACCGCCTAGATCGCGGAAGTTGGAGGCACCGGCCAGCACAACACGCCGCTCCGGCGCGATCGGCGCCGGAGTCACGGTTTCGGGCACGCCCGGTATCGAGGTCATCGAATACTCATCTCATCGCCGGAATCGACAGCGTGGTGTCTGACTCCGTTCTTCACTATTGAGCATCTCGCGTAGCGCTCAGCGAGGCAATCACCGGCTCTTAACATCAGCCACGCGGGACGCTCCGCTGCTCGCACATGGTATGAATGCCCCGATCAGCCAACGAGCCTGGACGAGGGGAGCCTGAGATGCCGGTATTCGAGCGAGACGGTGCATCGATCTACTACGAGGACCACGGCGGCGATGGGTTTCCGCTGCTGTTGATTGCACCCGGGGGGATGAACTCCGCCATCGCCTTTTGGGAGCGCATGCCGTTCAACCCCATCGAAACCTTCCGCGACGACTTCCGCGTGATCGCCATGGACCAGCGCAACTGCGGCCAATCGACGGGCCCGCTGGATACCGTCGACCCGTGGACCTCATACGTCGAAGACCAGCTCGGCCTGATCGACCACCTGGGCATCGATCGCTACGTCGCCATCGGCTGCTGCATCGGCTGTTCTTACCTGCTCAAGCACGCGGACATGCAGCCGGGCCGCATGGTGGCGGCGGTGCTCGAGCAACCGATCGGCCTCATCGACACGAACACGGCTGTCTTCCGGGACGGCATCTGGAAGGAGTGGGGCGAGGCGCTGGTCGCCAGCCGCGATGACCTCACCGAGGAGCAACTCGCCGCGTTCGGCCCGGCCATGTGGCACCGTGACTTCATCTTTAGCGTCCCGAAGGACCGCATCCCCGCGATCGAGACGCCGATGCTGGTCCTCGCCGGTGCCGATGCAGCACACCCCACCGAGGTAGCCGAAGAGCTCGCAGAGCTGCTGCCCAACAACGAGTACGTGGAGGAATGGAAGACGCCGGAACTGGTCCCGCAAAGCATCGAAACCATCCGCGGGTTCCTCCACCGCCAGGTCGAGGCCGCATCATGACCAGCTCGAACACTGCTACGGATCGGAACGAGCGCCCGGCCACCTCGATGCCGCCCGCGACCCCGCCGCCAGCGTCGGAGATGAAGTGCACCATCTGCGGCCTCGCCGCGTGCTGGCTGAAGGAGGAGGACTCGCGCGAGGCTGGGTAGGAAGGTGCTCAGGGGGATGAGGTGATCAGATCAGGACGCAGACCGACGGTGCTGGGTGGCGGGCTTGCTCCTCGGGCCAGCTGCTAGTTTCGGTCTCCAGTCATCGGCTCGGCCTCGATACGGTCTCGTCCCGTATCCTTGGCGCGAAGCAGTGCGCCGTCAGCGATCTGGACGAAGTCGGTGAGCGTGGTCTCCGGAGACGCCACGCCGGCGGTCAGACCGCCCGACAGACGGACAGGCAGGTGCAGCGTTCCAACATCGATCGGTCGCGCGGAGACGGAGAGCGCGAGTCGCTCTGTGGCGATCCTCGCCTCCTCGAGTGTGGTCTCCGGGAAGAGTGCGATGAACTCCTCGCCACCCCAGCGCCCAACGAGGTCCTGGTGACGCCGGGACGCGTCGAGGCGGCGCGATACCTCGCGCAGCACAATGTCGCCCGTCGGGTGTCCGTGCGTATCGTTCACCACCTTGAAGTTATCAATGTCCAGCATCGCCACCGCCACGGGGCGTCCGGAACGCTGAGAGCGAATGAGTTCGTCAGCGGCGCGGGCCTCGAAGGCACGGCGATTGAGGAGCCCCGTGAGCTGGTCGATGCTCGAAACTTTGGTCAGCTCCTCGATGGCCTCCTTGAGCTCGATCTGCGTCCGCTCCAGCAGGGCAGCATAGCGTTGGAGGCGCTCGCTATCGATGTGGATGTTGGTGACGTCTCGTACGGATACGTAGATGCGTTGCAGCTCGGGGTTCGCCCGCGCAGACCACTGGAGCCAACGAAGTTCGCCGTTCGAGGTGTAGATGCGAGACTCGAATAGGGCGGTGGTAACGCCGTCGAGGACCCTCCCCACTTCTGCCTGGACAGCGGCTTTGTCGTCGGGATGAATGACATCAAAGAGTGAATGCGTTTCGAGCCACTTCGCGTCGTAGCCGAAGGTGGTCTCGAACGCAGAGTTGTACGCCAGGATGTCTTTGCCGTCACCGACGATGAGTGCATCGACCGAGAGTTCGAACAACCTCGCCAGGTCGTCAGGATCGGGGCGGAGCATCAGTCATTCCTATCTGAGTGTTCTTGTGTAGATTCTGCGATGTGACGCGGCAGTGCCTGAGCCTCCTCGACCGATTCTGGTCGAGCGGTCCCCACGCATGAGCGAGTCCATGCAGGTTCCGGATGTGCGGTTCGCGGCTCTTCAGAGTCTACCGCAGCGGCCACAGTCCGCTGTGGAGCACCCAGAAGGTGCACCCCCGGCCGGTCCTGCATTCCGTGCGAGTGACCCTGGAGCGGTGCGAGCGGCGCAGGGACGGCGCAACATGGTGCGCAGACCTTCGCTAACCAACATCCGTATCACTATTGTGGTCGCAAACGCGTCTATGCGTCAGTACGGGCCCGCCGAAGTGAGGATCGGGATCCGCGCCGTTGCTGGTGAGAATGGTCGGGGCGCGCAGATTTGAACTGCGGGCCTCTGCGTCCCAAACGCAGCGCTCTGCCAGGCTGAGCTACGCCCCGATGAGATCCTCCTATGAGGTGCTTAGAACGCTACGGCCACGCCGCCCGCCAGTCAATCGCCCCGATCAGCGGACGGTGGCCTCGACCTCGGCAGGTGGGGGCGTGGCGCGGTCGACGCGGGCCGCGCCTCGGATGTCGTCCAGCGTGCGGACCCCGTTCGCGGCGCACCAGGCTTCGAGTTCGTCGAGGATCTGCCACGGGGCTCCGGGATCGAGGAAGGTCGCGGTGCCGACCTGCACTGCAGCCGCGCCCGCCATGATGAACTCGATCGCGTCGCTACCAGACATAATACCGCCCGAGGCCACCACCGGGATGTCCACCGCGGCGGCGGCCAGGTAGACGTTTCGCAGGGCGATCGGCTTGATGGCGGGGCCAGAGAGGCCGCCGAAGACGTTCGCGAGCACCGGCTTACGGCGGTGGATATCGATCGCCATCGCGGGAATCGTGTTCATGATCGTGATCGCGTGCGCGCCCGCGTTCGCTACGGCCTCCGCCACGGGCCGGATGTCACTCACGCTGGGCGTGAGCTTCACGAGGAACGGCAGGGCAGTGTGCGCGGAGATCTCGCGCACGACGGCGGCGGCCTCGCGCGGGTCCTGCCCGAACTCGATGCCGCCCGCGTGCACGTTGGGGCAGGAAATGTTGACCTCGAGGCCCGCGACGCCGGGAATGCCGTCCAGGCGCTCCGCGAGGCGGCCGTACTCATCGAGCGTGTCGCCCATGATGTTCACGATGGCGGGCACCGACCAGCGCTCCCATACGGGCGCGACGTTGGCGATCAGCGCGCCCACGCCGATGTTCTGGAACCCGATGGCGTTCAGCATCCCCGCAGGCGTCTCTACGGTGCGGGGCGTGTTGTTGCCACGGCGAGGGCGCAGTGTGGTGCCCTTCGACACGATGGCGCCAAGGCGGTCCACCTCGTAGTGCCGTGCCATCTCAATGCCGTTGGAGAATGTCCCGGACGCGACCATCACCGGGTTCTTGAGCCGCAGTTCCAGTTTGTGGTGCGGCGCGAGGTTCACCGAGAGGTCGGGGGTGTTGGTCATGCTGCCATCATACCGCGCTGGTGTCTTGCCGATGCTGCGCGTGGCCCGAGGACCGTGTTGGGGGCACAGAAAAGCGGCGCCCGTACGAGCGCCGCTTCAGTCGAGACTGAGGCCAGACGTACTAGGACTCGTCAGCAAGCGTGATTTCGCGAAGCTTGGAAGAGCGGGTACCCGGGCCGTAGTCGGACCGGATCGTGTTGCTCTGCTCCCACATCACCGACTCGGTGGAGTTGGAGAAGTTCCGCGAAGCGCCGCAGCGACGGCATACGCCTTCGCTCTCGCGTCCGTTCGGGGACTCAATCCGCCAGTGGTGCACGCAATCCTGCGCACGCGTCTTGGTGGTCTGTTCCTGCTCAGTGGCTGAGCTCATGGTTCCTATTCCTTCGATTCGCGGTGACGACACCCCGCAGTGTGTAGACTGTCGTCGCCTCCGCCAGACCAGGCCTCCCACAAGGCCCGTTGTCAGGGCTACACCCCCAACGCACCTGCATCATCGATTCTCGTCCCGCCCGCATCAAGATTATTTTACTAAATTGTGCTAAATAAGTGCTAAAATCCCCGTTGTCGCAGGGACCTTAGTCCCATGAGTTGACCCATGACCTGGGTCCCGTGACGGGGCGCGAGCACCGAACGCGGAATTCGATGATGCTCGAGGTGATTTCGCCTGTGCCTGACGCTCCGTATACTCGTAGGAGAATCGCTCGGAGTAGCCGGGCACTGCTGCTCTGCCTCGTCCCGGTATCCACCGGTGGTACTGACAGAACGCATGGAACTCGAAAAAGGTTCCCATCCAATTCTGGATCGTGTCGTTGGTCTGGGCAGTTCCGTGAACGGAGTGCCGCGTTCGGGCAGTGATGCGTTCGACCCGGGCCGGACCAACCCAACCGGGGTGTTCGCAGTACGGCAGGCAGCGAGTTTGCCGTGGCGCGCATACATACCCGGTGCTCCGTTGGGCATAGATGACCTCCGTGGTCCCGTGCGCTGCAGCCTCCTGAGTGCTGCAGCAGCCGAACCCGAGGCAGTAAGGATGAAACGTGGCTGATCAGAGCGCGGTGATGACCGCGTTGCGCACCGTCAATGACCCGGAACTCCACCGAGACATCGTCTCCCTGGATATGGTGCGCAATGTGCAGATCGATGGCTCCACGGTGGCGCTGGAGGTGGTGCTCACCACCCCCGCCTGCCCCCTCCGCGAGACCATCGAGCATGACGTGCGCGCCGCCCTCGTTGGGCTCGATGGCATTGAGGACGTGGCGATCGACTGGGGTGCGGAGGTGCGGACCACAGGCCCCCGCGAGGGTGGCCCGCAACCCATCGAGGGCATCAGGAACGTGATCGCGGTCGCTTCGAACAAGGGCGGTGTCGGGAAGTCGTCGGTCTCGGTGAACCTCGCGGTGGCGCTGGCGCAGCTGGGCGCGCGTGTCGGGCTGCTGGACGCGGATATCACCGGGCCGAACATCCCGACCATGCTCGGGATCGAGGGCGGTATCCAGTCGAGCGGCCAGCAGGGCCTCCACCCCATTGAGGCACACGGCGTGCAGGCCGTCTCGATCGGCTTCGTGCTGCCCGCTGGCACCCCGGTGGTCTGGCGCGGCCCGATGATCGGCTCCGGCGTACGTCAGTTCATGCATGACGTGGACTGGGGCGAGCTCGACTACCTGATCGTGGACCTGCCCCCGGGGACCTCGGACGCCTCCATGAGCATGGCGCAGGAGGCGCTGATCGCTGGAACGGTGATCGTGTCGACGCCCTCGAAAGTCTCGATCGAGGACGCGCGCAAAGCGGTCGGTCTGTTCGACCGCCTGGGGGTGCCGGTCTTCGGCTTCGTCGAGAACATGAGCAGCGACATCTTCGGGCGTGGTGGCGCGCGGGAGGCGGCGGACGAACTCGGCCTCGAGTTCCTCGGCGAGATCCCGCTGGACGCGGCCATCCGCGAGGGCGGCGACAGCGGGGTGCCGGTCGTCGTTGCGCATCCAGAATCAACCATCGCGCAGGCCTTTGTGGACCTCGCGGAACAGGTGGCGGCTCGGTGCTCCGTGCTCCAGTACGCCGGTGAAGCAGGAGTCTTGTGAACCCACTGATCGATCCTCTACTGGACACCACGGATGGCGGGTCCCCGCCTCGGCGCCGCAGCCTGGCCGACTCGATGATCGCCGGGCGCCGCCGCCCGGGGGCACGCTCGAGCGAGCCCGCTGAGTCGGAGAAGAAGCCCGCCGCCCCGCGGAGGCGCGGTCCTCGCACGCAGCAGACGGAGGAGGAGCCGGCGAAGCCCGCATCCCGCAGCCGCCGTCGTCCCGCCGCTCGCAAGACGGAGGACCAGCCGCCGGAAGCCGCCGCGACCGAGGAAACCACCGATGTGGTCGAGGAGCCGGAGGCCGCCGCGGAAGTAGAAGTAGCGGTTGAAGAGCCGGAGGCGCCCGCGGACGTTCGGTCGGTCGTGGAACAGCTTGCGAAGCCCCTCGAGGAGCCCGTCGCTGCTGCATCGAGCGCCGCTCCCCAGGACCTTCAGGGAATCGCCTCCGAGGTCACGCAGTTGCGCGCGCTCATCGAGCATCAGCGCGGGGTGCTGGCGGAGGTGCGTGCGGGCCTCGTGACGCTGGCGCAGCAGGTGGACCGCAGCGGCTACCGGCCGCGCCTGGGTGTCTTCGTGGACGTGCCCAATGTCATGTACGGCCTCGAGGGCGAGGGCACGGTGCACATGGGCAAGCTGCTGGACCTCCTGCGAGAGGGACGCGAGTTAATTCGCGCCACGGCGTACTCCCCGGTGTCCGATGATCCCCGAGAGCCGCTGGAGCAGCAGAAGTTCGTGGCTCCCTTCGTGCCCTACGACTACCGCATCGTCACCAAGCCGCTGAAGCGCTTCGCGGATGGCTCCATCAAGGGCAACTTCGACGTGGAGATGGCCATCGATATGCTTTCGATGGCGGACCGGGTGGACGTGCTCGCGATCGTCTCGGGCGATGCCGACTTCGCACGCGCCGTGGAGGCCGTGCAGGCTCGCGGGGTGCGCGTGGAGGTCATCGCCTTCGCTGGGAGTGCCTCGCTCGAGATGCGCGCGCTCGCGGACCACTACCTGGATCTGTCCACGGTGGTCTCGAAGATTACATAATGTCGAAGGCTGCGGGGCGTCCTACTCGGGACGCTCCCGCGGTCGGTCCTCAGGTGACCGATCGGGCGTCTCGCTCGGATGGTCTTCGTGCTTCCCGTTCGTGGAGGGCGGGGCAGTGGGTTGCCAGGTGTTCTCCAGGTGTCGCAGCGCCGGATTCACACCTCTGCGACGGGTGCGAGAGCCATCGCCGCCGCCGGAGGCGAGTTGCTCGCCCGACACCATCGCCGCGATGAATGCGCCGCCAGCGAGTCCTGAGCCGGCTCCCAGCAGCCATCCCATGGCTGCTGGATCGGTGTCCAGCAGCAGCACACCCGCAGCGATCCCCGCAGCCAGACCGCCAACGACGAAGAGGTGATGGAGTCGAACTGGCATCAGTCACCGCACGCTTACGAGTACAGGTCCCGCAGGTCGAACATGGGACCATCCGTACATACCAGTCTAACCCCACCCCGTCGCGGGAACACCGCGCACGAATAGCAGATGCCGATGCCGCAGGCCATGCGCGCCTCCAGGAGTGCCTGCACCGGCTTCCGCAGGCCTGAGTCGCGCAGCACGTTGTGGAGAGCCTCGAACATCGGGTCCGGGCCGCAGGTGAATGCCTGATCGCACCACGGCAGCAGGCGCTCGAACGGCCCGGTCACGCGGCCCTGCTCACCCATGGAGGCATCCTCGGTCGTCACGACGACCTCGACGGCTGGCGGTAGGAGTTCCGCCGGGTAGATCTGAGCGGAGGTGCGCCCCCCGAGGACCAGCGTGACCTCGCGTCCTTCGGCGACCAGTTCTTCCGCCAGCCAGATCAGCGGCGCTGACCCGATGCCGCCACCCACGAGGAGCATGTGATTCACGCGCTCGCGAGGTTCGAAGCCGCGACCGAGCGGGCCGACCATGCGCAAGATGTCGCCCGGCCCTCGACGAGACAGCCAGCCGGTGCCCTGGCCCACAATATCGAAGAGGATGGCGAACTCGGGGCCCGCCTCGCCCCGGCGGAGCCGGTGCACGGACATCGCGCGGCCCAGCAGCGGGTCGTGCGTTTCACCGATGTACGTCATCACGAACTGGCCGGGCGTCACGTTGTGGAAGTGTTCCGGCTGCTTCAGCCACAGGACGTGTGTGGTGCCGTAGAGCCGCGCGCTCTCCGTGACTTCCGCCTCGAACGATCTCACGAGGGCACCCCGGCGCCGAGGATCACCGGCGCGACCTCGTGCAGTGCGTGCACTACGTGCGTGGCTCCATGCGCGCGCAGGTGTGCTTCTGTGCGTGCGCCGACCACGCCAATGACCATGGGGAGGCCGGTGTCACGGCCGCACTGCATGTCGTACTCGGTGTCGCCCACGATCCCGGTCTCGTCCGGCGAGGCTTCGAGGCTCCGCATCGCGTACTGCGCCGCCAGCGGTGAAGGCTTCGCGGCGGCGGCGGTGTCTCGGCCGACGATCTCGCCGAAGTAGTGGTCCCAGCCCTGGATGCGCACCATCTCGCGTCCGCCGTGCTCCACCTTGTTGGTGACCACGGCGAGCCGCCGCCCCGCCGCAGCGAGCTCATCGAGGAGTGCACTGGCGCCCTCGTGCTCCGGGGTGAGTTCGATGAACTGTTCGTAGTAGATGCGCAGATAGTCCTCGTTCATCCGCGCGGCGTCCTCCGGCGAGATGCCGGTGAGGTCCTCAATGAGCACATTCATCGGCGGACCGATGAGCGGCATGATCTCCTCGCGCGGATGCTGATAGCCATGTCGCGCAAGGGTCTCCACCATCGCGTCCGCGATCGTGGGGAGCGAGTCGACCAGCGTGCCGTCGAGGTCGAAGAGCACCGCGTTGATCGTCGGCTGGCTCAACGTCGGATCCCATCGCGGTACTCGAGGAGCGTGCGCACGTCGTACCCGCCGCCCGCGGTCAGTGACTGCACAGCAGCGCGTGCCGTGTCTAGCGAGGTGAAGCAGGGGATGCGCATCTCGCTGGCATTGCGGCGAATGTGAAAGCCGTCACGTCGAGCCTCGGCGCGGCCACCCTCGATGGTGTTGAGTACCGCACCCACGGTGCCGTCCCGGATCACGTCTACCACGTTCGGGTGACCTTCGTTGAGCCGCTTCGGCACGAGTTCCACCGGGATGCCGAGGCCTTCGATCAGGGCGGCGGTGCCCTCCGTCGCGTAGAGGCGGCTGCCCGAGGCGTGCAGGGCCCGGATGACCGGTACCGCATCAGCCTTCGTCTGGTTGGAGAGCGACAGCAGGAACGGGGTGCCCCGTTTCACATCGATTCCCGCAGCGATCAGCGCCTTGCGCACGGCGGGCTCGAAGGTCGCGTCCACACCCATGACCTCACCGGTCGACTTCATCTCCGGACCCAGGAACGTATCGACGTCCACCAGCTTCGCCATGGAGAAGACGGGCGCCTTCACGGCCACCAGGTCGCGTTCCGGCCAGAGGCCGCCCTCGTAGCCCTGTTCGGCCAGCGTACGCCCCCGCATCACGTTCACGGCGATCGGGACCATCGGCACCCCGGTCACCTTCGAGATGAACGGCACGGTGCGGGAGGAGCGCGGGTTCACCTCGATCACGAAGACACCGGGCCCGCTGGGGTCGGCGGCCGGGGCGATGACGAACTGTACGTTCATCAGCCCCCGCACGCCCAGCGCCAGCGCCATCCGCGTCGTGTAGTCCACAATCGCGTCACGCTGCCAGGTCGTCAGATGCTGCGGAGGGTAGACGGCCATCGAGTCGCCCGAGTGCACCCCGGCGCGTTCGATGTGCTCCATGATCCCCGGGATCAGCACTGACTCACCGTCGCAGACCGCGTCGACTTCGATCTCTGGACCGTCCAGGTACTTGTCGATGAGGACGGCGCCGGTATTCTCCGCCAGCGCTGCGCCGAAGTAGCGCACCAGCTCGTTGGCGTCCTGCACGACTTCCATTGCGCGGCCGCCAAGCACGTAGGAGGGCCGCACGAGGACCGGGTACTGGATGGCCTCGGCCGTGCTCAGTGCATCCTCCAGCGTGTGCACGGCGGCGCCGGGCGGCTGCGGGATATCAAGCTCGGAGAGCATCGCCTCAAAGTGCCCGCGATCCTCGGCACGATCGATGGTGTCCGCTGATGAACCAGCGATGGGCAGCGCGGCGTTCGCGAGGGGCCGCGCGATGTTCACTGCAGTCTGCCCGCCGAACTGCACGATGGAACGCGGCGCTTCGCCATCCGGACCTGCCTCGTTCTCCAGCAGGTCGCGTACGGCCTCCTCGTCCAGCGGCTCAAAGTAGAGGCGGTCCGAGGTGTCGAAGTCCGTTGAGACCGTCTCCGGGTTGGAGTTCGCAAGGATCGACTGCACGCCGGCCTCCTGCAACGCACGGGCAGCGCGCACGGAGCAGTAGTCGAACTCAATGCCCTGTCCAATACGGATCGGCCCGGAGCCGATCACAAGCATCTTCTCCACCGGGTCGGGGGGCGCTTCGTTCTCATCCTCGTAGGTCGAGTAGAAGTAGGGCGTGACCGCGTCAAACTCGGCGGCGCACGTGTCGACCATCTTGTAGACGGGCCGGATGTCCCATTCGTCGCGCAGGGCACGCACCTGGTCGGGCAGGCGGTCGGCCAGCGTCGCGATCGTCGCGTCGCTGAACCCCAACCGCTTTGCTTCGCGGAGCAGCGTGGGCGTGAGGTCCTCCGAGAGCAGCCGTCGCTCCATCGCAACGATGCGGGCGAGGCGCTCCACGAACCAGGGATCGATGCCGCTGATGCGACAGATCTCGTCGAGCGGGATGTCGCGTCGAATCGACGCCAGCACCGCCCAGATCCGCTCATCCGTGGCGTCCAGCGGCGGGCGCTCGCCCCAGTTGGGGTGCTCCCAGAGCAGCCCACGAGCACCGAACTCCAGCGAGCGGATCGCCTTCTGGAGCGATCCCTCGAAGGTGCGGTCGATCGCCATCACCTCACCGGTGGCCTTCATCTGCGTTCCCAGGCGGCGGTCACCCAGGTTGAATTTGTCGAAGGGCCACCGTGGGATCTTCACGACCGTGTAGTCGATCGCTGGCTCGAACGCCGCCGTGGTGCGCCGGGTCACCGAGTTCTGGATTTCGTGCAGCGGTTTACCAATCGCGATCTTGGCGGCTACGCGAGCGATCGGGTAGCCCGTCGCCTTCGAGGCGAGTGCCGAGGAACGCGACACGCGCGGGTTCACCTCGATGACGTGGTACGGGAGGATGCTCGCTTCCTCGTGGTCCGGCCACGGCACAATGTCCGGGCGCGGCGCAAGCGCGAACTGGACATTGCAGCCACCCTCGATGCCCAGCGCGCGGATGATCTTGAGCGCGCTGTTGCGGAGCATCTGGTGCTCGCGGTCCGAGAGGCTCTGGGAGGGCGCAACCACGATCGAGTCGCCGGTGTGGACGCCCATCGGGTCCAGGTTCTCCATGTTGCAGATGATGACGCAGGTGTCGTTCGCGTCGCGCATCACCTCGTATTCCAGCTCCTTCCAGCCCAGCAGCGACTGCTCGACGAGGATCTGGTGGATGGGCGATGCCGCGAGCCCGCCCTTGGCGATGCGCTCGAACTCAGCGTGAGTGTGGGCGATGCCGCCGCCCGTGCCGCCGAGGGTGTATGCGGGGCGAATGACCGCCGGTAGGCCGATCTCCTCAAGCGCCGCCTGCGCCTCTTCCCACGTTTCGACGATGGCACTCGCCGGCGTGGGCTCGCCAATCTCGCGCAGCAGATCGCGGAACTCTTCGCGATCCTCGGCGAGCTTGATCGTCCGGACCGTGGAGCCCAGCAGGCGCACGCCGTAGCGGTCCAGGACCCCGGCCTCGGCGAGGTCCATTGCCAGGTTGAGGCCTGTCTGACCACCGAGCGTGGGCAGGAGCGCATCCGGGCGTTCACGCGCGATGATGCGCTCAACCACCTCCACCGTCAGGGGCTCGATGTAGATCGCGTCGGCGACCTCCTCGTCCGTCATGATCGTGGCGGGGTTGGAGTTCACGAGGATGGAGCGGATGCCCTCTTCGCGCATCGCCTTACACGCCTGCGTCCCGGCGTAGTCGAACTCCGCAGCCTGCCCGATGATGATCGGACCACTGCCGATAATGAGCACAGAGCGCGGCTTCTCCATCGTGGAGCTGGTGTCGGAAGGAGCGGTCGTGGTCAGTTGTGGTACCCCTTGCGATAGTCATCGCCGTACATCGGGATCTCCGCGATAACGTCGATGTCCGCGTAGTAGTCGTGTGGCTGTATGGGCAGCCGGCCCAATTTCAGGTGCGTGATGTCCACGTTCCCCAGGTCGATCTCCCGGTACGTCGCCAGCACTTCAGCGACACGCTCGCGGCTGCCGGTCCCTGTGAAGCAGGCGATATCGATCGCCGGCATGTACGAGTCCTCGTCACCATCGATGTCCGGATCGTCGCGCAGCACCTGGTACACGCGTGGTACCCCGAGTTTCGCCTGCCGGCGCGCCTCGCGATAGCTGCCCCCGTCGTCGACGCCCACGTAGATCCGCTCGTCGTCCGCGACGGATAGCCCGCCGAGGTGAATCTGGAACGGCTGCACGCGATGCAGGCGAGGACTCGCGTTCACGTAGAACGTCTCCACCTGCGACCACATGAGATCCGTGGACATCAGGAAGCCCAGCCGTACCCACGTAGTATGCAGCCACGAGGTCGGGAAGACCTCGACTTCGGGCATGCCGCGCAGTTCATCGAGCAGCGGCTCGAGGCCCGCGAAGACCTCGGGCGCCTCAGTGCCGACCGGCTGGAGGAAATCCACCGGGGTGCGCCAGCCGTGGGATCGGTCTGCCCACGCTGCCCAGTAGTCGACCAGCGGGCCATCGCCGCTGGTGAACGTGTCCCAGTCACGGTCGAGGCGGTCGCGGTAGGCCGTAGCGGTGGGAGAGTCGGCCTGCGTCACGTCGGCTCCCCGTCGTGGTAGATCGGCAGTTCGAAGGTGGTGCCCGGGTTCATGAGCGGCACCAGCGCCCCGATCGAGGAGAGGAACGACAGCGCCGCTTCGTTCTCCTCGGGCAGCCGAGCGCGGATGCGCCGGTAGCCCCGCTCACGCGCAAAGGCGAGGCAGTGATCCGCCAGCGCGCTGCCGAGGCCCTGCCGTCGATGCTCGCGGCGGATCCACGCGCCAAAGCTGGCGGCGTCCGGCTCCGCAGTGTTGAAGTCCATCGTCGCGAAGCCCAGCACGCGGCCGTCATCGTCGATGACGAAGAACGCACCCTGATCGCCCTGCCGGGCAAGCCACTCCTCGACCTCCGACGCGCTCCACTCGCGGTTGAAGCCAACCGGGTTCGGCTCGGTGATCAACTCCGCAATAATCTCCGCGATCTGTGGAGCATCGGCCGGCTCAGCACGACGGAGGCGTTCCGGCATCAGGCGCCTCCCCCGGCCCGTGCACCGGCCGATGCGGGCCGGACGGTCTCCAGGAAGCGGTCGAAGAGGAACTCCGTGTCATTCGGTCCGGGCGAGGCCTCCGAGTGGTACTGAATCGTAAAGACGGGCTCGCTGCGATGCTCCAGCCCCTCCACGGTGTCGTCGTTGAGGTGGACCTGCGTGATGCGCACGTCATCGGTCAGTCCGCTGCCATCGATGGCGAAGCCGTGGTTTTGCGAGGTGATGTGAACGCGGCCGGTGATCAGGTCGCGCACTGGGTGGTTCGCACCTCGATGGCCGAACTTGAGTTTGTAGGTGTCGGCACCAAACACCCGGCCGACCACCTGGTGACCGAGGCAAATCCCCATCACCGGCATCCGGCCAATGAGCCCGCGCGCCGTGGTGACGACGTGATCGAGCAGCATCGGGTCGCCGGGACCGGGCGAGAGCAGCACCCCATCCGGGCGCATCGCTAGGATGTCCTCCACGCTGGTCGTGTGCGGGACTGCGGTGACCGTTAGGCCGCGCTGGCGTAGCAGCCGCATGATGTTGCGCTTCACACCAAGGTCCACAACCACCACGTGCGGTGCGGGCTCGCCGTCACCCAGCGTCCCCAGCGGGACGCGCGGGTCTGAGAACTCGTAGGGGAGGGCAGTCGAAACTTCCGCGACATAATCGAACTCGGCGTAATCCGGCGTGCGCTGCAGCCGGGTGAGCGCCTCCTCGGCGGATTCTCCGCGGGTGATCGTCCCCATCACCACGCCACGGGAGCGCAGATGCCGGGTGAGCGCGCGCGTGTCCACCTCAGCGATGCCAGCGACGCCACGAGCGGCCAGGTACTGGTGCAGCGTGGCGGTGGAACGCCAGTGAGAGGGAAGGTCGGTCATCTCGCGCACAACGAAGCCACGCACCTGGATGCCTGCGCTCTCGTCTGAGAAATCATTCGTGCCGTAGTTCCCCTGCAGCGGGAATGTCATCGTCAGGATCTGGCCGCGGTACGAGGGGTCCGTCAGCGCCTCCTGGTAGCCAGTCATGGAGGTGGTGAAGACCACCTCGCCGGTGGCGACAACATCGGCGCCCACGCCCACACCCTCGAACACACGCCCATCCGCGAGGACGAGGCGGGCCGGTGGGCGCTCGGAGCCATGGCTGTTGGACGTCACAGGGTTCCCTTCAATCGCTCGTTGTTCGTCATCGTCTCGTGCGCCAGCCCGGTCACAGCGCGACCGCCTGCTCCGTGCGGTGCACGATCTCGCCCGCGTAGACCGTCGCCACCACGCTGCCGCGCAGCGTCCGTCCGCCCAGCGGGGTGTTCTTGCCCTTGGAGGCGAACGCCGCCGGCTCCACGGTCCACTCCGCGTTCGGATCGAGGATTGCGACATCCCCCAGCGCACCCGGGGCGAGCGTGCCGAGCCCCTCGAGGCCGGGACGCTCATCGAGCCGCCACGCGCGCACGGGACCGATGGTCATGCGCTCGATCAGCGTGGGCAGGGTCAGGTGTCCATCGTGCACCAGCCGCATGCAGAGGCCAAACGCGGTCTCCAACATGGTGAGGCCGGGAGAGGCGAGGTCGAATTCGATAGTCTTGTCACTGGTCGAATGTGGCGCGTGATCGGTTGCGATCGCTTCCACGGTGCCATCTCGAAGCGCCTCGATGAGCGCGGCGAGATCGTGTTCCTCGCGGAGCGGGGGGTTCACCTTCGCGTTCGTGTTGTAGCTGATGGTCGTGTAATCGTCGCGGAACGCAACTTCCTCGTGCGTCAGCGTGAGGTGGTGGGGCGTGACCTCGGCGGTGATGCGCGCGCCACGTTCGCGCGCTGCCGCGATGAGCGTCACAGAGCCCGCGGTGGAGACATGGCAGATGTGCAGGTGCGCACCCGTAAGTTCCGCCAGCGCGATGTCCCGCGCGACCATCGTCTCCTCTGCGCTGGCGGGCCGGCCGCGCAGTCCGAGGCGCGTCGCTACCCAGCCCTCGTGCATCTGTCCATCGCGCACCAGCGCCGGGTCTTCGCAATGCTGGGCAACGGGCAGGTTGAACTGCGTCGAGTATTCGAGTGCGTGGCGCATCAGGCTGGGGTCGGCAACCGCATCGCCATCATCGGACAGCGCCACCACGCCGGACTCGAAGAGCTCGCCCGCGGGTGCGAGTTCCTTGCCCGCACGTCCGAGGGAAATGCAGCCGATTGGGAGCACGCGCACCCGCGCGGAGACATCCGCCTCGCGCAGCACAGACTCGATCGCCGGGCGGCTATCGAGCGGGGGCGAGGTGTTGGGCATCGCACAGACAGTCGTGTAGCCTCCCCGCGCCGCAGCTTGTGTGCCGGTCGCGATCGTCTCCTTGTGCTCCTGCCCGGGTTCGCGCAGATGTGTGTGCAGGTCGACGAAGCCCGGCGTCACGATGAGCCCGGTAGCGTCGATGCGCTCCGCATCCACCACCATATCGCCCTCGTTCGGGCCGACGCGGGTGATGCGCCCGTCCACGATGACGACATCGGCGATTCCGTCACGTCCGAGGGCCGGGTCGATGACGCGTCCGTTGTGAATCGCCAGCGTGCTCACGAGCGTGCCTCCCGGCTGCCATCGCCGGGCGCTTCCGTGCGGCCGGAGAGGAGGTAGAGCAGCGCCATGCGCACGGCGACGCCGTTCGTGACCTGCTCCTCAATAATGGAGTGACCACCGCTGGCCACGGTTCCGGCAATCTCGGTGCCTTCGTTCTTGGGGCCGGGATGCATGAGCAGGTGGTCCGGCTTCGCGCGTGCGAGGCGGGCCTCAGTGACCTGGTAGAGCTGTGCGTACTCGTGTAGCGAGGGCAGCAGGCCGGCCTGTTGTCGCTCGTTCTGGAGCCGCAACGCCATCACCACATCTGCACCCTCGATTGCGCGATCGATGTCGGTCTCGATGGTCACCGGGGGCAGGGCCGATTCGGCATGTGCGGGACGGTCGGCTGCGCGCAGTCCTCGAGGCAGCAGCGTGGGGGGGCCGCAGACGACGACATCGGCGCCCATGGCCGTGAGCCCCCAGAGGTCCGAGCGTGCCACCCGAGAGTGCGCGATATCCCCGATCATCGCGACACGCTTGCCACGCAGGTCACCGAGCCGGTTGCGCATCGTGTAGAGGTCCAGCAGCGCCTGCGTCGGGTGCGCGTGCGCACCGTCTCCAGCGTTGATGATGGAAGCATCCGTGTGCTGGGCCGCCAGGTACGGCGCTCCTGACATCGCGTGGCGCATGACAATTGCGTCGGTGCGCATCGCCCGCATCGTCCGGACGGTATCGATCAGTGACTCACCTTTGACGACGGAGGACGTATTCGCGGTCACGCTGAGCACGTCCGCGCCGAGCACCTTGCCCGCGAGCTCGAACGAGGCCCGCGTGCGGGTGGAGGGCTCGTAGAACAGGTTCACCACCGTGAAGCCGCGTAGGGCCGGCACGCGCGCGATGCGACGGTCCAGCACCTCGCGCATGCGATCCGCGAGGTCGAGCACCATCTCAATCTCCGCGACGGAGAAATCATCCAGATCCAGCACATGGCGGTGGTTCCAGGCCGTAGCGCCTGCCTCGGTACCGGCGGCTTGGGTAGTGGCGGTGTCCAGCGGTGTCGTGGTCATCGGTCTGACTTCCCGGGGATGAGCACGACGGCGTCCTGCCCATCCTCCTCTTCGAGCAGTACTCGAACGTTGTCGTCGTGGTGGGTGGGGATGTTCTTGCCGACCATGTCGGCGCGGATGGGGAGCTCTCGGTGGCCGCGGTCGATGAGGACAGCGAGCCGCACTGCGCGTGGTCGACCGAAGTCGTTCAGGCTGTCCATGGCTGCGCGCGCGGTGCGCCCGGTCATCAGGACGTCGTCCACGAGGACCACCACGCGGTCCTCGATGTCCGGCAGCGTGGATGGCAGGGGAGTGGGGTGCAGTCCGCGGCGGGCGAGGTCGTCGCGGTGGAGGGTGATGTCCAGCGCGCCGCTGGGCGGCCGCGCGCCCTCGAACGCTCCGATGTCGTCGGCGATCCGCTCGGCCAGCACGGCGCCGCCACTCTGGATGCCCACCAGCACCAGCTCCTGTACGCCCTGGTTGCTCTCCACGATCTCGTGGGCCAGCCGGCGCAGAGTGCGGCGTACGTCCTGGGCGTCCAGCACCTGGGTGCCGTTCATGGTGTCTCCCCCTTCAGGCCGGAGACACTCGAACAATAAGAAACCCTCCAACTGGAGGGTTCAGGATCAGCGAAGAAGCGCCGCGTCTGCGGTGTGGAGGAATGGAATGCGGCGTGGAGCAGCGCGACGCTGGGCGGGGTCATTCACTCGTGTCCTTCCCGGCCTCTCGGGACCGGCTTAAAGGGATAACCCGAGCATACGCTTCGCCTCGGCGTCACTCAAGCCCCGGGACACATCGAGGGCCGACAGCGGTCGAGATTCACGCAGGGTCGGGAGTTACAGGGTCGCGAGCACGCCGTTGATCACGACCGCAATCATCGCTCCGGCCGCGAGTGGTGGGCCGTAAGCCATCGTGCGTGTGCGATCGCGGGTGGCGACCAGCATTGCGATGGCGATCAGTGCGCCGAGGCCAACACCAACGAGGAGGAACAGCTGTGAGCCGTAGAGCCCGAGTGTCGCACCGGCCATCGCACTCAGCTTCACGTCGCCCATGCCCAGCCGCCCGCGTCCGACGATGTAAACGAGGCCAGTGATGCCGGCCCCGAACGCCAGCCCGGCAAGGGCATCGAGCAGTGCGCTCGAGAGTGCAGCCAGTACGAGCGCGACGGCTGTACCGGGATAGGTGATGCGGTTAGGAATTCGGCGCTCGCGTAGGTCGATCGTCGATGCCGCCAGCAGCGCCGCGAAGAACACCCCGATGATCGGCGCCTGGGCCGTCTCGCCCCGCGCCAATCCAACCGCAATGCCGAGCGCAAGCCCCGCGGCGGCGGCAGGGAGAATCCACGACAGAGGGGTAGGGAGCGGACGATCGAGCGCCACCACCCGTCACCTCACCCCGGTGGATTCGAGGTCGATGCGCGCACCCGGCACAAGGCCGAGCCGCGAAGCCTCGCCTGCAGCCAGCTCCACGGTGGAATGGGCTCGCCGTCCACCGTGACTGAAGCGCCACGGTCGGACACGCGGAGCGACCTTCGTTACGGTGCCTTCACGGTCGAGGTACACGACATCGATCGCAAAGCGCATGCCGAACGTGTGCACGGAGGAGCAGGGGCGGATGAGGAGGCCGACGCCCGGTGAGAGACCTCGACGCCCCAGCAGTCCGATCCCGCGGCTCAGGAACGAATCCGCGGTCTCGATCGCAAGGGTGGTCCCCGGCACGGTGCCGCCGATGATGCGCGCTGGAGCGGTGCTTTGGCTCATCGATGCCTGTACCACTTAGTCCATCTTCGACATCACGTTGAGGATCACCGGCCCCAGGATCAGCAGGAACAACGTGGGGAACATCACCATCACGGTCGGGAAAGTGATCTTGATCGGGATCTTCGCCGCCTGTTCGCGCGCCAGCTGCCGGCGCTTCTCGCGCAGTTCCACAGCGTGGTTGCGGAGCACCCGTGCGATGGGGATCCCCGTCTGCTCCGCCTGTCCGATAGCGCGCGTAAAGAGGCGCATGTCGGCCACACCGGTTCGCTCCGCCATCGCGACCAGCGCCTCCACGCGGTCGGCGCCCACGCTCACGTCGCGAACCACGTGAGCCAGTTCTTCCGAGACCGGGCCGGTGAACTTCTCCGAGACCGTGACAAGGGCAGCCTGAAGGCCTAGGCCAGCCTCAACGTTAGTGACAATCAGGTCGATCGCGTCGGGTAGGTCCTTCGCGATTCGCTTGGACCGTGCGGCGGCGGCGCGCCGGAGCCAGTTCCAGGAGAGGTAGGTACCAATCACGGACCATCCGATAAGCGCCCCTATCGGGCCGAGGGTCAGGTTCCCGGACAGTATGAGTAGCAGGGCGATTGCTGCCGGGAAGGCGACACTGAGTCCTAGCCACGCCGCGAGGAACCGCGGGGCGGTGGTGGGTTGCCCGGCACGTTCAAGCCATCCCTCTAGCGCTGCGAGCAGCTGCGAGGGGAGGAGTCGCCCGATCAC
>JBJHDC010000008.1:0-9334 GCA_050486345.1 Dehalococcoidia bacterium | reverse complement strand
ATCACATCTTTCAAGGCCGCGAACACCGGCCGCATCACACGCTGGCTGAACGAGAGTGTGAGCGGGTCCGTGTCCTCGATATCGTCGTAGCGTCGGATGCGCTGTTCGAGGAGCGACTGCTGCGCGACCCGGCGGCCCGCGAAGAGCCCGAGTACCAGGAACAGCGCGGTGGATCCCGCAAGCGTCGCGATCAGCACGGTGGTGAGGTCGGGGGACATCGGCTACACCTCGATCTGTACGAGCTTGCGGATGATGAAGAAGCCGATGAGGTCCATGGCGATGGCGGCGGCAAGGATCATCTGGCCCGCGAACTCCGTGAACAGCCGGCTATAGATCTCCGGCGCCATGATCGTCAGTACGGCAATCAGGCCCATCGGGAACAGGGCAACGATCCACGCGGCGAATCGCTGGGCGGAGGTCAGGGCGTCCACTTCGCGCAAGAACGACTGGCGGTGGCGGATCGTTTCGGCCACCCCCACGAGGATCTCCGAGAGGTTGCCGCCGCTTTTCCGCTGGATCGAGATGGCACTGGCGATCATGTCGAAGTCGCGGCTATCGAGCCGTTCGTTCAGCGCATCGAGCGCCTCCTCCATATCCCCGCCCAGGTTCACTGTGTCCAGGAAGCGCTGGAGCTCGAACTGCAGCGGCGGCCCCACCTCTTCGGCCGTGGCGGCCAGCGCCTGGGTGTAGCCGTGGCCAGCACGCAGCATGGACGCCATCACATCGCACAGCTCCACCAGCTGCGTCTCGATCACAGCCTGGCGCTTGCGCATCTTCGACTTCACGAAGATCGGGAGGCTCATGAAACCAACGAGGGCGCCAGCAAACCCGAAGAAGATGTGGGCGAGTGCCACGCCCCCCACCCGTTGCGCAATCAGGATGCCCAGCACGGTACCGATCGTCACGGCGAACGCACGAAACGCGAGGTACTCGCCCACCCGAAGGGGGACACCGGCGCGTTCCAGCAGGTCATGAGTGTTCGCGGTCCAGCGCCGGTTGCGGAACATCCGGTCGATCAGCGGGATGCTTGAGATGCGCTGATCGCGGAGCACCTCCACGGTGATCGGCTCGTACACGAGGTCTTCTGCGCGAGGGCTCTCCAGCCGGCGTTGAATCAGGCTACGCGGAGCCGGCCGCAGCGATGCGAGCGCAAGGAACGCCACGACCACCGTGATCCCGGCACCGATCGAGACGATGAGCGGCGCGGTGCCGGCTGCTGCGATCGCCGAGAGTGCGGTCGTCATCTCTGCTGCACTCGAGAGTCTGAGTTCACCCAGACTTCGCTGGCGCCGAACTTGCGGAACTCGTCCGCGAAGGCCGGTCGGATGCCGGTGGCAGTCAGGTGACCCTCGATCTTGCCCTGCTCATTCGTGCGGTGACCTTCGAACCGGAAGATGTCCTGGATGGTGATCACGTCACCCTCCATGCCCACGACCTCCGTGACGTTCATCATTCGGCGCGAGCCGTCCGCGAGGCGCGAGATCTGGATGATCATGTGGAGGGCGGAGGACATCTGCTCGCGGATCGTCCGCGTAGAGAGGTCGAATCCGGCCATCAGCACCATATTCTCGATGCGGGAGAGCGCGTCTCTCGGGGTGTTCGCGTGCACCGTGGTGATGGAGCCTTCGTGGCCGGTGTTCATCGCCTGCAGCATGTCGAATGCTTCGGACCCGCGGACCTCGCCAATGATGATGCGGTCGGGGCGCATGCGGAGCGCGTTGCGCACGAGGTCGCGCTGCGACACCGAGTTCGTAGACTCGCCGGTGGGCGGGCGCGCCTCCAGGGCCACCACGTGTGGCTGCCGGAGCTGAATCTCGATGGGGTCCTCGATGGTAACGATGCGCTCATCGCGCGGGATGAACGCGGAGAGCGCGTTTAGCAGCGTGGTCTTACCGGAGCCGGTACCACCCGAGATCACGATATTGATCTTGGAGTGAACAGCAGCGCGCAGGAACCCCGCCACCTGCTCAGTGACGCTACCGACGCGGATGAGGTCATCCATGTCGAACCGGTCCTGGCGGAACTTTCGGATGGAGAGCGAGGGGCTCTTCACCGCGATCGGCGGGATGACGATGTTCACACGCGAGCCGTCAGGCAGGCGCGCGTCCACCATCGGTGATGCCTCGTCCAGCCGGCGCCCCAGCGGGCTCACGATGCGCTCCGCGATGCGCATGATGTGTGCGTTGTCCCGGAAGCGGAGCGGCGCCTGGTGCAGCACGCCTCCCCGTTCATAGAAGATCTCCGTGGGGCTGTTCACCATCACCTCGGAGATGTCCGGGTCATCCAGCAGGGGCTGGATGGGACCATAGCCCAGCACTTCGTTGGTGACCGCGGTGACGATGTCGTGCTGGGTCGCGGCGGGCATGCCGGGCGCGATGGACTGCACGATCGCATTGGTCGCGGTCGTGACTTGCTGGCGGGAGGTTGCGGAATCGGTGGCGTCCAGCCTGCGGATGTCCAGGTCATGCAGTAGCCGGTCGTGCACCTGGCGTACGAGCTGTTCGCGCTGGGCCTCTGGTGTCGCTGCCGCAGCGGCCCCCGAGTTCATGGGGACGGATTGTCCTTGGGTCACGGATAGTGCCACCTACGCTCTCCCCCCGAACAGGACCCGGCTCCGACTGGGCGCCGAGGCCACGAGTTTCTCGACCTTGGTCTCGGTCCCAACGCCTGCGATCCTTGCAGCCATCTGCATCACGACCTTCGTGTATTTGCTCTTGGGCTGGGACAGCGTCATGGGCGTGCCCGTCTGCACGGAGGTGCCGACGTTCTGGTCGTGCGGAATCAGCTGCCAGATGCTGAACTCGCATGTTTCCGCCACATCGTTCGGTTTCACGCGCGAGGCACGAGTGTTGTCGTTCAGCACCAGCCGGATGTGGTCGTCGCTGATCCCCCAGGCCGCCAGGATCCGGAGGGCGGTCTTCGTGTCCTTCACACTTGAGACATCCAGCGAGCTCATCAGCAGGATGATGTCCGCGGCATTCAGGGCTTCGGCGATCACTTCATTCATCGCACCCGGCGTGTCGACGATGACGTATTCATAGATCTCGGAGAGCGACTGCACGATCTGCGCCATGTGCTCGCCCTGCACCGTACGCCAGTCGTCGGGCTCTGCCGCCGTCGTGAGGACATCGATGCCTGAGACGTGTCGCTGCGCGTACTCGGGCATGGTGACGCGGCTGATCTCGATGCCGTCCCGCGCCAGGTCGGCGATGGATCGCTTCACTTCCATGTCCAGCGCTACCGCGACATCGCCGAACTGCGCATCAGCGTCGACCAGTGCGACCGATTGTCCGGTCAGTTGGCGCACCGCGATCGCGAGGTTGGTCGCGAGTGTGGTCTTGCCAATGCCGCCCTTCGCTCCGGCAATCGTGATCACCGTGCCCCGCGCGTGCATCTCACCCGGCTCAGCCCACCGCGCGAGCTGTCGCTGCTCCTCCTGTGTGAGCACCGTGTGGATGCCATCGCGCAGTTCGCTCTCGTTCAGCGGCTTCGCGAGGAAATCGCGCGCACCCAGGCGCATGGCCTGGCGCATGATCTGCACATCTCGCGTCGAGGAATAGACGAGCACCGGGATGTCGGGTTGCTGCTGCTGAAGGGCCTCCAATGTCGCGAGGCCGCGCACCGGTGGCTCCTCGATTGCCAGCAGGATGATGCTGGGCTGCTGTTGAGCCGCGAGGAACGTGGCCTCCGTCCCGTACGCGGCCTCCGCGCAGACCTCGAATCCGGCGCGCGTCAGTGCGCGGCTCACGTCCACCCGCTGGTCCGGGCTGGGGTCAACGATCAGTGCTGCCAGGTTTCGTGCCATGTCTGAGTCTCCTGCTTGGTGCGCCGACCTAGTTGCCGGAGGTCACGCCAAGCTGTGCGGTTCCGATGGGTTCGAGTCGGAGCACTGGTTCGAGGGTTGCAGCTCCGGTGTCGCCGAACGCCCGCAGGGCCAGCGAGACGGTGCCCTCCCGCTCCGCGAGGACCAGCGTCTGTGCCTGGCTCGCTGTGACGGCCAGCGTCACGCTGCCGGCGCCCGGCTGTGCTTCAGCGTCCTCGGGACGGAGCGTCGCCGAGTCGCGCTGGCCGTCGATCGGGGGCGTGGTGGACTGTGCCACGGCGAGGACCAGCACGTCCTGGAGCACCGTGATCACCACCGGATGATTCTGTTCATCGCGTTCCGTCACGGTGGTCTGGAGGTCAAAGGGGCCGAACATTCGCTCATAGTTCGTGTGCACCATCACGTCCACGCGATCACCGGGCACGATGTTCCCGCCCGCGCCACGGATCTCGCTGATAGAGACAGAGACGCCGCGCATCCCGGGCGGGACCGCGAACGCGAGGCCGGCGCCTGCCGGTTCGCCATCGACGACCAGGCGGTGCAACCCTACCTGCTCACCTGCCGCGATCGGGTACCGCGTGACGCGACCGAGGACGACCTCCGTGTTCGCAGCGGTGCTGGCAACGAAGGCGCTCTCCGGGATGTCGGTCAGCCGCACCATCTCGTCCGTGAGACGAGCGCCGGCCGGTATGTCCACGCTCGCCACCACGCCAGGTCGACTGCGGAGCGCAGCCGCGACCGCTGCGGCGATCTCGTCATCGCTGCTGCCGCTGGCGCTGCCGGTTCCGCTGCTGCCAGGGAGCGCCACCAGCGCCACGACCGCCGTCGTGATGCCCAGCACCACGGCGATGAACAGGAGGCCACCGCTAGATCCGAGTTTCTTCATGAGTCAATTCCTCTGGGTCGTGCTCGAACGCCGTCTCGTGCTGGTTCGCCAGCGTAGTTCGCGGTTACTGGATGAGCCTCGCGGTTCCCGGGACAGGGACCGTGGTGGTGATGGCGTACTCCTCGGTCCAGGGCAGGCTGACCTGTGCGTTGTTGTCCACCTGCACGCGGCCCGCGATGACCGACATGGAGCTGGTGTGCGCGCCGCCGTTGAAGTGGACGCGGCCGGCCGGGTGGTAGATGCCACCCTGCCAGTTCAGCGCCAGGTTGTTGCCGATGGAAACCGTGGTGCTGCTGTTGGCAGTGGGATCGATCCACAGCGCCAGATTCCGGTAGTCGGGGTGTCCGGTCAGGTTGATCTGCGCGCCTCCACCGAGGACGAGGAAGGGTGTGCTGCCGTTGCAGCTGCCGGACGGGCAGGTGATGTAGATGAGCACCGGGCCGCTGCTGCTCAGCTGAGCGTTGTTGGCGACCTCCAGCCCGTCACGGAACACGTACACGCCGCTGGTGAAGTGGAAGACGCCGCCACCGCCCATGATGATGCGGTTGCTGATGCACCCGGGCTGGATGGTCTGCGGGCCCTGCCATGCGGGCGCCAGCGTGCGGGTAGTGCAGTTCTGCTGCGGGGGAAGGGCGAGGTCCGCAAGCGGGTCCGCCATCACAGGGAGACCGATCTCCGGGGTAGGCGAGATGTAGCTCGCGTTACGCATCCACGCGGGCGAGATCCAGGAACCGGCCGCCTGGTGCGCGCCACCGAAGATCTTCCCGCTGTTCTCCACACGCAGGTTGCACGCGCTGTAGCTCGCCCCGGGGCCCAGGTTGATCGTCGCGCTGCCCTGGATGTTGATGCCACCCCCGCCGGGGCAAGGGTCGATGGCCATCAGCGTGTACGGCCACGGCGCTGGTGCGCTCACACCCTCGCCGAGCATCGCGGTGGCGCTGCCACCCACGTCCCAACCCCCACGCCCGAGGACGCCCGCGATCACCGAGTCGTAGCGGTCAGTCAACGAGACGCGAAGGCACCCGACCGTCTGCTCAGCCGGACAGCCATCCTGTCCGGCGCTCAATGGTTCGATGGTGGCGTCAGCGGGGTCGTGTCCGTTGCGTGTGATCCACTCGGCTGCGATCGCGACCGCCTGGGTCGTGTCCGGCAGCTCCACGACGCCGGCAAGGGAGGCAAGATCCGCAGTGCTCTGGAGGTCGCGACGCATGGTGACCACGCCGCCGGTGTCGATCACGGCCGTGCCGCCGATGAGGAACAGAGGGAGGAGGAGCAGGGCGGTGAGCATGACCACCTGGCCACGCTCACCGACCGCGGCACGGATCCGGCGCGTCCGTGAGGGGGCCGCTGGTTCGCCCAGCGGGACCAGGGAATCCTGGCCTCCGTCAGGGGCGCCACGGGTGGTGGGGCTGGGGCGGGATTCGTGCACCTCTGAACTCTCCCGGTGTGGTTGGTGGCGACTGGGGACTGCCGGCTAGCAGCCCCCCTCGCCGGGCGGTGGCGGTTCCGATTCCAGCCGAGCGTCCGCATAGGCGTTCATGTCCCAACTCGTGGGGAACGCACCCGCGGAAAAGAAGCTGAACAGGGCGGGGGCCGGTGTCACCGTCTCGTACGTGTGATTGACGCTCACCGTGACCGGTTGCCCGCGTTGCGGCGAATCGCCGTCCGGGTAGGTCACGGTGACGTCACTGCAGGCGATGAGGTTGTTGCTCGTCTCGCGTGCACGCAGGCGGATATCTGATGTGTCCCGCCCGAGTGACGCGTACCGAGCAGCCTCGGCTGTTGCATGGTTCACGGTGACGTAGGAGTAGTAGGCGAACCCGAACTCCACGATCGCCATGACGAAAAACAGCACGAAGGGGAGCATGAGCATGAACTCGATGGTCGACTGACCACGGTCGCGACCTCGACCCTCGCGCATGACTCCCCCTCGTCCTGGCACCTCAAGCCAGCAACTTTGCGATTTATTCCGGGGTCTCGCCACCCAAACCGGTGATGTTGGAGATCATGTCCCCGAAGAACGTCTCGAGGTCAGTCAGGAGCACGGCACCGACGACGAAGACCACAACGATACCGGCGACGGCCATGTATTCGATCGTGCCCTGGCCCTCTTCGTGGGAGGCCTCGGCGCGCCTGTTCAGGGCCCAGACGTGGACGGTGGACAGCAGGTTAGAAATCATTTGAGTTGCACCTCTTGTGACTGGTGGTCGCCCGCCGGGTGTTACCGGGGGAGGCCGTTCCTTGATTGCACTTGGCCTGGGTGGATGGGGTGGTGGGTGGTCTGCCGTGATGCACCCGTCAGTGCGCGGTCAGAAACCGGTCCCGTGAGCGATTACGTTCTTCGCGAGCGCCCCCTTCGCTTCCGCACCCTCCAGGAACTCCCGGAGGTCACGAGGACCCATCCACAGCTGACTGTGGATAGATTCGCCGTGTGATGTGGAGAACCGATCGTAGGCCGGATCCGGTTATGTGAATAGAGGGTAAAGAAAACAGTAAAGAAGATAAATTATTGGTAAAGATATCGATATCAGTGCCAAACGGACGCATCGCGTCGATGATCTTCCTGCGTTCCTCGTCCTCTCCTGGGTGATGGCCGTTCGCGGTGTTGCGTGTGGCCTACTCGTACTCTCGCGGATGGCGGGCGCAACGCCATGCTGCACCTGCGGGGTATTTACACGGTGCATTTGAGGGGTCTTTCAGGCGGGAACGGCCACCATGTGGCGCATGGGCCGCATGGGCTGCGCAGAATGGGCTTGAATTCCAGGAGGGGGCAAGTTATTCGGAGGTCTGGCGTCGCTTCCGGATCTTGTCGCGGATGCGGGCCGGTGCGTTGGCTACCATGTCACCCAGCCAGAGCGCCACGCGTCCCGGCATCGCTTTCACGGTATGACGGGCCCGCTGTAGGGAACTCGGAGGCGGCAGCGAGCTCTCCACGTATCGGACGACGAGTTCTTGCTTGGCTCGGACCCGGGCCCGATCCAGGATCTCCAGCCGGCGCACGTGCTCTCGGCCCCCCCGGACGCGCGCGAGGCGGCCCGGGCGGGTGCCGGCGCCGCGGCCCAGTCGCTGGAGTTCTGCCTGGGTGAGCAGCTGATACGCCAGCTCCACGTGGTGCTGCTTCGCTTCCGATGTCAGCCCCAGCACCGCGAACGGGTTCTCCACAGTGCGTCGAGGCCACGCGACGATTGTCAGGGCCGCGACGAGCCCGATCGCAGCCACCGCGACTCCCACAAGCCACTCGAACTGCCACCAGGTCACGAGTGCGATGATCGCGGTCATCCCCAGCACGAGCACACTCACGCCAATGTGCTGCCGTCGCGTGCGAGCCAGTCGCGGCCGGCGCTCAGCCGCGTCATCGGAGGTTCGATGGTGGAAGCGCCGCTGGTACTCAAGCCGCCGCTGCGGGTCAGTGAGGATCTCGATCGCCTGGTTGAGCGTGGCCAGCTCCTCGCGTGCCACGGGATCGCCCTGCTGCAAGCGCTCCCTCAGCTGCTCGACCCGTTCCGCGTGCAGATGCTGGGCAAGCGCGGGCGATGCATCCGGTGTGATGCCAAGGAGGGCGTAGACATCGGCCACCGGTTCCGGGCGCGGTTCATGGCCGTTCAGCACCGTTGTCATCGTGACGGCCCCTGCTTGCGTCGCTCCAGCATCTGTGGACCCGGTCCGGGGGGGCCAAGCACCACCAGGAGCTGATAGCCGCCCAGCGTAATCTGTTCGCCGTTCTCCATGATGATCCATTGGTCGCTATCTGCGCCATCGGTCTGCCAGCGCTGACCGCCTAGTGCGTGCACGCGGACCTCTGTGGGTGACTGGAGAGTCATCCGAGCGTGCTGAGGTCTGACCTCCGGATGATTGAGCACCACGTCGCACTCGGGAGATCGCCCGATGGTGAGCGGGCGCCGGGTAAGGGAGACCTCTGTCTGCTCGCCGGAAGGATCAGTCACGATGAGCACACCCGCGCGCCGCTCCTCGCGCTCCGCAGGCTGATCGGACGCGGGTGTGGCGACCGGCGGACGGGTGCGGGCATAAGGGATCATCGGTTCGGCGACCGGGGGCTTCTGCTGCTCACGGCGCGTTCGAGCGCGGCGGAGCAGCAAGAAGATGACGGCGAGGCCAAGCAGCGCGAGGGCGACCAGGAGGATCACCGACGAATTGCCAGACTCAGTCTCGGCTGCGATCGTCGGCTCGAGCACCGGGGGGATCTCGTCGCTCGCAACGATGGCACCCGATGCATCGAGGAGTTCGACCGAGATGGCGCCGTCACGGGGTTCAATCACCAGGTCCCCGGTGGTGCTGCGAGCGATCTGCTCGCCGTCCTGACGCGCAACGAGGACGGGTTGATCCACCCCCTGGACCCGTCCGACCGCCAGGACACGCCCCTCGTCGTCCAGCTGTGTGAGGAGCAGCTGAGCGGGCAGCGCAGGGATCTCAATCTCCACGACCTCCGTGGCGACCACGGTGCCGCCGGACATGACGTCCATGCTCACGGTGTGCTGGCCCGGCGGGAGCAGCCACGGATCGATGGACAGCCCCGAGGAGCTACCGGAGTGCACCTGCCAGCTGAGCCCGCCCACCGTGGCGCGCACCACCAGGTCCGCGTGCGCCGCCGCCAGGCTGAGATCGAT
>JBJHDC010000007.1:0-38724 GCA_050486345.1 Dehalococcoidia bacterium | reverse complement strand
CAAGACGCACATCGCCGCCGCCATCGCCAACGCGGTCATCGACCGTGGCGATCCGGCGCTCTTCCTCACCGTCGCGGATCTCCTTGACCAGCTGCGCGCGGCGTACGACGAGGACGCCGAGGTGGATTACGAGGGCCGCATCGAGCAGGTCCGCTCCGCACCGCTACTGGTGCTGGATGACCTCGACGCCTACTCAGAGACGGCCTGGGCGCGCGAGAAGTTCTTCCAGGTGATCTCATACCGCTTCAACGCCGCGCTCCCCACCGTGTTTACGGCAGCGCGGCCACTCGAAGAAATCGAGGCACGCGTGGCGGCGCGGCTGGAGGATCCCTCGGTGACACAGGTGGTCGCGCTGGGTGGCGCGGCGTTGCCTCGCTACACGCACATCGGCGCGATGACCCGCGAGCGGCTGGCCGCATTCACCTTCGAGGCCTTCATCCCGGACGGGATCGGCCTCAAGGGTGACGCGCGAAAGAGCCTGGAAGGGGCCTTCCGCCGCGCCAGTGACTGGGCGGCGCAGCCGGAGGGCTGGATCGTCTTCCAAGGTGGCAACGGTTGCGGCAAGACCCACCTGGCCGCAGCGATCGCGAACGTGCGCCTTGACGAAGGCGACCGCGTGGCCTTCGCGAACGTGCCAGATCTGCTCGATGAGCTACGCGCCGCCTTCGCCCCGGACGCCCGCCGCCGCTTTGACCAGGTCTTCCGCCAGCTGCTGGAGGTGCCCGTGCTGGTCCTCGATGACCTCGGCGCGCAGAAGTCGAGCCCGTGGGCGGAGGAGAAGCTCTATCAGCTGCTCAACCACCGCCACCTCGCGCGCGCGTTCACTGTGATCACCACGAACCAGAAGCCCTCCGAGATGGAAAAGCGTATAGCATCGCGCTACACAGACAAGGACTTGTCTCAAGTCTATGTGATCGAGGCACCCGACTTCCGCACACAGCAGCATGGTGCCTAAATCCGCATCAGACTGTCGCTAGGGAGGCCGTCGAAGCAGCATCCGAATGGATTTAGGAGGCCACATGACCAGCGAACGTGAAGAGCGCGCGGTACGGAACAACGCGGTGATCGAGGAGTTCCGTGCCAACGGCGGCGTTGTGGGCGGACGCACGACCACGTTGCTGCTGCACACGAAGGGCGCGAAGAGCGGCGAGCCGCGCCTGAACCCCGTGGCGTTCAGGGAAGTGGAGAATGGCTGGGCCGTGTTCGCCTCGAAGGCCGGCGCGCCCACCAACCCGGACTGGTACCACAACCTGGTTGCCAACCCTGAAGTGACCATCGAGGTGGGCACGGAGACGCTCCAGGTGCGCGCTCGCACCGCCGAAGGCGAGGAGCGCGAACAGATCTGGGCGCAACACGTCGAGGCAAACCCGGGGTTCGCTGAGTATCAGGCGAAGACCACGCGTCAGATCCCGGTCGTGATCCTGGAGCCCATGAGCTAGCGGACGCCCCGCCAATGCGGGGTGCCGCGGCCCAGCGCCTTTCGATACGCTGACCCCTGGCGGCGATCCCATCGCAGACACAGCAGAGGAGGCAGAGTGACGAGCGATTCCGAACAGAACAATTTCAACCAGCAGGTGATCCAGGAGTTCCGCGCTAACGGCGGCAAGGTCGGCGGTCCCTTCGAGGGTGCGCCCATGCTGCTCTTGCACACGACTGGTGCGCGCAGCGGACAGGAGCGGGTGAACCCGCTGATGTACCAGCCGGTCGGCGATGCCTGGGCCATCTTCGCCTCCAAGGGAGGCGCACCCACCAACCCGGACTGGTACCACAACGTGGTTGCGAACCCCGAGGTGTCCATTGAGGTCGGTACTGAAACCGTCGCCGCCCGCGCACGCATCACCCAGGGCGCAGAGCGCGACGAAATCTGGACGCGCCAGAAGACCAACGTCCCCCAGTTTGCGGAGTACGAGGCGAACACGGACCGTGAGATCCCGGTGGTCGTGATCGAACGTGCTGGCTAGCCCGCGACCTGGCGCACTGCTCGAATGTAGTGAGACGAGCCACCCACCCGGGTGGCTCGTCTGCGTTCGGCCCGGGAACTGATTCCCCCCATCGAGCGTCTGAGAGAAAGACGCTCCCGAGGAGGTATCGATGTTTCGTGTCCGTTCGTTTCCCTCGCTGCGGCCGCTGGCGCTCCCAGGCCTCTTGTTGTCCGCGCTGGCCGCAGGGATTCTGATGACCGCCTGCGGCGACGATGGCCCCGGTGGCACCGCCAGCGCCGCGGAGCTGGTGCAGTCGGACGCTCCGCGGGCGACCGCGAACCTCGCCGATGGGCAGCAAACCTCCGAGGCTGTGCAGGCGTTCGCTGCCGACCTCTTTGCGCAGCTGGCGCAGGAGGATGGCAACGTCGTCTTCTCTCCCTACAGCGTGGCGGTCGCCCTGGCGATGACCCGCGCAGGGGCGGAGGGTGAGACCGCTGAGCAGATGGACGCCGTTCTCCACGCCGCGCTGGCCGGTGACTTGGGCGCAGGCTTCAACGCGATCGAGCACGCGCTGGCGGAACGCCCCGGCGAGTACCCCATTGGCATGGACGATGAGACGGCTGAGCTGGAGCTCACCACGGCGAACCAGCTCTGGGGCCAGCGTGATTTCGTCTTCGAGGACGAGTTCCTCGATCACCTCGCCGCCAACTACGGTGCTGGCATGCGGCTGGTCGACTTCATCGAGGAGACCGAGGCCGCCCGTAACGCGATCAACGACTGGGTGGCGGAGCGCACGCGCGACCGCATCCCGGAGCTCATCCCCGAAGGCGTCCTGGACGACATGACGCGGCTGGTGCTCACCAACGCGATCTACCTGAACGCGCCGTGGATGCATCGTTTCGACCCGAACCTGACGGAGCTAGCTCCGTTCACGCGGCTCGATGGCGGCGAAGTGCCGGTGCAGATGATGGACCTGGGCGAGCAGATCCGTATCAACTATGGCGCCGGCGCCGACTTCGAAGTGGTGCGATTGCCGTACGTGGATGGGCGGCTCTCCATGATTCTTGTGGTACCGCCGGCTGGTGGGTACGAGAACTTCGAGGCCGGTCTGGACGCGGCGAAGCTGGATGAGGTGATCGGCAGCCTCGGCGATGCGCTGGTGGATCTCCGCATGCCGCAGTTCGAGTTCCGCACGCAGGCCAGCCTCGTGGATGCGCTCTCTGCACTCGGGATGCCGGTCGCCTTCCAGCCCGGCGGCGCGGACTTAAGCGGCATCAACCGGGAACTAGGTCGGGACATCTACATTCAGGATGTCATTCACGAGGCCTTCATCTCCGTGGATGAGGACGGGACAGAGGCCGCTGCGGCGACCGCGGTGGTGGCGGGCGTTGTCTCCATGCCTGAGGTGCAGGCGGAGGTCACGGTCGACCGGCCGTTCCTCTTCCTCATCCGCGACGACGAGACCGGCGCCCTGCTTTTCATGGGCCGCGTGCTGGACCCGACGCAGTAGGAATTCCCTCCGGGGGAACCATCCCCGGCGACGCCCGTCTCCCCGCCCGGGGCTGACGTCGCACATGCAGAGGGGGAGCAGCCACGGCTGCTCCCCCTTGCGTGCTTGGATGTGTACAGGTGACTCGGGCTTACTCAACCGGCTTCGGCTGGACGCCCTCTTGCCAGTGCGAGCCGTCGGGCCCCCACTCGCGCTTCCACACCGGGACCGTCTCTTTCACGCGATCGACGGTACGCAGGCCTGCCTCGAAGGCGATCTGGCGATGACCCGCCGCCACGACGACGAGCAGCGAGGTGTCGCCGACCTCCAGCATGCCGAAGCGGTGGTGGATGCCGATGGCGTGCACCCCATCCCGCGCGTGACTGACCTCCTGGTTCGCGTACGCCAGCACTTCCTCCGCGACCGCGCGAAGCTGCCGCTCCGCCATCGGCTCATAGGCCTCGTATTCCAGCCGGATGACGTCACGTCCCTCGTGGTGGTTGCGCACGATGCCCTCGAAGACGACCACCGCCCCGCTCTCAGGCGTCGTCACGGCCTCGCGCAGCGCGGCCGCATCCAGCACATCGCGGGTGACGAGGAACGCCGGCGTCTCCGCACCGCCCGAGATCGGCGGGATCAGCGCCACGGTGTCGCCATCAGAGAGCGTGGTCTCTGGATCCAGCGCGTACTCCTCGTTCACCGCAACGGCGACGCGCTCCAGGTGCGGACGCAGGGCCGGGTGCGACTCACCGAGCCGCTCCCGCAACGTGGCCACAGTGACGGGTGCGCCCTCCCCACCTTCGGCAAACTCCTCGACGAACGAGTCATTGCCGAGGGCGTCGCGCAAGCTGGCGAAGAGGCGGACGGTAACGCGCACAGGGTGCCTCATTCCCGGTTCGATCATTCGAATGTATCCCCAAGTATAGGAGGGCACGATAGGCGAGGGCTCCCCGCCTTCCGCGCGGTCGATCCGCTACAGTCGCCCCGATGAGCGGGAGGCGGAGCGGTGACCATCGAACGAGCTTCGCTGGGACGACGGCTGGCCGCAGAGGTGCTGGACGCGATCTTCCCGCAGCAGTGCCTGGTCTGCGGCCGTTTCGGCGCGGCTATCCACCCGTATTGCCTCGACGTGCTGCCCGCCGCCGAGGGTGCTCGTTGCACCCGTTGTTGGCGTCCTGACGCCGGTGCGTGGTGCGAGGTCTGCGCGACCGGCGGGCCGGAGGCGCCCGCCTTTGACGGCCTGGTGACACCGTTCATCTTCGAGGGACTCGCGAGGCGCGCCCTGCTCGAGGCGAAGTTCCGTGCGGTCAGCGCCAACCTGGCGCCGCTCGCGGTCGCTGCTGCTGCGCGTGTCCCGGCGCGGTGGGCCGTGGAGGCCGTACTTCCCGTTCCACTCGCCCGCGGCCGGCAGCGGCGTCGAGGATTCAACCAGTCGGAGCTCCTCGCACGCACCGTGGCACGTCAGCTCGCGCTACCGCTGCGCAAAGACCTCCTACGGAAGCGTCGCGACACCGTTGCTCAGGCTCAGCTCAGTGCGCAGCAGCGGCAGCTGAACTTGGAGGGCGCGTTCGAGGTGCGCGGCACACCGCCAGCGCGCGTGCTCGTCGTCGACGACATCACCACCACGGGCGCGACACTGTCCTCGATCGCCGCAGCGCTCAAAGCCGCAGGCGCTGAATACGTGTATACGCTGGCAGTGGCGCGGGAGGACTGAAGCGGATCTCGGGCTCGCTACACCTTCGTATTGCTGCGTCCGCGCCGGAGCGCGTTCACGATGCGCCTTGGCGAGCCCACGATGAACATCAGCGCGAGGAAGCCGCCAAGAATCGCGGCAAAGATGAGCGCCAGGAACGCTCCGCCAATCGCGAAGCGGGAGAGCAGGTAGACCGCGTTTGCGGCACCTTCGCGTGGCCCGCTGAGCAGGATCGAGATGACGAAGACGGCCACGATGCTCACCGCCACGGTGACGAGGAGCACCTGTAAGGCCCGGCTCTCACGCCCGGGCGAGTACGTTCGCAACTCTCGGAGCGCGTGCAGGCGCGTCTCATGTCCGGGACCCGAGGCCGAGATCCCGAAATGCGGATTGCGGGCGGCCAGCAGCATATCGACCTCGCTGTGCGGGTCAGGCTCGCCGTAGTCCTTGCGAGGCATCAGCGCCCATCCTCACGACGGAACCGCCGCACGGCCCGTACCGGCAACATCGCGACCCAGCGAACGAGCAGGGCGATGGCGGTGACGATCTCCCCGAAGAAGCGCAGCGAGTCGCCCGCGTAGCTGGCGTGCGTATGCGCCGCGCTCGACCGCATGGTGTCGAGGTGGTCAAGCGGGCGTCGCTCGTGATGCGCCCGCCTGCGATCCCCGGCACTGTGCTGTGGTGGTTCCATACCGATACCGTACCATCGCGTATCCGGTGCGTGATTCGTGGGTGCGCTCAGCGGGCCCGCCGCAGAAACTGCTGGTATGGACCAGAACTCGCCGTCTCCCGTGCCGACGCTGCTCATCATGCTGGGTGGCATGAGCGGCAGCGCGCTGGAACAGCGGATGCGCCGAGCGCTGGAGGCCTCCGCCCTTGATGCAGCGGAGGTCGCGTTGTCCACCGGGCGCTTCGACCGCGTGCTGCTCCTCGCGGACGCCGCACCGGAGCTGGACCTTCCGCCCGGTGTGCAGGTGGAGACCGACGCTAGTGTCGGCGAGGTAGCGTCGCCGTTCCACTTCGGACGCCGCCTGCTGGACGCCATCGATCGTCACGGCATCACCCGCCTGGTCTACCTCGGAGGCGGCAGCGGTCCGCTGTTCGGGGCGGCCGAGTTTATTGCGATTGCGGACGCTCTGGCAGAGGCCACGGGACCCCACTGCGTCACGAACAACCGCTTCTCCGCGGACTGCTTCGGCCTCACTCACCCCGAGGTGCTCACCCGCCTCGATCCGCTCCCTGCAGCCGACAACAACGTCCCGCGGCGACTCTTCGACGATGAGCTCTGCGAGATCATCGAGCTCCCCCGCACCCTGGAGACGCAGTTCAACATCGACACCCCGAACGACCTGGGTGCGCTGGCCCTCTCGCGTCGCGCCGGGCCAAGGCTCGCGGCCGTGGCGACGGAGACCGGCTTCGATACCTCGCGCATGGCCGCGGCTGCGCGGCATTTCACGGAGCGCACGCACGAGGTGATGGTTGCGGGGCGGGTCTCCTCCACGACGTGGAAGTACCTGGAGAGCGAAGCCGCCTGCCGCATCCGCGTGATCGCGGAGGAGCGGGGCATGCAGGCGGTCGGCACGGACGCCGCTGGCTCCGCACGCTCCATGCTTGGCCAGTGGATCGCCGAGGCAGGACCGCACCGCGCCTTCTCCGAGCTGCTGCCGGAGCTCTGCGACGCCGCGTTCATCGACATCCGCCCCGCCCTCGTGCAACTGGGCATCCGCCCGGAGCGTACCGACCGCTTCCACGCAGACCTCGGCCTCGCCGCGGAGATCGAGGACCCCGGGCTGCGTGAGATCGTGGAGGCGGCGAATGCCTCGCCGGTGCCGGTGGTGCTCGGGGGGCACTCGCTGGTCGCGGGCGTGCTCATGCTCCTCAACCAGTGGGCGTGGGACGAACGCGACGGGCTGCTGCCGCCCACCGCCTAACCGCGCTTGGAGCGCCGGGGTTGCTGGCCGCGCTTCGCCTCCACCGCCACGGCATGCGCCGCACGCAGCCAGCCCTCGAGCTGTTCGAGGTCATCGAAGATGTGTTCGGGTAGCTCGTAGTAGGACATCGCGATCGGTTTGCCGCGACCTTTGTAGATGAAAGGGCCGCACCCGGCGGCCTCGTAGTCTCCGCGGTTCGCGTCGCCCACCTTGAAGTACAGCGTCTCGTACGCCTCCAGCGCGAACATCACGCCATCGAGGTAGATGCCGTGCCCGCCGAACATCGCACGAGCCGTGACCGGCGCAACGCCCTGTAGCTGGTCGAGCACATGCTCCATGAACGGATTGGGTGATGCAGGCATGCGCCGAGTCTACGTGCTCCTCGGTCGCTAGTGACCTCGCAAGGTACGATCGGCAGCCGGGCAGAGCCACTGCCCGCTTTCGAGGATCCGCATGAGGAGGAGCACACCATGAGCGCGCTCGATCAGGTCGACCCAGAGATCGCATCAATGATCCGCGGGGAGGAGCAGCGCCAGCACAGTGTGCTGGAGATGATCCCGTCCGAGACCTACGCCAGCTCCGCGGTCATGGAGGCTGTGGGCAGCGTCCTCACCAACAAGTACGCCGAGGGTTACCCGGGCGCGCGCTACTACCACGGCAATGAGCACGTGGACGCGGTGGAGCGCCTCGCGCGCACCCGCGCCACGGAGCTCTTCGGTGTGGACCATGCCAACGTGCAGCCACACTCCGGCACGCAGGCCAACATGGCCGTCTACCTCGCCTTCCTGCAGCCGGGTGACACAGTCATGGGTATGGACCTCTCCGCTGGCGGTCACCTCTCGCACGGCTCCCCGGTGAACGCGAGCGGCATCCTCTATAACTTCGTCTCCTACGGCGTGGATCGCGAATCGCACCAGGTCGACTACGACCAGATGGAGGCGCTCGCGAAGGAGCACCGCCCGAAGATCCTCGTGGTGGGCGCAACGGCCTACCCGCGCCTCTGGGATTTCGAGCGCGCTCGCGCCATCGCTGACGAAGTCGGCGCGGTGCTGCTGGCGGACATGGCGCACATCGCAGGCCTCGTCGCCGGCGGCGCGCACCCCAGCCCGGCCGGGCTGGCGCAGATCATGACTACCTCCACCCACAAGACCCTTCGAGGCCCCCGCGGCGGCATGGTGCTCTGCGACCGTGAGCACCGGCGTGCCATCGATCGTGGCGTCTTCCCCGGCTCGCAGGGTGGCCCGCTCATGCATGTGATCGCCGGCAAGGCTGTGATGCTACAGGAGGCGGCCACGACCGAGTTCCGCCAGCACGTACACCAGGTCGTTGAGAACGCGCAGGCGCTCGCGGCGTCACTGACCGATGCCGGCGTCGAGTTGATCTCGGGCGGCACGGACAACCACCTGGTGCTCATCGACGTGCGCCCGCTGGGCCTCAACGGTGTGCAGGCCGCAGACGCCCTGGAGGCTGCCGGCATCGTGGTGAATTCGAATCCGATCCCGTTCGACACGCTCCCCCCGCGCGAAGGTGGCGGCATCCGCTTCGGCACACCGGCGATTACCTCGCGCGGCATGGGCACCGAGGAGATGGCGAGCATCGGCCAGATGATGGCACGGGTGCTGGAAGCGCCAGAGGACACGGGTGTACAGGCAGAGGTACGCCGCGAGGTGCAGGAGCTCTGCGACCGCTTCCCGGCGCCGGGGGTGCCTCGCCCGTAGTCATGCGCGAATTCGCCGAGCGACCTGGGCGCCAGTCTTGCATTGATCGTGCGGGTCGGGGCCGCCTACACTCAACGTTCAACGAAACCGCTTGATCGGGACGAGACCGGCGCACGCCGCGATCTCCTCTCCATCGACCAGGGTCAGCGGAGGCCTATGAACGACTACGAACTGATGACCATTCTGCATCCGCGTCTCAACGCGGATGAGACCGCGGCGACCGTCGAGGCGATCCAGAATCGGATCACCGGCGCCGGAGGCACGCTGCTCTCCACGGACGTGTGGGGACGGCGCCGGCTGGCATACCCCATCAACCACGTGTTGGAGGGCACCTACGTGCTCTTCACCTTAGAACTCGAGCCCTCGGCCGCCCGTGGCATCGAGTCGTGGCTCACGATCAACGAGGGAGTGCTCCGCCACTTGCTCATCCGTGGCATCATCCCCTACGAGGGCCCGGATCACCGGGGCAGCGATCGAGACTACGACCGTGACCGCGATGATGATCGCGACAGCGAGTCGGAGCCGGAGGCTGCGGAACCGGTGGCCGAGGATGCGCCCGCCGCGGAAGCACCCGCGATGGACGCGCCGGCGCCCGCGGTGGCAGCGGAGCCGGAAGCGGCACCAGAGCCAGCTGTCGCAGCAGTGGCGGAGGAACCGCCCGAGGCTGTGGCTGAAACCTTGGACGCGAGCCCTGCAGATGACGCCGATGAGCCGGAGACGGCGCGTACGGCGACCGAATAACGCACCTCCCCGCCAGAGGCAGGTTCCGACGTGTTGAACAAGTGCATGGTGATCGGGCATCTGGGCGCTGACCCGGAGATGCGCTATACGGCGAACGGCAGCGCCGTGACCACGTTCCGTGTGGCCACGACCCGGCGCTACACGGTGGGTGAAGAACGTCGCGAGGACACAGAGTGGTTCTCCGTCGTGACGTGGAATCGCCTGGCGGAGATTTGTGCGCAGTATCTGACCAAGGGCCGCCAGGTCTACGTCGAAGGCCGCATGCAGACGCGGTCGTGGGACGGGCAGGATGGCCAGCGCCGCTATCGCACGGAGTTGGTGGCGGAGACGGTGCAATTCCTGGGCGGCGGCCGTGACGGCAGCGAGTACGGCGCAGGCGCCGCGTTCGCGCCGGGGATGGCCGTGGGGCCCGACAGTGAAGGTGATATTGACCCGGACGACCTGCCGTTCTAATGCAGGCGCCGGATAGGGGGACGTGGTGAACGAAGACCGATCATTCGGTGGTGGACGAGGCGACGACGACCGCCGTGAACGACGCGGTGGCGGTGGTGGTGGCGGCGGCCGAGGCGGCCCGCGTCGCCCCCGTGGCTGCGAGTTCTGCCGCAACAAGACCGACATCGTCGATTACAAAGACGCCAACCTGCTCAAGCGCTACATCGCTGAGCGCGGCAAGATCGAGCCGCGCCGCAAGGTGGGCACCTGCGCGAAGCACCAGCGGGTGGTGTCGACGGCCATCAAGCGAGCCCGCCAGGTGGCGCTGCTCCCCTACACCTCCGAGCACGTACGCGTGTCGGGCATCAACATGGGACGGCGGTAGCGCGACACGAACCGTGTCACGTATCCGTTGAGATCCAGTCGCGCGCGGGATCGGATGCACGCCATCAGGTGTGACCGGCCGCGCGCGATGCGGTAGTCGGGAGACCTCGGCTGGCAAGTGCTCCTCGTCGTGGCAGTGGGCCAGAGCGGCCGTCTACCGGGAACACCCGGCAATCGCGCTTCCACCGGCGTGAGGAGGAGGCGCGTCAGCGTCGCCGCCAGCGCCTGATCATGATGAGCGCCGGCGCGGTGATTGCCATTGTTGCTGTCATCGTCGTCATCGGGGTGATCGTCTCCAACGTTCTCCCGCCCCGCGGCACCGCGCTTGTAGTCGGTGGTGAAACCTATTCGGTTCGCGATGTCGCGGATCGCGCCATCTCCGCTATCCGCCTCCAGGCCAATACCGAAACCACGATGGACGGCGTGATTGACGAAGCCGCCGACATGCTGGTCGAGCACGAAATCCTGCGCCAGGTCGCGGAGCCCCTCGTGGGGCCGGTTACCGATGAGGAGATCGAGGAGGCACTCCGCGATCGCTTGGGCGTGGCGCCGGAGGCCCCGTCTGAGGAGTACACCCGGGTGTTGCAGGACCACCTCAGCACACAGCGCGTGTCCCGGAACGATCTCGAGCAGATGACCTGGGCTGACCTGATGCGCGAGCGCCTCGGTGAGCACCTGGGTGAAGACGCGCCCACCGAGGGCCTGCAGGTGAACCTCTACGTGGCGACTTCGCTCGACCGCGCGGAGGTGGAGGAAGTGCGCGAGCGCACCCTCGCCGGCGAAGACTTCATCGAGGTCGTACTGGAGATGGAACTCGCCGGGCCGGAAGAGATCGAGACCGGCTGGCTGGCGATGGAGGCCCTGAACGAGGACTTGCGCGAGCACCTGGACGGCCTCGAAGCCGGTGACATTTCCGAGGTCGCCGTGCCGCCCGGAAGCCTGCGCGCGGTTGTGTATTTTGTTGCGGAACACGATCCCGAACGCGAGTACAGTGAGGGCATGCTCCAGCAGCTGCAGGCTCTGCGCGTGGAGCAGTTCTTCGAGGAACAACGCGAGGTGATCGGCGTGGAGCAGGATCTGTCTCAGAGTGAGCGTGACTGGATCGCGAGGCGGATCGAGAGCGCTCTGAGCTAGCCGGCGAACCGTGAACGTGGCCCGTCCACGCGAACGGGCCAGCAGGAGGTGACGTGGGCGACGTAGTGGGCATCTCGCTCCTGGGTGCAGGGAACATCGGTTCCGGTGTGATCGCCGCACTGGCGACCAGTACGGACCGCTACGCCAACCGCGTCGGCCAGCGCTTGGAGCTGCGCCAGGTACTGGTGCGCGACACTTCCATCGAGCGGGCCGGCGTCCGCGCGGATCAGCTCACCACCAGCATCGATGACGTCCTCGCCGACGCAGACACGCACATCGTTGTAGAGGTGATGGGCGGCGAGGTACCGGCGCACGAGTACATCGAGCGGGCGCTCCGCTCGGGCCGCCACGTGGTCACGGCCAACAAGGAAGTGATGGCGAAGGCGGGGAGCGAGTTGCTCCAGATCGCCGCCGACCACGGAGTGCGGTTGCTCTACGAGGCTTCGGTGGGCGGCGGCATCCCCGTGATCGCGCCGCTCTCGCGCGATCTGGCGGCGAACAACGTCACCGCCATCACCGCCATCATCAACGGCACCACCAACTACATGCTCACCGCGATGAGCCAGCAGGGAGCGGATTACGCGGACGTGCTCGCTGAGGCTCAGCGTCTCGGCTACGCCGAGCCGGACCCCACCGCCGATGTCGAGGGCATCGACGCCGCCTACAAGATTGCCGTGCTCTGCGGTCTCGCCTTCAACGTGGACGTGCGCCCGGACGAGGTTTCGCGGCAGGGCATCTCCGGCGTCACGGCGGGCGACATCCGCTACGCGGATCAGCTCGGCTGCGTCATCAAACTCCTCGCTCGCGCCCGCCTGGTGGATGGCGAGGTGGAGGCGACCGTCCGGCCCACACTCATCGACATCGATGAGCCGCTCGCGAAGGTGGACGGGGTTCTGAATGCAGTGCAGGTGGAGGGCGACCTCGTTGGTCGCGTGATGTTCGAAGGCCCCGGCGCCGGGCAGGGCCCCACCGCCTCCTCGGTGCTCGCTGATGTGCTGGAGGTCGCGCGGGACATCGTCTCGGAACGCCGGTCGCTGGGCTTCATCCCGCGTCAGCGCCTGCGTGTGCGCCCCCCCGATGAGCACGAATCGCGCTACTACCTGCGTCTGATCGTGAAGGATCAGCCCGGCGTGCTCGCGGGCATCGCCACGGTACTGGCGGATCTGCGGATCAGCATCGCGTCCGTGATCCAGTTCGATTTCGAGGCGGGCGCGGAGACCGCAGAGCTGGTGATCACGACGCACCGCGCATCCGGCGGGGCATTGCGGCAGGCAATCGAGGGCATTGCGCAGCAGGACGCGGTGGTGGAAGTCGGCAACGTGTTGCCGATGGCCGGGTGAGGTGAGCGATGACAGCTGACCAGAACGGCGGACGCATCGAGACCGACGCGGCTGCGCAGGACGCGTGGCCCGGTGACGAACTGCACGAGGCCCACCGCCGCATTGAGGCGCTCGCCCGGGAGCTGATGAACCTCGAGCGCGGCTTGCAGGCACACCAGGGCGAGCTCTCGGAGCTGCAGGAAACCGTGCGCACCGTGGACGGCCGCACCCAGCGCCATGAGAGCAACCAGGACATCGCCCGCGAGATCCAGGAGACGCTCACGCAGCTCGATGAGCGAGTGGCGGCGGAATCCGCCCTGCGACGCGACCTGGCGGCCTCCGTCAATCGCCAGCAGGAACGTGAGCAGGAGCTCGAGCGCGAGCTGCAACGGGTGCTCGAACTCGTCGCGACCCGGCTCGATGACTTCGCCGGCCGCGAGGCAGCAACGGCGGATCGCCAGCGCACTCTGATCCAGGAGCTCGCGGATCAGGGCCGCGAGGAGCAGGACGTCACGGGACGTCTCGATGAGCTCGAGCGGCAGGTGTCCGCGCTGCGTGAAACGGATCACCACGCCGGGCAGGACATGGCGCGTGTCGCCTCGGCGCTCCAGCCGGTGCTCACCGCGATTGATTCCCTGGAATCGCGCACGCGAGCGATTCAGGCAGACCAGCGCCGCATCGACGATGATGTAGCAGCACTGCGCGCCGTACGCGATCGTGAAGACGCGCTGCTGGAAGTCATCGAGCAACAGCGCGCCACCCGCGCGAGGCTGGAAGACCGCGTCAGCCAGATCGAAGAGGCAATGGAAACCCTGCAGCAGGCGCACACGCAGGAGGATGAGACGGTGGCGCTACTCCGCCGCGTGGTGGCTGGCGAGCAAGAGCACCGCCGCGCACTCGCCGAGCGGATCGAGGCGCACCGGGATGTGCTCCTGGAGCACATGCGCCGGGAGCAGCGGGCAGGCGAGGATCACGCACGCCGCCAGATCGAAGAGCTGGAGCGGCAGGTACGGGTGGACCGCACGCTCCTCGCGCGGCTCCAGGAGCAGACCGAGGACGCAGAACAGGAGCAGCCGCTGTGACGGCACGCACCACGCGGATTGAAGAGCCTCCCGGGAGCCGCTTCGTGCTAGAGCGCTACCGCGATCTGCTCCCGGTGACGGATGCGACGCCGATGCTCACCATCGGGGAGGGCGATACGCCGCTCATCCGCTCGCGCGTGCTGGAGGAGGAGCTGGGGCTGGGCGCGCTCTACTTCAAGCTCGAGTCGATGAACCCCACCGGATCATTCAAGGATCGCGGCATGGTGCTCGCGGTTGCGAAAGCCGCCGAGGAGGGCGCGCACGCTGTGATCTGCGCCTCCACCGGCAACACCTCCGCCTCGGCTGCGGCGTACGCGGTGCGCCACGGGCTGCGGGCATTCGTCGTGGTGCCCAATGGCCGCATCGCCATGGGCAAGCTGGCGCAGGCGGTGGTGTACGGTGCGGAGATCGTGCAGATCGATGGTTCGTTCGATGACGCGCTCACCGTGGTGCGCGATCTCGCGGAGCGGCACCCGGTGGCCCTCGTCAACTCCGTCAACCCGCACCGCATCGAGGGTCAGAAGACGGCGGCGTTCGAGATCGTGGACGAGCTGGATGACGCTCCGGACGTGCTCTGCATCCCCGTGGGCAACGCCGGGAACATCACCGCCTACTGGCGCGGCTTCACGGAGTATCTGCACCTGGAGCGCTCTTCTCGGCTGCCAGCAATGTGGGGATTCCAGGCCGCAGGCGCGGCGCCGCTGGTCATCGGCGCACCGGTGGCTCGACCGGAGACCGTCGCCACCGCCATCCGCATCGGCAACCCGGCCTCATGGGACGGCGCGATCGAGGCTCGCGATGCCTCGGGCGGTCGTATCGCGGCAGTGACGGACGAGGAGATCCTCTCCGCCTACCATCGGATGGCCTCGGAGGAGGGCATCTTCTGCGAGCCGGCATCGGCGGCAAGTGTGGCAGGGCTGCTGCGCTCCCGGCAAGAGGGGCTGGACCTGAGCGGACAGGTGGCTGTGTGCGTCATCACTGGCAACGGCCTGAAGGACCCGGACACGGCCCTCGCCGTGCGGCCCACCCTCTACGAAGCGGCAGCGGATGTCCACGACGTGGAGCGACAACTCGGTTGGTCGTAGGTTCTCTGTTGGACCTCGATCGCCCCGATGAGACCCTGTCCCGTTCCGGCCGCTCTGCGGGAGCAGCATGATAGGATGGCGGTTGAGGCACTGTACGTTCTACAGTGACCCCTCAGAATACGCATGCTCCACGTTGCCGCGGCTGGCTAGACCACCGCTACCATTCGTGTGAGATGCAATGAGTGACTGATCGAGGCGGCACGCTGCCCCGGATCTGGCACGCATGGAGCCCAATGCTGGGGGAAGTAATGGCCCAGGCACCCCAACCGGTCGGTCTTCCCGATCGCGACGCGCTGCTCGGCACGGTGCGCTCCATGCTGCAACAGCTGGGGCTCGATGCTGACAGCGACGGCCTGGCGGATACGCCGCGTCGCATTACCGACATGTACGTCGAACTCTTCAGCGGCCTGCACGAGGATCCGCGCGAGGTGCTGCAGGTGACGTTCGAAGAGGGCCATCAGGAGATGGTGATCCTGCGCGATATCCCCTTCTACTCCATGTGCGAGCATCATTTCATGCCCTTCCATGGCGAAGCCCACGTTGGCTATCTGCCGGAGGGCCGGATCGTGGGCCTTTCCAAGCTGGCGCGTGCGGTCGAGATCTTCGCGCGCCGGCCGCAGGTGCAGGAGCGTCTCACCAGCCAGATCGCGGACTGCATCGAGGAGGTGCTCGGTGCGAAGGGTGTGGGCGTCGTGATCAAGGCGGAGCACCTTTGTATGACCGCGCGCGGCGTACGCAAGCCCGGCTCCCGCATGGTCACCTCCGCCACCCGTGGCCGCTTCCGCTCTCACGAGAACACCCGCCAGGAATTCCTGCGCTTGATTGGTGACCACTAGCCGTGGGTGAGACGTACGAACAGGCGCAACGAATGAGGCGGGACCGATGACGGTCGAGGCAATCGCAACGTACCCGGCGACCGGTACCTCGTCGCCCCGACGGGTGGCGGTCCTCTCCCTGCACACGTCCCCCATCGCGCCGCTGGGCGGCCGCGAAACCGGCGGCATGAACGTCTACGTGCGTGAAGTCTCCCGCGAACTGGCTCGCGCCGGCGTGCTGGTCGATGTTTTCACCCGCCGCTCTGCGCCGGACGATCCGCGCGTGCGGATGCTGGATCCCGGAGTGCGACTGATTCAGATCGAGGCTGGCCCCGCATCGCGCATCGAGAAGGAGGAGATGATCCCCTTCACAGCGGACTTCGCAGCCGGCGTGGAAGCATTCCGCCGCTCCGAGGGACGTCGCTACGACCTCATTCACTCCCATTACTGGCTCTCCGCCGAGGCCGGCGATCACCTGGCTGCGATGTGGGATGTACCGCACGTGGCCATGTTCCACACACTGGGCGAGGTGAAGCTCCGCGCCCGCGCCTCCGAGTCGGAACGCCCCGAGCGCCTTGAGGCAGAGCAGCGCATCGTGCACCGCCTCGACCGTATCATCGCGGCCACCGGCCATGAGCGCGGTCTGCTGCGTGAGATTTACCACGTCCCCGCGCCCGCAATCCGGGTGGTGCCGCTGGGCGTGGACCTGGAGCACTTCCAGCCACAGGACCGCGCCGCTGCCCGCCGGCGCGTCGGCTTCGCCCCCCATGAGCGCGTGATCCTCGCGGTAGGGCGGATCGAGCCGCTCAAGGGCCTCGACATCCTCATCCGCGCGCTCGCCGAGCTCGAGGACCGCACAAACGTCGTGCTCGCCATCATCGGTGGTGATGAGCGCGCGAAGCCGGAGCTCGACCGCCTGCGAGCCGTCGCCGAGGAGTGCGGGGTCACGGACGCCGTGCGCTTCCTCGGCTCCCGCGCCCACGATGACCTGCCGGACTACTACAACGCAGCCGATGTGGTGGCGATCCCCTCCTACTACGAGTCTTTCGGGCTGGTAGCCGTCGAGGCGATGGCCTGCGGCGTGCCGGTGGTCGCCTCCCGTGTTGGGGGGCTCGCATCAACCGTCATCGATAGCTGCACCGGGTACCTGGTCCCGTGGCGGTCGCCAGAACAATTCGCGCAGCCGCTCGAGCGACTGCTGACCGACGAAGACCTCCGCCGCACCATGGGCAGCGCCGCCGCGGCGCACATGCAGGGGTACTCCTGGGACGTGGTCGCCGAGCGGGTGGCGGAGGTCTACGCAGAGCTCGTCGCCGAGCGTCGCGCGGCCTCCGCGTCCTGAGCGGCAGTTCTGAAGGCTCTGAGCAACTGAGGGTGGAAGGCTGGCGCGTGTGACCACGGAACGCACTCCCGAACAGGAGATCGTGCTCGATCCCGAAGCGGACCTCATCGATCAGCTCACGGAACAGAGTTCACGCCGAGCCCTGGCCGTCTTTGCCCACCCGGATGACGCCGAGTTCACATCGGCGGGCACGCTGGCGTTGCTGGCGAAGCGTGGCTGGGACGTCACCGTGGTGGTCACGACCAGCGGCAACAAGGGTACGAAGGATCCGGTGGTCACCTCGCAGTACCTCGCCGGTGTCCGCGAGGAAGAGCAGCGCCGCGCCTGCGAGGCGCTGGGCGCGAACGAGCCGGTCTTCCTCGGCTTCCCGGACGGCTACTTCCCCAACGACGACGAGGCGCGCAACCTGATCGTGCGCCAGATCCGCCTGCACCGGCCCGACCTCGTCATCACGTGGGACGGTTTCCGGCCCGGCTTCAACCATCGCGACCATCGACACACCGGCATCATCACCTACGACGCCATCTACCCGGCGGCGGATGACCACCTCTTCTATCCGCAGCACAAAGAAGAAGATCTGGAGCCGCACCGCCCCTGGGCGATGCTGCTCGCCGGCGCCGGCACGCCCGACTACCACATCGACGTCGAGTCGGTGATCCAGACCAAGATCCGCGCAGTCCTCGCACACACCTCCCAGATGCGCAGCCGCTCCGAAGCCGACATGGCCAAGATGTTCGAGGAGCGCGCGCAGGCCCTCCGCGACGCCGGCGAAGAGCCCCCTTACATCCGCGAGTCGTTCCAGAAGGTCATTCTGCGCCGGTAGGCCGTACTGTGTGGTGCTGGGCCCGAGACCGTTCGGCCCATCTGCGGTACGCTATCCGGGACGCGTCGAGCACCTGCTCGGGTGTAACTGGTTCGTTGTCAACCGCGTAGCGGCACTCGGTTTGACAGAGCGGACCAATCCCCGCAGAATCGTAGATCGCGCTTCTTACAGGTGCGCGCGTACACGCGAAGACGGTCGTGTGGCCGTTGAGCGGTGAGGACCGATGGCCGTGACGGCACTCCGGTGCTGGCCATGTCGAGGCTCACTGCCCAGCCATTCGGCCTTTTGTGTTGTTCTGTATTCCTTCCTGATCGATCGCCTCTTCCATAGATGGTCGTCCGGGATGCAGCGAGCGAGGAGTCGGCATGCCGACGATTAACCAGCTGGTCCGCAATTCGCGGAAGCCGGTCAACAAGAAGACGAAGGCGCCGGCGTTGCGCTTCCGGTTCAACACGTTGAAAAACCGGATGCAACGCTCCGCCAAGGGGGCTCCACAGAAGCGTGGGGTCTGCACCCAGGTGCGTACCGTCACACCCAAGAAGCCAAACTCGGCGCTGCGCAAGGTCGCGCGTGTCCGCCTCTCGAACAACATCGAGGTCACGGCGTACATCCCGGGTGAAGGCCACACGCTGCAGGAGCACTCCGTCGTGCTGATCCGCGGCGGTCGTGTGAAGGACCTGCCGGGCGTGCGCTATCACATCGTGCGTGGCGCGCTGGACTCCCAGGGTGTCCGCGACCGCAAGCGTGGCCGTTCCAAGTACGGCACGCGAAAGAGCTAGTAGGAGCAGAGGATGCGTCGAAATCGCGCCCCCATCCGTCCGGTCGCCCCGGACCCTCGCCACGGCTCGCGGGTCGTCACGAAGTTCGTGCACGCGATGATGAAGGATGGCAAGAAGAGCACCGCGGAACAGATCGTCTATGGCGCCCTCGATCGCATCGAGGAAGTGTCCGGACGGCGCGGGATCGATGTATTTGAGCAGGCGATCAGGAACGTCACCCCGGTGATCGAGGTGAAGCCTCGTCGCGTCGGTGGCGCCACCTACCAGGTGCCGATCGACATTCGCAGCGAGCGCCGTCAGGCGCTAGCGCTGCGCTGGCTGCGGGAAGCCTCGCGCCGCCGGCCCGGCCGGTCATCGGAAGAGAAGCTGGCTGCGGAGCTCCTGGATGCGGCGAACAGCCAGGGGAACGCAGTACGACGTAAGGAAGAGACGCACCGGATGGCAGAGGCCAACCGGGCGTTCGTGCACTACCGCTGGTAGCAGGCGCGGCTGTGAGGCTGGCTCACGCACAGGCGTGAGTCGCGTCCCGCAGCGCGATGTCAACCGCGGAGAACGAAAAGGTTTGAGCTAGATGGCTCGTACGACGCCACTGGAACGCACCCGGAACATCGGGATCATTGCCCACATTGATGCGGGTAAGACCACCGTGACCGAACGCATCCTGTTCTACACCGGCCGCACCCACAAGGTGGGCGAAACCCATGAGGGCACCGCCGTCATGGACTGGATGGAGCAGGAGCGCGAGCGCGGCATTACGATCACGTCCGCCGCTACCACCGCTGAGTGGGACGGGCACACGATCAACATCATTGACACCCCGGGTCACGTCGACTTCACCGTCGAGGTGGAGCGCTCGCTGCGCGTCCTCGATGGGGGTGTGACGGTGTTCGATGGCGTGGCTGGCGTGGAGCCGCAGTCGGAGACGGTCTGGCGCCAGGCGGACAAGTACAGCGTTCCCCGCATGTGCTTCGTCAACAAGATGGACCGCATGGGCGCGAACTTCGAGCGTTGCGTAGAGATGATCGAGTCGCGCCTGGGCGCGATTCCAGTCCCGATCCAGCTGCCGATGGGCGTCGAAGACGGCTTCATCGGCATGATCGACCTCATCAAGATGCGCGCGTACACCTTCGGTGGACAGCACGGCCTCGACCTCATCGAGGGCGACGTGCCCGACGAGTACCAGGCCGCCGCCGAGGCCGCACGTGAGTTGCTGGTGGAGCGCGTCTCTGAGAACGACGACGAGCTGATGGAGGCGTACCTCGAAGGTGCGGAGATCTCCAACGAGCAGCTCGTCGCTGGCATTCGCCGCGGCACCCTCAACAACCGCTTCACCCCGGTTCTGTGTGGCTCCGCGCTGCGCGACAAGGGTGTGCAGCCGCTGCTGGACGCCGTGGTGGCGTACCTCCCCTCGCCGCTCGACGTGCCTGCCATCGTGGGCCACGCCCCGGGCGATGAAGAGGCGGAGATGACCCGCACGCCGGACGACAGCGCGCCGCTGGCTGCGCTGGCCTTCAAGGTGGTGTCCGACCAGTTCGTGGGACGCCTCGTGTTCTTCCGCGTCTACTCCGGTGTCGTGCGTTCCGGCGACCAGGTGCTGAACAGCACCCGTAACGGCCGTGAGCGCTTCGGCCGCATCATGAAGATGCACGCGAATCACCGCGAGGAAGTGGAAGAGGTGTTCGCGGGCGAGATCGCCGCGGGCATTGGACTGAAGGACACCTTCACCGGCGACACCCTCTGCAACCGCGAAGACCCCATCGTGCTGGAGTCGATCACGTTCCCGGAGCCGGTGATTTCGATCGCTGTAGAGCCGAAGACGCGCGACGACCAGACGAAGATGTCAGAGGCGCTGCAGAAGCTGGGTGAAGAAGACCCCACCTTCCGCGTGCGGTTCGACGAGGAGACCGGCCAGACGGTCATCTCCGGTATGGGGGAGCTGCACCTCGAAGTCATCGTTGACCGCATGAAGCGCGAGTACAAGGTCGAGGCGAACACGGGCCGCCCGCAGGTCTCCTACCGCGAGACCATCAGCCGGCCGGCGCGCGCCGAGGGGCGTTTCGTCCGTCAGACCGGTGGTCGTGGTCAGTACGGCCACTGTGTGCTGGAGATCGAGCCGCGCACGCCGGGCGAGGGCTTCCTCTTCGAGGACAAGACCGTCGGCGGCTCCATCCCGCGCGAATACATCGGCGCCGTCCGGCGCGGTGTTGAGGGTGCGATGCAGAGCGGCGTGCGCGCCGGTTACCCGGTGGTGGACGTCCTGGTGCGGGTCGTGGACGGCTCCTACCACGACGTCGACTCCTCCGAGATGGCCTTTGAGACGGCCGGCTCGATCGGAATGCGCGAGGTCATGGGCAAGGCGGGGCCAATCCTGCTGGAGCCCGTGATGAAGCTGGAAGTGGTGACGCCGGAGGATTACTTCGGCGACATTTTGGGTGACATCAGCAGCCGCCGCGGCGTGGTGCAGGGCTCGGAGATGCGTGGGAATACCCGCGTCATCACCTCGCACGTGCCGCTGGCGGAGATGTTCGGCTACACCACGGACCTGCGCTCCATGTCGCAGGGCCGCGCGACCTCCTCCATGGAGTTCAGCCACTACGAGCAAGTGCCGTCCAACGTGGCGGAAGAAATCAGCAAGCGAACGGCAGGCGTCGCCTCCTAGGCGCGCGGCAGTCGAGTACAGGTCAGAGACCAGGACAGGACAGACAAGATGGCGAAGGGCGTATTCGAGCGGACGAAGCCGCACCTGAACATCGGGACGATCGGTCACGTGGACCACGGGAAGACATCGCTGACGGCGGCGATCACGAAGTACCTGGCTCTGCGTGGGATGGCGGACTACTCGAAGTTCGAGGAGATCGACAACGCGCCGGAAGAGAAGGCGCGCGGGATCACCATCTCGATCTCTCACATCGAGTACCAGACGGAGAACCGTCACTACGCGCACGTGGACTGTCCGGGCCACGCGGACTACATCAAGAACATGATCACCGGCGCCGCCCAGATGGACGGCGCGATCCTGGTGGTCGCCGCCCCGGACGGCCCGATGCCGCAGACGCGCGAGCACGTGCTGCTGGCCCGCCAGGTGGAAGTTCCCTCCATGGTCGTCTTCCTCAACAAGGTCGACATGATGGAGGACGAAGAGCTCCTCGAGCTCGTGGAGCTGGAGCTGCGTGAGCTGCTCACAGAGAACGGCTTCCCGGGCGACGACACGCCGATCATCCGCGGCTCCGCGCTCAAGGCGCTGGAGGCCCCGGACGACCCGGACGACCCGGCGTACGCGCCGATCCAGCAGCTGATGGACGCGGTGGACAGCTTCATCCCGGAGCCGGAGCGGGCGGTGGACCAGCCGTTCCTGATGGCGATCGAGGACGTGTTCGGCATCAAGGGCCGCGGCACGGTGCTCACGGGCCGCATCGAGCGCGGGCGGGTGAAGGTCGGTGAGACGGTGGAGATCGTGGGCGTGAAGGCCACGAAGTCGACCACGGTGACCGGCGTGGAGATGTTCAACAAGACGCTGCAGGAGGGCGAGGCCGGGGACAACGTCGGCTGCCTGGTGCGCGGCATTGAGCGCGACGACGTGGAGCGTGGCCAGGTACTGGCGGCGCAGGGCTCGATCACCCCGCACCGCAAGTTCAAGGGCGAGGTGTACGTGCTCTCCAAGGAGGAGGGCGGCCGTCACACGCCGTTCTTCAACGGCTACCGTCCGCAGTTCTACGTGCGCACCACGGACGTGACCGGCTCGGTGGACCTGCCGGCGGGCACGGAGATGGTGATGCCGGGTGACAACATCGAGATGGACATCGAGCTGATCTACCCGATCGCCATCGAAGAGGGCCTGCGCTTCGCCATCCGCGAGGGCGGCCGTACCGTCGGCGCCGGTGTCGTCACCAGCATCGTCGAGTAGCTGCGCGCAGCACGAACCGAGACCGCGAAACAGACTGAAGGACTGAGATGCCGCAGCAGCGAATCCGGATCAAGTTGAAAGCATTCGACCATCGTGTGCTGGATGCCTCCGCGCGACAGATCGTCGAATCCGCGGAGCGCACCGGTGCGGTGGTCGCCGGTCCGGTCCCGCTGCCCACGCGGATCCGGCGCTACACGGTGATGCGTTCACCGTTCATCGACAAGGACTCGCGCGATCAGTTCGAGACGCGGACGCACAAGCGTCTGATCGACATCCTCGAGCCGACTTCGCGCACAGTCGACACCCTCCTGCGGCTTCAGTTGCCGTCGGGTGTCGACATCGAAATCAAGCTGTAGGGAGCGCCGGATGCCATCTGTACATTCGGCGGCCGGGATCATCGGACGTAAGGTCGGCATGATGCGTCTCTACGACGGATCAGGCCGGGTGCGCGGCGTGACGGCCATCGAGGTCTCCTCGAACTTCGTCACGCAGATCCGAACCCCGGACCGCGATGGCTACTCTGCCGTGCAGATTGGCCACCCCGGAAACCGGAAGCGGGTGAACCGCCCGCAGCGCGGCCACCTGCGCCAGGCAGGGCTGGAGCGCGAGACGCTCACTCGCCTGCGCGAGTACCGCCTGGAGGACGCTGGCGAGTACACGCTCGGACAGCAGTTGACAGCCGAGCAGTTCGTGCCCGGCTCCTACGTGGACGTGCAGGCGACCTCCAAGGGGCGCGGCTTCCAGGGCGGCGTGAAGCGTCACGGCTTCGCCGGCGGTCCGAAGACCCACGGTCAGTCGGACCGTCACCGCGCACCGGGTTCCGTCGGTTCCGGCACCACGCCGGGCCGCGTGTTCAAGGGCACGAAGATGGCCGGCCGCATGGGCAACGTCGCCACTGCGGTGTTGAACCTGCTGGTCGTCGCGAACGACCCGGAGCGCAACCTGATCTTCGTGCAGGGTTCGGTACCCGGGCCCAACGGCGGCCTGGTCAGCGTGACCGCCGGGCGCAAGCCCGCGATCGCCGACTTCGCACCGGCCCCGCTGCCTTCGGTGGCAGACGTGGAGGAGCCTGAGGTCGAGGTCCCCGAGGAGATCGAGGCTGAGCTCGACGAGAACGTCGACGTCGCGGACGCAGTGGAGGCCATCGAGCCCGACGCCGAGATCGGCGAGGAGCCCGGTGACCCGCGCGATGCCGATGACGTGGGCGAGGTGTCCGAGGCTGCTGCCGAGGCCGAGGAGGAGACCCCTCCGACTGCCGAGCTGGAGGAGGAGCCAGAGGCGGTCGCCGCCGACGAGACGACCACAGACGAAGCAGACGAGACCGCATCCGGTGATGACGAGCCGGAGAGCAGCGACAGGGCCCAGTCATGAAGCTCCAGGTACTGGATGTCAACGGACAGCCCACCGAAGAGATCGAGGTGGATGACCAGGTCTTCGGCATTGAGCCGAACGGCCCGGTGGTGCACCAGGCGTTGCTGGCGCAACTGGCAGCGCGTCGATCCGGGACGCACAACACCAAGACCCGCGGCCAGGTAGCGGGTTCGACCCGCAAGATCCGCCGCCAGAAGGGTCTGGGCATGGCGCGTCAGGGTTCCATCCGCGCGCCGCACCGTCGCGGTGGCGGCGTGGTCTTCGGGCCCACGCAGCGCGACTACACCCAGCGCCTGCCCAAGCGCATGCGCCGCCTGGCCATCCGCTCCATGCTCGCCTCGCGCGCGCAGGAAGAGCGACTGGTGGTGGTGAATGAGCTCGCGATGGAGGAGCCGTCCACGAAGGCGATGGTGCGCTTGCTGGACGCGATTGGTGCGGGTTCATCCTCGCTGATCGTGACGGGGGCCGCGGACCGCGTGGCGATGAAGTCCGCGCGCAACGTGAACGGAGCGCGGGTGCTGCCGGCGGACACGCTGAACGTGGCCGACATGCTGGCGCATCGCACGCTGGTGCTGACGGTGGACGCCGTCCGCCGCATTGAAGCGCTGTGGGGTGGCGAGCGGGCCTCGGGCCGCCCGCGCCCAGCGGCAGCCACGGTGGAGGCGTAACCGATGCCGAAAGAGATTCATCCGTACGAGGTGCTGCGGCGCCCGGTGATCACCGAGAAGAGCACGATGCTGGCCGGTCAGCGCAAGTACGTGTTCGAGGTGGCGCAGGCCGCGAACAAGCCGCAGATCAAGCAGGCTGTGCAGCAGGCGTTCGATGTGGTGGTGGAAGACGTGAACACCACCATGGTGCGCGGCCGTCGCCGCCGCACACGTACCGGAGGCCGCGCGGGCACACCGCCCACGTGGAAGAAGGCCATCGTGACGCTGGCGCCCGGTAGCACGATCGAATTCTTCGAAGGCGTGTAGGGGAAACGTATGCCGATTCGTAACTTCAGACCTACGTCACCCGGCCGCCGGAACTCCTCTGGACACACGTTCGAGGAGATTACGAAGAAGAAGCCGGAGAAGCGCCTGTTGGCGACCAAGACGCGCACGTCTGGTCGTAGCGGGGGCAAGATCTCCGTGCGCCACCGTGGCGGCGGGCACAAGCGCCGCATCCGCATCGTGGACTTCAAGCGCGACAAGATCGGCGTACCGGGCACGGTGCGCGCGATCGAGTACGACCCCAACCGGTCGGCTCGCCTGGCGCTGGTGTTCTACGCGGACGGAGACAAGCGCTACATCGTGGCGCCGCAGGGCCTCAGCGTGGGCGACCAGATCCTGAGCGCGGATGACGCGCCGATTCAGGTCGGGAACGCGCTGCCGCTGTCGGCGATTCCCACGGGTACCTCCGTCCACAACGTGGAGATGACGCCCGGCCGTGGTGGCCAGCTGGCGCGCTCCGCGGGCAACGGTATCCAGTTGATGGCGAAGGACAACGGCTACGCACTCTTGCGCATGCCGCCCGGCGAGATGCGCCAGGTGCTGGAGGGCTGCCGCGCCACTATCGGCGTGGTCGGCAACTCCGAGCACGGGCAGGTCAAGCTGGGGAAGGCTGGCCGCAACCGGCACCGGGGCAAGCGCCCGCAGGTGCGTGGTTCGGTCATGAACCCGGTCGATCACCCGCACGGCGGTGGTGAGGGCAAGGCCCCCATCGGCATGCCGGGTCCGAAGACGCCGTGGGGCAAGCCGGCGTTGGGGTACCGAACACGTAAGAACCGCAGCACGGACAAGTACATCGTCCGCCGCCGCGGCAAGGGCCGCAGGTAAGGAGGGGGTATGTCTCGTTCGACCAAGAAGGGTCCGTTCGTGCACCCCAAGCTGCTCAAGAAGGTGCGCGCCGTCCAGGGCACGGACCGCCGAGAGATCATCCGCACGTGGTCGCGCGCCAGCACGGTCATGCCGGAGATGGTCGGCATGACGATCGCCGTGTACGACGGCCGCCGGCACATTCCGGTCCTGTGCACAGAGAACATGGTCGGCCACAAGCTCGGCGAGTTCGCGTTCACGCGAACGTTCCGCGGCCACAAAGGCCAGTCCGAGCGCACCTCGAGGAGACGCTGATGCAGGTGAGAGCGCTTGCGAAGAATCAGCCCGTCGCGCCGCGCAAGGTGCGGCTGGTTCTCGAGATGATCGAGGGACGCCAGGTCGATGAAGCGCTGACGCTGCTGGAGTACATGCCCCAGCCGTCAGCCCGTCTGGTCTGGAAGACCATCAAGTCCGCGGCATCCAACGCGGAGAACAATTTCGACCTGGATCCGGATGGCCTCCGGATCGTGAAGGCCGTGGCGAACGATGCCCGCACGCTCAAGCGCTTCCGGGCCCGCTCGCGCGGTCGCGTGTCGCCGCTGCTGAAGCGGTGGAGCCACATTGAAGTTGTGGTCGAGGGAGACGAGTTCTAATGGGACGCAAGGTACACCCCTACGGGTTCCGCGTCGGCGTCACCCGCGACTGGCAGTCGAAGTGGTTCGCGCGGCACACCCAGTACGCGGAGCTGGCGCTGGAAGACATGCGCTTGCGCGACCTAATCATGCGCACGCTGCCGGACGCCGGCGTCTCGCGCGTGGCCATCGAGCGCAACGCCAACCAGATCACGCTGACCGTCTACACGGCCAAGCCCGGCATCGTCATCGGGCGCGGCGGGCAGAATGCGGAACTCCTTCGCACCCTGCTCCAGAACGCGACCGATCGACGGATCCGTCTGAACATCGAAGAGATTCGTGTGCCGGAGCTGGACGCCTACCTGGTGGCGCGCTCCGTAGCGGATCAGCTGGAGCGCCGCGTCGCGTTCCGGCGGGCGATGAAGCAGTCCGTGCAGCGCACCATGCAGCGCGGTGCGCTGGGCTGTCGCGTCAAGATCGGCGGCCGCCTGGGTGGAGCGGAGATGTCCCGCGTGGAGCAGGAGATGCAGGGCCGCGTGCCGCTGCACACGCTGCGCGCGGACATCGACTTCGGCCAGGCGGAAGCAAACACCACGTTCGGGGTCATCGGCGTGAAGTGCTGGATCTACAAGGGTGACATCACACCGGAGACCAACCCGCTCGTGGTGACCTCGGTGGAGTCGGAGTAACACCATGCTGATGCCACGTCGCACCAAGTACCGGAAGCAATTCCGCGGCAAGCGCCGCGGGATGGCGCACACCGGGAACACGGTTGCTTTCGGCGAATTCGGACTGCAGGCGCAGACGCACGGGTGGGTGGACTCCCGCCAGATCGAGTCTGCGCGACGCGCCATCACCGGTACGCTCCGGCGTGGCGGCAAGGTGTGGATCCGCCTCTTCCCGGACAAGCCGGTCTCAAAGAAGCCGGTCGAGGTCCGCATGGGTAAGGGCAAGGGCGCCACGGACCGCTGGGTGGCCGTGGTCAAGCCCGGTCGCGTGATGTTCGAGGTCGCCGGTGTACCGGAAGACCGCGCGCGCGAGGCCTTCCGCAAGGCGCACCACAAGCTGCCGGTGGACACCAAGGTGATCCAGCGGGAAGAGGTGTATCGATGAGCGCTGAGACCACAGATCTGCGTGCGCTCACGGATGCCGAGCTGCAGACGGAACTGAACGAGGCGCACCAGGCGCTCTTCAACCTCCGCTTCCAGACCGCCACGCGGCAGCTGGCGGATGTGAAGCAGGTGAGCAAGGCGCGCCGTCGGATTGCACGGATTAAGACGCTCCTGCGGGAGCGCGAACTCCTTGAAGAGATCGATGCCGCTGCGGCATCGCAGAACGGGAACTAGGCGATGGTCGATCAGGCATCGGTGGCCCCGGATCAGGAGACGAAGGTCAATCGCAAGTCGCGCATCGGCACGGTCGTGTCCGACAGCAACGACAAGACGATTGTGGTCTCCATCCAGCGCACCACCCGGCACCGGCTGTACCGCAAGGTCATCCGGCGCTCCAAGAAGTACCACGTCCACGACGAGGCGAACGAGGCCACCGTGGGTGACACGGTGCGCATCGAAGAGTGCCGGCCGTTCAGCCGCCTGAAGCGCTGGCGACTCGTCGAGATCCTCACCGAGCGCGAGGTGGCTGAGGTCGCCCCGGAAGCGCTGGACGAGGAGCTGGTGGACGAGGTGCAGCGCAGTGCTGCGCGCGCCGCCGCTGAGGCTGAAGAGGCGGAAGCAGCGGAGGGTGCCGGCAGCGAGCCGGTGGCTGAGGCTGACCCGCGCCGGACCGAAACCGACCCGGACGCTGAGACGCCGGATGCCGTGATGGACCGCATCGGAGACCCGGATGCGGAGCCCGTCGCAGAGGCAGCTGCCGGCGATGAAGACGAAGAGAAGGCGCCGTAGATGATTCAGCAGGAGTCACGGCTCAAGGTTGCCGACAACTCCGGCGCGCGCGAGCTGCTCTGTATCCGCGTGCTCGGGGGCAGTGGCCGCCGCTACGCGGGCGTGGGCGACATCATCGTGGCCAGCGTCAAAGAGGCGCAGCCGAACGGCAACATCAAGAAGGGTGACGTGGTCCGGGCGGTCGTCGTCCGCACCACGCAGGCGATTCATCGCCAGGACGGCTCAACGATTCGTTTCGATGAGAACGCAGCCGTGCTGGTGAATGACCGCCAGGGCAACCCGCGAGGGACGCGCATCTTTGGCCCCGTGGCCCGAGAGCTGCGCGACCGCCGCTACATGCGGATCATCTCGCTTGCTCCGGAGGTGCTGTAGTGGCCGCCAAGATCAGGCGTAACGACGAAGTCCTGGTGACCACGGGCAAGGACCGCGGGCGGCGAGGCGCCGTGCGCCAGGTGCTGCCCAAGGAGAACCGCGCCATCGTCACTGGCATCAACATGGTGAAAAAGCACCGCCGCAGCACCAGCCCGCAGCAGCCGGGCGGCATCTTCGAGCTGGAAGCGCCCATCGCGCTCTCCAACCTGGCGGTGATCTGCTCCGTGTGTTCCGAGCCGACGCGCATCGGCTTCCGCATCCTGGAGGATGGGCGCAAGGTGCGCATCTGCAAGAAGTGCAGTGAGGTGATCGACTGATGACGTCAGCAGGAACGGCAACCGTGCCGCGGATGCTGGAGCGCTATCGAGAGTCGGTAGCACCACAACTTCGCGCGGACTTCGGCTACGAGAACGTTATGGAGACGCCCACCGTCACAAAGATTGCGGTGAACATCGGCCTGGGCGAAGCGGTGGAGAACGCCAACGCGGTGGAATCCGCCACCCGGGACCTGATGGCCATCACCGGCCAGCGCCCCTTCGTGCGGCGCTCCCGGCAGGCGGTCTCTAACTTCAAGCTGCGCGAGGGCATGCCCATCGGGCTGGCCGTAACCCTGCGCGGCGTGCGGATGTGGGAATTCCTCGACCGTTTTATCGGCGTGGCGCTCCCCCGAGTGCGTGACTTTCGCGGCGTGTCGGACGAATCGTTCGATGGTCGCGGGAACTACTCCATTGGATTGACAGAGCAGCTGATCTTCCCGGAACTGTCGTTCGACGACGTAGACCGGGTACGAGGGCTGCAAGTGAACATCGTGACTTCCGCGCGTACTGACGCGGAGGGGAAGCGGCTGCTCGAGTTACTCGGCATGCCGTTCGTGAAGAAGTAGGACCGGCTATGGCGAAGGAATCAAAGATCGTCCGCAACCAGGAGCGTGCGCGGCTGGTGGAACAGCACAAGGTGCGACGCGCGGAGCTCGTAGCGGTGATCAAGGACCCCAATGCGACGCCGGAGCAGAAAGAAGCGGCGTACGCGCGCATCAACAAGATGCCGCGCGACGCCAGTGCCACGCGCTACCGGAACCGGTGCAAGATCTCCGGCCGGCCGCGAGGGTACATCCGCGACTTTGGCATGTCGCGCATCGTGTTTAGAGAACTGGCGAATCAGGGAATGCTCCCTGGTGTGAAGAAGGCCTCGTGGTAGTCGACGGCGCATGGTGGTCCAGGCGACTGGGCTACGGACTCTAGAGCGTACGGGCGAAACCCACGCAGGAAGGCAGGCGACGCGGATGACGACATCCGATCCGCTGGCAGATATGTTCACCCGCATCCGCAACGCGGCATCCGCGCGGCACGATGAGGTCCGGATTCCGGCCTCGAATGTGAAGCGCGCCGTGGCGGAGGTGCTGAGGGAAGAGGGATTCATCCGCGGCATCGCGGAGGAGACCGATGGCCCCCGGCGCTACCTGAAGCTGGACCTCACCTACGCCGAAGACCGGCGCTCGGTGCTGTCCGGTATCCGCCGCGTCTCGCGGCCGGGGCTGCGCGTGTACGTCAACAAGCGAGAAATCCCGCGAGTCTTCGGTGGCCTCGGGATTGCCATCATGAGCACGTCACAGGGCGTCATGTCCGGCCGCGAGGCCTGGCGACGCAAGATCGGTGGCGAAGTGCTCTGTTACGTCTGGTAGGCCCGCGATGTCGAGAATCGGTAAGGCTCCCGTCGCGATCCCCGGAGGGGTAGAGGTGTCCATCAACGGCACCGTCTGCACCGTGAAGGGACCGAAGGGCACGTTGACCCAGGAGATCCACCCCGCCATGCGCGTCTCAGTCGCTGATGGTGAAGTGGTGGTGACCCGTCCGGACGACCAGCCGGAACATCGCGCCCTGCACGGGCTCACCCGGGCGCTGATCGCCAACATGGTGACCGGCGTGACGGACGGCTTCCGCAAATCGCTGGAGCTGGTTGGCACCGGGTACCGCGCGCAGTTGCAGGGCCAGACCCTGGTGCTGAACGTCGGCTACTCCCACCCCGTGGAGCTGCAGCCGCTGGACGGCGTCAACTTCGTGGTGGAAACCAACACGCTGCTCCACGTGGAGGGCATCGACAAGCAGGTAGTGGGCCAGCAGGCCGCACTGATCCGCCGGCAGCGCCCGCCCGAGCCGTATCACGGTAAGGGTGTTCGCTACCGCGGTGAGCGCATCCGGCTCAAGGCCGGGAAGGCAAAGGGCAGGTAATGGCGTCGTCCAAGCAGACCTCGCGAGCAGCCCGCCTGCGGCGGCACACGCGCGTACGGCGCCGGCTTGCCGGCACGTCCGAGCGTCCGCGTCTCGCGGTGTTCCGATCCAACCAGCACATCTACGCCCAGGTCATCGACGACAGCAGCGGCCGCACACTGGTCTCCGCGTCCGATGTGGAACAGGACCTGCGCGGATCGACTGAGAAGAAGAGTGATCGCGCGCGCCAGGTCGGCGCACGCATCGCGCAGCGTTCGAAGGAGGCCGGTATCGACACGGTCGTCTTCGATCGCGCCGGCTTCCGCTATGCGGGGCGCATTCAGGCGCTGGCCGACGCCGCGCGCGAAGAAGGGCTGGTGTTCTGATGGTGCAACCACAGGCCGGCGGCCGCGGTGGACGCGGCGGCGGCGGAGGTGGGCGTGACCAGAACCGGGGCCCGCGTCGGGACCGCCGTCGAGGCGAAGAGGACGAGGGACCCGAGTTCATCGAGAAGGTCGTCTACATCAACCGCGTGGCGAAGGTGGTGAAGGGCGGACGCCGCTTCTCCTTCACAGCCATCGTGGTGGTCGGTGACGGTCAGGGCCGCGTCGGGTTCGGCATGGGCCGCGCGAACGAGGTGCCAGAGGCGATCCGCAAGGGCGGGGTCATCGCTCGGCGCTCCATGTTCAAGGTCCCCATGCGCGACACGACGATCTCCCACGACACGGTGTCCGAGTACAAGGCGACGCGGGTGATCATGCGCCCGGCGGCCGCTGGTACCGGGCTCATCGCGGGTGGCGCCGTCCGTGCCGTGATGGAGGCCGCCGGCGTGACCGACGTGCTGACCAAGGTGTACGGCTCTACGAATTCCATCAACGTGGTGCGCGCGACCGTGCAAGGCCTGCAGGGCCTCCGCGATCCGCAGCAGGTACGTGCGGAGCGCCTGGCGCTGGCCAACGCCTAACCGCACGGTACGAACGAATCGAAGCAGGAACGGGATCATGGCGAAGTTGCGCATCACACTGACGAAGTCAGGCATCGGCTATGCCGAGGATCAGAAGCGCACCGTGCGTGCGCTGGGGCTGAAGCGAATGCACCACACCGTGGAGCAGGAAGACCGGCCCGAGATCCGCGGCATGGTGCACAAGGTGCGCCACCTGGTCACGGTTGAGGAGGTCCAGTAGTGGACCAGCACACGCTCCGGCAGCCTGAGGGCGCCAAGAAGGATCGCAAGCGCATCGGTCGAGGCAACGCCTCCGGCCAGGGTACGTTCGCCGGGCGCGGCTTCAAGGGCCAGCGCAAGCGCGGCAAGGTGCGCCCCGGGTTCGAGGGTGGCCAGATTCCGCTCGTGCGCCGTGCACCGCACCTGCGCGGGTTCAAGAACCCCACGCGGGTGGAGTTCCTGGCGCTGAATCTGGACGTGCTCGCAGACCGCTTCCCGGCCGGTTCCACGGTGGACGGCGTGGCGCTCTTCAACGAGCGTCTGCTGGACTCCCCGGATCAGCCCTACAAGATCCTCAGCCGTGGAGAGATCGCGCACGCCCTCACGGTGCGTGCGCCTCGCCTCTCTGCTGCGGCGAAGGAAGCAATCACCGCCGCTGGCGGCTCCTTTGAGGAGCTGGCGCCGGCTGACCGCACACCGCGCAACCGCGTGCACCGCCGCCGAGCGGCAGCCGCGCCGGCGGTGGAACCCACCACCCAGGACGAGAACTAACCGTCCAGGAGGACTGACCGGCTATGGCCATCGGCACGACTTCCTCGTCACCCGGCTCATCCGGACGTCCGCGCCTCCTCACGGCGGCGGTGGAGGCGTTTGGCCAGCCGGAGGTTCGCGCCAAGATCATGTTCGCGCTCGGCGCGTTGATCATTTTCCGCTTCGTCGCTCACATCCCGGTCCCCGGGGTGGAATCCGAGCAGCTGCGGCAGGTCTTCGACGACAATGCCGTGCTCGGCTTCATGAACATCTTCTCCGGCGGTGCGCTGGAGAACATGTCGGTCGCTGCACTGGGCGTCTATCCGTACATCACCGCCACCATCGTGATGCAGCTGGCCACGCCACTGGTGCCGCGTCTGCAGCAACTCTCGCAGGAGGGTGAAGCCGGTCGCCGCCAGATTCAGATCTACACGCACTGGCTATGTGTGCCGCTTGCCGTCTTCCAGGGCTACGCCCAGCTGCTGCTGATCCAGTCCTTCGGCGGCATCACCAACATCGGTTTCACCGGCGGTAACGCTCTGCCGACGATTGCCACGCTGTTCTCCCTCGTTGCCGGGACCATGTTCCTGGTCTGGCTCGGTGAGCTGATTTCGGAACAGGGCATCGGCAACGGTATCTCGATGATCATCCTCGGCGGCATCGTCGCCGGATTACCGGCACTGATCGGACGAGGGGTGCTCACCGGCACCGGAGCGGCGATCGGCGGCATGATGCTGCTGATCGTGGTGGCTGTTGCGCTCGTGGCGCTGATCGTGCTGTTCCAGGAGGCGCAGCGCCGGCTGCCTGTCCAGTATGCGAGGTCGAGTTTCAGGGGCGGACGTATGTACCGCCAGCAGGGTCAGTCGCACATTCCGTTGCGAGTGAACAGCGCCGGCATGATCCCGCTGATCTTCGCAACCTCGATCATGATCTTCCCGCCCGTGTTCGCGCAGTTTGTCTCTGAAACGGCGGATGTGGGGTGGATCAGCAGTTTCGCGGGGACCGTGGAATCATGGCTCTCGCCGACGAATCCGCTCTACTGGGTGGGCACGTTCGTGCTGGTGGTGATGTTCACGTTCTTCTATACGATGGTGATCTTCTCCCAGCAGAACCTGGCCGAGAACTTACAACGGCAGGGCGGATTCATCCCCGGCATCAGACCGGGGCGACCCACGCAGGAGTACATCACCCGTGTGCTGGTGCGCATCACCTGGGGTGGCGCGCTCTTCCTCGGCTTTATCGCGGTGGTGCCGTTCCTCGCCACATGGCTGACCGATGTGCAAGCGCTGCAGATTAGCGCAGCCGGATTGCTCATCGTGGTGGCCGTGATTGTGGACACGATGAGACAGATTGAAGCGCAGATGATGATGCGCAATTACGAGGGGTTCATCTCCTGATGCGATTGATTCTCCTGGGACTCCCCGGCGCCGGTAAGGGCACGCAGGCCAAGATCCTCGCGGATCAGCAGGGACTGCTGCACATCTCCACCGGCGACATGTTCCGCGACGCAGCCGCCCGAGGTACGGAGCTGGGCCTCCGCGCGCAGGAGTTCATGTCCCGTGGCGAGCTCGTACCTGACGAGGTCACCATCGGCATGCTGCTCGAGCGCATTGAGCAGCCCGATGCTTCCGAGGGGCTGATGTTGGACGGCTTCCCGCGCACAATCCCGCAGGCGGAAGCGCTCGATCGAGCGCTTGATGGCCGCGGCGAGCAGATCGATGCGGTCCTGTATATCCAGGTGCCGGAAGAACAGCTGGTGGCGCGGCTGACGGGACGCTGGTCCTGCCCGCAGTGCGGTGAGATCTATCACACCCGGACGCGCCCGCCGAAGGTCGCGGAGGTGTGCGATTCATGCAGCGCTGGCCTCACGCAGCGCGAAGATGACCAGCCAGCCACCGTGAAGGCGCGCCTGGACACCAACCGCACGTGGACGGAACAGCTGGCCGAGTACTACGGCGGCCAGGGCAAGCTGCACAAGATCGATGGCACCGGTGAACCCTCCGACATTACGGCTCGATTGGTGAACGCGCTGTCGTCCGTGACAACAGATGGTGCGGGGGCGTAAGATCATATGTCCGTCGAGATTAAGTCTGCAGCTGAACTGGACGCGATGCGCACCGTTGGTCGCGTACACGCAGAAGTTCGAGCGCTGCTGATGGAGGCGGTACGGCCCGGGGTGACCGGGCTCGATCTCGATCGGCTGGCGAAGCAGGCGATCGCGGAACGTGGCGGAGAGCCGACATTCGTTGGCTACGCGCCCGGCGGCAAGCCGCCGTACCCGGGTGCCATCTGCTTCTCCGTTAATGAGGAACTGGTGCACGGATTGCCGAGTGACCGTGTGCTGCAGGAGGGTGACATCGTCAGTATTGACCTGGGTGTGACCTATCAGGGATTCGTGGCGGATGCCGCGTTTACCGCTGCGGTGGGCCAGGTGCCCGACGCGACGCTGGAGCTCATGGAGACGACGAAAGCGTCGCTCTGGGCCGGCATTGAGGCCGCGCGGCCGGGAAACCGGCTGGGCGACATTTCGCACGCCATCGGACAACGTGCCGGCGACCGCTACGGGATTGTCCGTGGCTACGGCGGGCACGGGATCGGACGGAAGATGCACATGGACCCGCACATCCCCAACCACGGGCGTGCCGGAACCGGCATCAAGCTTGTCCCCGGCATGGTGTTCGCCCTGGAGCCGATGCTCTCCATGGGGCGACACGACACCGAGGAGTTGGATGACCAGTGGACCGTGGTGATGAGTGACGGATCGCTCTCAGCACATTTCGAGGAGACGGTGGCAATCACTGTCGACGGGCCGGAGGTTCTGACCCGCGTCGCGTAAGCGAGCGGGCGATTATGGCCAGGGCAAGAAAGCAACAGCCGTCGCGCGGACCTCGAGAGCCGCGGCAGCGTAAAGAAGTGATCGAGGTCGAGGGCGTCATTAAAGAGGCGCGCCCGAATGCGATGTTCGATGTCGAACTCGCGAACGGGCACCACGTGCTGGCCGGGATCTCGGGACGGATGCGCATGAACTACATCCGCATCCTGCTGGGAGACCGGGTACTGGTGGAGCTGAGCCCGTACGACTTGAGCCGAGGACGAATTACGTACCGGTTCCGCTAAGGGAGCCAGGTGCGAACGAATGAGAAACAGGAACCGCCGATGAAGGTGTCAGCATCGATCAAGCGTCGCTGCGACAAGTGCCAGATTATTCGCAGGCACGGAAAGCTCCGCGTGATCTGTGAGACCGCGAAGCACAAGCAGCGGCAGGGATAGGGGAGGCCGCCATGGCAAGAATCGCCGGGGTGGATATTCCGCGTGACAAGCAGGTGGGGTTCTCGCTCCCGTACATCTACGGGGTGGGACGGCCCACGGCGCGCAAGGTACTGAACCAGACCAACATCGCGCCGGACACCATGGTGCGTGACCTGACCGATGACGAGGTCGCGCGGCTGCGCGGCGTCGTGGAGGGTGAGATGGTGGTGGAGGGTGACCTCCGCCGCATCGTGCGCTCCAACATCCAGCGGTTGGTCGAGATCAACTGCTACCGCGGACAGCGGCATCGCCGCGGTCTGCCGGTCCGTGGTCAGCGGACCAAGACCAACGCACGAACCCGCCGGGGCACCCGGCGGACCGTGGCCAACAAGAAGAAGGCCACGAAGTAACTAAGGGACGTACGCCGGATGGGTCGAGCACGACAGTCAGGACGGGTGCGGCGCCGCGAGCGGAAGAATGTTCCGCGCGGAAAGGCGTTCGTAGCCTCCACGTTCAACAACACCATCATCACGCTGACCGACCCCAACGGGAACGTCATTGCGTGGGGCAGCGGGGGCACCGCGGGCTTCAAGGGCTCGCGTAAGAGCACGCCGTACGCCGCGCAGCTGGCTGCCGAAAAGGCCGCCCAGGCTGCGATGGAGCATGGCATGCGCGAGATCGAGGTCGCCGTGAAGGGCCCCGGGCCCGGGCGTGAGGCTGCGGTCCGCGCGCTGGCGGCTTCCGGCTTGCGCGTCTCCGCGATCCGAGACATTACACCGATTCCGCACAACGGCTGCCGGCCTCGCCGGCGCCCGCGGAACTAGGAGGTTCCATGGCACGTTACACTGGGCCAAAGTGCCGGAAGTGTCGTCGCTACGGCGTCTCCCTGTGCGGTAAGGCGAAGTGCGCGATCATCCGCCGGCCGTTCCCGCCGGGGCCACGTCAGATGCGCCGTCGGAAGATCTCCGACCGGGGTCTGCAGCTCATTGAGAAGCAGAAGGTGCGCTTTGCGTACGGCCTCATGGAGGGCCAGTTCCGGCGCTACTACCACCGCGCGACCGCGCGACCGGGCGTCACCGGTAACAACCTGATGCAGATGCTCGAAGAGCGTCTGGATAACGTGGTGTACCGGATGGGGTTCGCTTCCACCCGCAACCAGGCGCGTCAGATCGTCTCGCACGGTCTCATCGCCGTCGACGGGAAGAAGCTGGACATCCCCAGCGCCCACGTACGCGTCGGCTCGCAGATCTCGTTCACAGACCGGGGTAAGAAGTCTGAGTACTTCAAGATCCTGCAAGACGAGATTCGCGGACGGGATGTGCCGGGCTGGGTCGAGGTTGATCGATCCGAGCTGTCCGGTCGTGTGCTGGCCACCCCGACCCCGGGGGACTGGGAAGCGCACTTCAACCCGAACGCTGTCGTCGAATACTACTCGCGCTAACTGCGCGATCTGGATGGCTCGTCGACTGCGCGTGAGCGTGGTCACTGGACGAGAGAAGGTGCCGCTTGGCCGATCTGTTGCAGCCTGAGATTCGTATCGAGACGGAAGAAGAGGATTACGTCCACCTCGTCGCGGAACCGCTGGAGCGCGGATTCGGGACCACGCTGGGCAATGCGCTCCGGCGCGTCCTGCTCTCCTCGCTCCCGGGCGCGGCGATTACCTCTGTTCGCATTGAGGGCGTGGAGCACGAGTTCTCCACGGTGCCCGGCATGAAGGAAGATGTGACGGAGCTCCTCCTGAACCTCAAGGAGGTACGTCTACGCGCCTACGCTGACCGCCCCGCCCGCCTCTTCCTGGAGGCGTCCGGGCAGGGCGACATCACGGCGGGTCAGATCCAGGCCACCGCCGACTACGAGATCGTGAACCCGGATCAACACCTCGCCACCCTCGACACGCCAGAGGCGTCGCTGGTGGTGGACCTGAACGTGGAGAGCGGGCGCGGCTACCTGCCGGCGTCCGTCACGGAGGGGCTGCCGATTGGCGTGATCCCCGTGGACGCCCTCTTCACACCGGTGCGCCGCGTGAACTACCGCGTCTCCAACACCCGCGTGGGCCAGGAGACGAACTACGACCGCCTGGATCTGGAGGTCTGGACGGACGGCACCGTGGACGGCCAGGCGGCCGTCTCCATGGCATCCGAGGTGCTGCGCGAGCAGTTCTACCCCTTCCAGCTCCTGGGCCGCCCGGAAGTCGCCGCGGAGCCCGTCCGCGAGGCGCAGGCCGCGCCGTTCGAGGGCTATGACATGCCCATTGAGCAGCTGGACCTGTCCGTGCGTGCGTACAACTGCCTCAAGCGCTCCGGCCTGGTGACCGTGGGCGCGGTGCTGGAGAAGTCAGAGGAAGAGCTGCTCTCCCTCCGCAACTTCGGCGAGAAGTCCTACATGGAGCTGCGTGACAAGCTGGTGGATAGCGGGTTCCCCGCCCCACGTGTGGACTCGCGCCGCCCCGCAGAGGATGACGATGAGCAGGCAACCGCCCCCGCGACCGATCAGAGCGCCGCGGTAGCCACCGCAGATGATGAAGAAGAAGACGACGCTGAAGTCGGGGCGCTGGGAGCAGCGCTGATGGAAGCGCTGCGAGAAGCCGACCGCGGTGAGAACACCTAGGTCCGGTCTGACGAACAGCGACGAGACAAGGAACTGAACCATGCGACACCGTAAGGCCGGCCGGAAGTTCGATATGCCGACAGGCCAGCGGCGGCAGATGTTCCGCACGCTGACGGCGTCCGTGATCACCAACGGTGGCGTCCTGACCACGGAAGCGCGCGCGAAAGAGACGCAGCGCATGGTGGACCGGATGATCACCCTGGGCAAGGCGGGCAGCCTCCACGCGCGCCGGCAGGCCCTCGCGTTCATCGATGACCGCGACGTGGTCCAGACGCTGTTTGATGACGTGGCGCCGCGCTACAC